>JAQUOA010000014.1 GCA_028749215.1 Bacteroidota bacterium
GGATCGCACGAGCTTGACAGAACAATTAAGGCATCAACTTCAAAGCAGACACAATTTCTTGCAATAACACCCATATTCTCCGCATTCGTAATGCCATCCACGAGTACGGTTAATGATTGTTGCTTTTTGGATTGCAGTAATTCATCAATGGGGAGTGCCGCGGGCATTTTTGCCAGCGCCATTATTGATTGATGAAGCCGATGTCCGACGATTGTTTCGAGCAATTTTTTTTCTGCAACGTAAACATCAATGTTGCACGGGTTCATTTCGATTGACTGCTTGTGTTTTTCAAACCAATCATTCGATAAAAGAATTGAGTATACGGTCAATGTACTTTCTAACAACCGCAACGTAACTTTTTCTGCTTCGGCAATAAAAATTCCCTGCTGCAGGTGCTCAATCGGTCGCCGAAGAGAATGATACGGCTCAAGTTCCGGAACATCAAGCGTGGTTATCTGTCGTATGGAGTTGATCATGTTAAGGTTGGAAGTCAGCCAAAAGTTTGGTATTTTTTGTTCAGAAAGTTATAAAACTATTCATTCTCTTTAGTGAATGATTCAGAAAGATAGAAAGGTTTTTCGTTGTAATGAATTCAGTTCGTGTCAGATTTGCACCAAGTCCTACCGGTTATTTACACGTCGGCGGATTACGCACCGCACTCTATAATTTTCTATTAGCCAAACACCACGGCGGTTCTTTTATTGTACGCATTGAAGATACTGACCAATCTCGTAAAGTGGAAGGAGCAATTGAAAATTTAATTGAGTCACTCCGGTGGGCGGGTGTGGAATTTGATGAAGGCCCGGGCAAAGAAGGAAAGTACGGCCCCTACATTCAGTCCCAGAGATTAAAGATTTATCACGATCACGTTCAGCGATTGTTGGAAAAAGGTGAAGCGTACTACTGTTTTTGCACATCGGAACGATTGGATCAGCTTCGGAAAAAACAAGCGGAGGCGAAGGAAGCGACAATTTATGACCGCCACTGCAGGACTATTCCGTTTGACGAAGCGACGAAAAGGGCAGCATCGGGTGAACAGCACACTGTGCGAATGAAAATTCCTCTCGACGGAGAATTGACGTTCAATGATTTGATTCGAGGGAAAGTAACCATTGCCTACAAAATTTTGGATGACCAAGTTATTTTAAAATCGGATGGATTTCCGACGTATCATCTCGCCGTGGTAGTGGACGATCATCTGATGGAGATAAGTCATGTCATACGTGGTGAAGAGTGGCTGCCGAGTACGCCGAAACATGTACTTCTCTACAAAGCATTTGGTTGGGAATTACCGCAGTTCGCTCATCTTCCGTTGCTGCTCAATCCCGATAAGAGCAAATTGAGCAAGCGGCAAGGCGATGTGGCGGTGGAAGATTACCGCACTAAGGGATATTTGAAAGAAGCGCTCATCAATTTTGTTGCATTCTTGGGATGGAATCCGGGTGACGAAAGAGAAATTTTTCCGTTGGCAGATTTGATAAAAGAATTTTCAATTGAGCACATCAATAAATCCGGTTCGGTGTTCAATATCGAAAAATTAAATTGGCTGAATCAGCAGCACATGAAATTGAAGAACGAGAACGACCTTCTAGCATTGGTAAAACCTTTGCTTGATGAGCGCGGCTGGACTTCGTTTTCCGATGAGTATCGTAAACAAGTCATTGCGTTAATGAAGGAACGAGTTGTTGTGTTGAGTGATTTTGTTACAGAGTGTGCCTATTTCTACGAAGATCCGGCGACATACGATGAAAAAGCCAAAGCAAAAAATTGGACGGCTGATTCTCTGAATTACTTACAAAAATTAAAAGAAAAATTTGAAGCACTGAATGTCTTCGACGCTGCATCTATTGAAGCAGCATTACGATCTGCCGCAGAAGAATTCCACGTTGGAGCGGGGAAATTGATCCATCCGTTGCGGCTCGCTATATCAGGCGTAGGTCATGGACCGTCGTTATTTCATATGATGGAAGTGCTTGGCAAAGAAACCTCGGCGAGAAGAATCCGTTTGGCTCTTGAACGCCTCCACTAAAAAATTGCTTCTCGGATAATGCTTAAATATATTCATGCATGAAAAAACTTGACATCATAAAACTTCACAATGCAGTCTTTTACGCGTACCATGGCGCACTATCAGACGAGCAAAATCTCGGCGGAAAATTTGAGGTTGATGTTGAGCTGCACTGCGATTTATCAAAAGCAAAAACAAGCGACCATCTTGCCGAAACGGTGAATTATGAAAAGGTCTATGCGCTGATGAAAAAGATTGTCACGGGAAGAAAATATTATTTGATTGAAGCCCTTGCTCATTCTATCGGTTTGGGCATTATTAAAAATTTTGACTCTGTTCAAAAAACCATTATCCGTGTTCGAAAACCGGGCGCACCGATTCACGGCGTTGTTGATTCTATTGAAGTAGAAATCGAAACAGAACGATGAAACACACAGTCTATCTTGGCCTCGGATCGAATGTCGGCAACAGTGTTGCCTATCTTGCAGATGCCATACGAAGTATTGCGCGATTCGAACAAACATCCGTTGAAACAGTCTCCGAGGTGTATGAAACAGAACCGGTAGGTGATGTTGCACAGAATGATTTTTTAAATTTAGCTATGTGCGTCCATACCGGAATAGATTTTCAACTGTTTCACAAAAAAATTAAAGCGCTGGAACAAACCATCGGCAGAAAAGAAACGGTGCGTTGGGGTCCGCGTGAAATTGATATTGATCTTCTCTTGTTCGATGATCTTGTCGTAGATTCTGACACATTGAAAATTCCTCATCGAGAAGTTCACCAGCGGAAGTTTGTCCTGCAGCCGTTGTCTGAAATTGCACCTGATGTGATCCACCCTGTGCTGAAGAAAACCATAACGGAGTTGAATAACGAAAGTACGGATATGCACGGTATCCACTATTCAGAACTCTACACCACACAACTTTTTGCACTCATCAATGATTCAATTACAGACCCGACCCACTGACGTCCGATACATTGCCATTGAAGGGGTGATAGGTGCGGGCAAAACGACGCTCGCTCAAATGCTTACCGAGCGTTTGAATGCGAAACTAGTGCTTGAAAAATTTGAAGAGAACCCATTTTTGGGAAACTTTTATGATGATCCCGACCATTACGCATTTCAAACTCAAATATTTTTTCTGTTAAGCCGGTACAAACAACAGCAAGAGCTTTTCCAGGGAGATCTTTTTCAACGATACATCGTCTCTGATTATATCTTCGACAAAGATAAAATATTTGCGTACTTAACGCTTCAGGATGATGAATTGAAATTGTACGAAACACTTGTCACCACGATTGAAAAAAATATTCCGACGCCTGACCTTGTCGTGTATTTACAGTCGAGCGTCGATCGTTTGATGTCGAACATCAAGAGCAGAGGAAGACCGTTCGAGGAAGATATGCCCGGTGAGTACATTAAGGATTTGAATGAAGCATACAATTATTTCTTCTTCCGTTACAAAACAGCTCCGCTGTTGATCATCAATGCAACGGAAATAGACTTTGTCAGTAATCCGGAAGATTTTGAAGATCTGATGCAGCAAATTCTCCGAACTGATAAAGCACCTGTTGAGTACTATAACCCAAAATCGAAAGCGAAAGGGTAGCAATGGTCCGATTTATCGCTTGGCTGATTATCGGATTTATTCTAGCAAAAATATTAGGTGCTGTGTTACGGGCGCTTCGGAATTTATTCCAGCCTGCACCTCCGCAGCACCCTGTTCAACCACGCCAGGGCAAACAACCGTACACTAATGTACAGGATATTGATTACGAAGATGTTTCCGATAAAAAATGACAGTGGAAATTATTATGGAAGCCGTCGAAAAATTTCTCAAACAATTTCTTGTTCAGGTGATCGGGATTTTCCGTCCTGAAAAAAAAATTGCTCCTCGTGATGTTCCGGTCAATCTCTTCAAACGTATTCTCATCGTTCGCCAGCATGATCAGCTTGGCGACCTGTTAATTACCACTCCTGCCATTCGAGCAGTGCGCAAAAGATTTCCGAATGCGTATATCGGCGTTGTCGTCCGCGAATACACCGCGCCGATGATGTGGGAGAATCCAAACGTCAATGAAATCATTGTCTTCTACGAAAACTTCAAAAAATGGAATTGGCCTACACTGAAAGGATTTTGGAGTCAGCTTCGGCGGGACGGCGGATACGATTGTGCCATTGTATTGAATACCGTTTCCCGTTCTCTGTCGTCGGATATTATTGCCGTATTGAGCAAAGCAAAATACATTGTCGGTCCCAGCCACATTAAAGCCGCACCGGATACCGGAGAAAAAATTTATAATGTCATTACACCGCGGTCATATAAAATCCAAACAGAAATTGAACATAATCTGGATATTATTCGAGCGCTCGGTGTTCAGCCGGATGGATTTGAATATGACCTTGAACTTGAAAACGAAGAACGGGGTCAAGCAGAGAGTATCATTCACTCGCTCGGCATTCACAGTTCGCAGGTAACCATTGGAGTCCATTTTGGCACGCTTGATAATACACGCCGGTTTCCGTTTGCTAAGTTAGCCAAAGTAATCGATTGGTTGAAAGATCACTATGAATGCGAAATCATCTTGATCGTCGGACCGAATGAAGTGGATGCACGGACACAATTAATTTCACTTTTAAAAAATAAAGTTGTTTCAGCTCCGGTCATGCCGATACGTGTCGCCGCAGCATTCATTAAACAGATGCGCCTTTTTTTGTGCAACGACACCGGCACTCTTCATATTGCGTCGGCGATGCGTGTCCCGACGGTATCATTTCATAGTTTAAACGATCCGGCTGTTTGGAAACCGCCGCATGCAAGACATATTGCGGTTCGAGCAGCGGATAAAAAAATTACGTCTATAACGGTTGAACAGGTCATCGAAGCTTTAAAAGTTCAACTGAAAGATTACACGCCGCGCGAAACATAAGGGAGCGAAATCTGCAATTTGTTATTCGGAAAAATTGTAAGTACGTTAATGAAGTATGATACCACAAGTACTTGAAAAAGAAATTCTCAAACTCAAAAAAAGCCTCAACGCTGTCATTCTTGCCCATTACTACCAAGAATCAGAGATTCAGGATCTCGCTGATTTTGTCGGTGACAGCTTAGACTTATCTCGTAAAGCCGCATCGACTGATGCTGATGTGATTGTATTTTGCGGTGTTCACTTCATGGCAGAGACCGCAAAGATCTTAAATCCCAACAAACCGGTTTTGCTTCCCGATCTTCTGGCAGGATGTTCATTATCTGACGGATGTCCTCCGCATCTCTTTAAAAAATTTCGGGAAGAACACCCAAATCATGTTGCCATTACATATATCAACTGTTCGGCGGAAGTGAAAGCGTTGAGTGATATTATTTGCACGTCCAGCAGTGCCGAAAAAATTATCAATCAAATTCCCAAAGACCAGCCGATTCTTTTCTCACCGGATAAAAATCTTGGCGCGTATCTCAAGAAAAAGACAGGGCGGGACATGCTTCTGTGGAATGGAAGCTGCATTGTTCACGAAACCTTTAGTGAGCGAAAGCTTATCGGTTTACAGCTTGAACATCCCGACGCTGAATTGATTGCTCATCCGGAATGCGAAGACCATCTTTTGTCCAAAGCAAAATTTATCGGTTCAACAAGTGCTTTGCTGAAGTATGTCCAGACTTCGGAACGCAAAAAATTTATCGTTGCCACGGAAGCGGGAATTTTGCATCAGATGGAAACGACGACGAAGGGGAAAACATTTCTTCCGCTTCCTCCCGAGGAAAACTGTGCGTGCAATGAATGCCCTCACATGAAACGCAACACGATGGAGAAATTGTATCTCTGCATGAAGCACAAATCGCCACAAATAGAGATGAATGCTGACTTGCTTCAACGTGCGCTGAAACCTATTCAACGAATGCTTGAAATGAGTTGATCTCTATTTTACAGCGAGATACATGGAGTTTAGAGAAAGCGCTGGTGAAAGTCAGCGCTTTTTATTTTTGTAGATCGCTCTATGTTTTACTATATTTTGCAGGAATATTAACATAAAGGAATTCTATGGCGTCCAAAATCTATATCGAAAATTTATCTCAGCACGTGGGGCAACAGGTAACGCTTCAAGGATGGCTCTACAACCAGCGCTCTGGCGGAAAAATAAAATTTTTAATTCTTCGCGACGGCACCGGAATGTGTCAGGGTGTTGTCGTGAAAGCCAATGTCAGTGAAGAAATATTTAACCGGTGTAATGAGCTGACGCAGGAATCGGCACTGATGATGAGCGGAACGATTCGGAAAGAAGATCGCGCTCCCGGCGGTTATGAAATGGATGTCACCGATCTGAAAATTATTTCGATTGCAAAAGAGTATCCTATAACGCCGAAGGAACACGGCACAGATTTTTTAATGGATCGCCGTCACTTGTGGCTTCGTTCAACTCGGCAGCATGCCATCATGCGCGTGCGTCACGAAATTGTTCGTTCAATCCGTGAATTCTTTGACAGCCGGGGCTTCACATTGCTCGATGCGCCAATCTTTACTCCCGCCGCCTGCGAAGGGACGAGCACATTGTTTGAAACAGAATATTTTGATCTCGGCAAAGCATATCTGACACAATCCGGACAATTGTACGGCGAAGCAGGAGCGATGGCCCTTGGAAAAGTGTATGTGTTCGGGCCGACATTCCGCGCAGAGAAATCGAAAACACGGCGGCATCTGACTGAATTTTGGATGGTCGAACCTGAAGTTGCTTTTAACGATCTAAATGACAACATGGACCTGGCTGAAGAATTTTTGGAGCATATTGTAACAAGCGTTCTCAAAAACCGTATGCCTGAATTAAAATCTTTAGAACGAAATATTTCTGTTTTAGAAAAAGTGAAACGGCCGTTGCCGAGAATTTCGTACGATGAGGCGGTGGAAATTCTTCACAAGAAAGGTATAGCGTTTGTATGGGGGAACGATCTTGGCGGAACGGATGAAACGGTTGTCTCCGAACAATTCGACCGTCCGGTGATGGTGCACCGATATCCCTCAGAGATCAAAGCTTTTTACATGAAACGCGATCCCAACAATCCGAAGGTTGCGCTGGCAGTTGACGTGCTTGCGCCGGAAGGGTACGGAGAAATTATCGGCGGCAGCCAGCGCGAAGATGATTATGATGTTCTGCTTGCGCGATTAAAAGAGCATAATCTTCCGCAGGAAGCATTCGATTGGTACCTTGATTTGCGCCGGTATGGCTCAGTGCCGCATTCAGGATTTGGACTTGGCATTGAACGCACCGTATCGTGGATTTGCGGATTAGATCATGTGCGCGAAACGATCCCATTTCCGCGAATGATTTATCGATTAACGCCGTAAATTTTCTTATCAACCATCATTTGAAAAAAATCTATGGAAACTCCGCAGCAATATAGTGCCAGAATTTTGGGAAATCTTGAAGGAAAAGATCCTCTAAAAATTCTTTCAACAACACCTCAAAAAATTAAAAAGATTTTGGGAAAGTTGAGCAAAAAAGCAATCTATAAAAAGCCATCGGAAAACAAATGGTCCATTGCAGAAATAGTTGCGCATCTTGCCGAGACAGAACTTGTGAACGGATGGAGATTCCGAATCATCGTTGAAAAAAATGAAGTCCCGATTCAGCCGTTTGAACAAGATGCATGGGCAAAAAATTCACGATATCATAGTACCGATGTAAAAAAGATGATAACTCTTTACGCCGTTTTGCGCGAGGCGAATTTGCAGTTCATTAAAGGATTGCCGAAAGAAAAATTTGAAAATTTTGGAATGCATGCTGAACGGGGAAAAGAATCCATCTCTCACCTTATCAATCTTGAAGCGGGGCACGATCTCAACCATCTTCGACAAATCGAAGCCATCGTTTCCAAAAAATCTAAAAAGAAAAATTAATGCTTAAAGCAGAACACCTTCGCAAACAATTTGCAACCGTGCTTGCCGTTGAGGATGCATCGTTGGAAGTGAAACGCGGCAGTATCTTTGGTCTCATCGGCCCGAATGGAGCTGGGAAAAGCACCATCATTCGAATGCTTCTTCACATTACAACACCTGATCGAGGCACGGTGACGTACGACGGCGAGACATTTAACGATGTCATCCGCAACAAAATTGGATACCTCCCGGAAGAGCGCGGGTTGTATAAAAAAAACGGTTTACTTGATACGATCGTATACTTTGCCACACTGCGAGGTATTTCAGCTGAAGAGGCAAAGAAAAAAGGAATGGCGTGGCTCGAACGTTTCGATCTGCAAAAATATGCGAAGAGAAAAATCGAAGAACTGTCAAAAGGAAACCAGCAGAAGGCACAATTCATCACCACTATTCTTCACGATCCGGAGTTGATCATTTTAGATGAACCTTTCTCCGGGCTTGATCCTGTCAATCAAATTGTGATGAAGAATGTTTTTCAAGAATTAAAACAGCAGGGGAAGGCGGTAATTTTTTCGACGCATCAAATGGATTCAGCAGAAAAATTATCGGATGAAATATGCCTGATCAACAAAGGCAATATTGTGCTGGAAGGGAGCCTGAAAAGTGTGAAGCAAAAGTTCGGGTCAAACTCTCTTCATCTTGAATACAGCGGCGACGGCAAGTTTTTATCATCGCTGCCGTTTGTAAAAAAAGGAATGGTGTATGAAAATTATGCCGAGCTTGTTATCGAAGACGGGATTCATCCAAATGAAATTCTTCAAGCTGTAACATCGAAGATTGAATTGAGAAAATTTGAGTTTGTTGAACCTTCCCTGAACTCCATTTTCTTGGATGTTGTCGGTGTGCCGAGCGATATTATTGAACAAGAGGAAGCCGCTCATGCAGGCGTTCAGCTTCAGCAAAAATTTTCTTTCAAACATCCGAAAGTACGAAAAGCATTAATTTCTTTAGTGATTGCCTTGGCTGTTACATTTACCCTTCTCATTGTTAATCTAAAAAAACCGCATCCCGATTGGACGATCGTCGGCGTTTTTGCAGCCGCTACGGTATACTCGCTATTCCAATTTATCAAAGAAAAGAAAAATGCTGAACGAAGTATGGCATCGCAGGAGACAGACCATGAATAAAACTCTTGCTGTTGCAAAATGGGAATACATCGAAAAAGTAAAAACCAAAGCATTCCTTATCGGTTTATTCTTAACACCTCTTATCATGTCTATTTTCATTGTAGTACCGGGATTGCTATCGAAAGAGGAAAAAGATCAAACAAAAAAAATCGGAATAATCGATGAGACACACGTTCTCACGTCATTTCTCAGCGAACGCCTTATAGAAAAATATAAATTACCCAGCAGACTTCCGACATATCGGCTTATTCCCCTTTCTGAAGGAGATTTGGGAACTGATCAATTAAAAATTTTGGGTTCTGCCGAAATTGCATCGGGAGAATTAGACGGGTATCTTGTCGTACCTTCAAATGTGATCGACAGCGGAAAAGTTGAATACCGTGCTGAAAATGCAGGCAACGTAAGAGATCAAGAACGCTTTGCACGTGTGTTTGAAGATATCATTCTTGAACGACGCGCAAAAGCAGTCGGTTACGATCCTGCAGTTATAAGAAAAATATCCGCCAATGTTGAAATCAAAACATTTAAAGTTTCTAAGCAAGGAGAAGAAAAAGAATCCGGTTTTATGGAAACATTTTTTACCGGCTACATTTTTATTCTTCTCTTGATGTTTTTAGTCATGTCGTCGGGACAAATGCTTATCCGCAGTGTCATAGAAGAGAAGTCGAACCGCATTATTGAAGTGCTTGTTTCATCATGTTCTTCAAAGGAATTGATGTCCGGCAAAGTGATAGGGTTGAGTTTATTAGGATTGACAACTATTGCGTTTTGGGCTCTTCTTCTCATTGCAGTAAATTTTGCTTCCCCAATTCCGTATGCCGGAGTTGAACACGTTGCGCTGCTGGCATTGTATTTTGTTCTTGGGTACTTTATGTACGTTGCAATTTTTATCATGGCAGGATCAACCGTCTCCACGGAACAAGAAGCGCAGCAGATGACAGGATACATTACAATCTTTTTAGTGTTACCTATAACGCTGGCAGTGCCGGTCATGCTAAATCCCGACTCGCTTCTGGTAAAAATTCTTTCACAAATTCCATTGTTTACACCTACTATGATGGCGTTGCGATTCTCCATTCAAACACCGGCATGGTGGGAAATTATCCTTTCACTGTGTACGCTTTCTCTGACAATTTGGGGACTGATGTGGATGGCGGCGAAAGTTTTTCGGATCGGAATTTTAATTACCGGTAAGCGGCCGAATTTAAAAGAAATTTTCGGCTGGTTGAGAACTGAAAAATAAGATCGAGATACAAATACTCGAAACTCAAAAAGAAATAGGGGAAATATGAATAAATTGTTGTTACTCTTGATTGCCATGTTTTTCATTTCATCAGTCCCATTGTACTCCCAGGTAGAAGTTTCACGAGGAAAAAGTGAAGCATTTGGAGGAGATGTTCATGGCGTAGGTTTTTCTGCCGGTCCAGCAAGCGGGTTTGGAGTGAGCTATCGGTACCATACAAGCGGCAAATTTTCTGTGCAGGGTATTGTGGGAGTTTTTAAACCCAAAACGACAGATACGTTTTATTCCTTTGGGGCAGAGTTACAACAAGATTTGTTGCGAAGCAATACGACACGTTTCTTTTTTGATGTCGCTTCAAGCTACATTTATAATGGTTCAGACGGAAATAATTATGCCGCACCGTTTCGCGCCGGTGTTGGGTTAGGGGGCGAGTTCTTGATTCAGGATGCATTGCATTTTACGTTGGAAGGCCTCTTCACATACTTTTCCGATGGAACAATTCTGCCGCTGCCGCAGTTAGCGTTTCATTACTATTTCTACTAAACTTCTTTATTCCAAAAAGTGAAATCATATGAAATCACTTCTTGAGGTTCTACAAAAATACGCGATTGAGTTTTCGATTGCTGCCGTTGTGCTTCTTCTTCACTTTTATAATAATGCATTTACCACATACGGAATGTTCAGGGATGAGTTATACTACATCGCCTGCAGCAATCATCTTACATGGGGCTATGTCGATCAACCCCCGCTCTGTGCATTTATTCTTTTGATAAGCCGCACCATTTTCGGTGAATCAATTTTTGCCATTCGATTGTTACCGTCATTTGCGAACGCCGGATCAATTTTTCTTGCGGGAGTCATGACGCGAATGCTGGGAGGCGGAACACTTGCACGTACATTTGTCTGCATAGCATGCGCCTTTGCACCAGGCATCATTGGAATTTCAGGAATCTATTCAATGAATGCATTCGATATACTGCTTTGGCAGGTTGCATTGTATCTGTTCATTCGGTTAATCACGACTCAACAACCAAAATATTGGTATTGGATTGGCTTCATTGTCGGTATCGGTTTATTAAATAAAACAAGTATGGTGTGGCTTGCGACGGGGATTGGAGTTGCGACGTTGTTCACGGATCAGCGCCGTTGGTTAAAATCAAAATATCCATGGATTGCTGCGGCGACTGCTTTTATCATTTTTCTTCCGTACGTCATGTGGAATATACAAAATAATTTGGCGCACCTTGAATTCATGAGAAATGCCTCCGGGATAAAATATGCATCCCAAAACCAAATAACTTTTTTGACGGATTTAGTGATGAATAATAATCCCATTGCACTTCCATTATGGCTTGCTGGATTTTGGTTATTGTTTAAAAAAGGCCAAAAAGAATTCCGTGCAGTTGGTATTGCTATCGCTACAGTATTATTAATTTTGCTAGTGAATGGACATTCCAAAGGAGAATATTTTGGTCCTGCAATGCTGACGCTATTTGGTGCCGGATCAATTCAATGGGAACGCTGGCTGCAAAATCGAAAACCCATTGGGTATAGTTATAGTTTCGTTATAATGATCACCGGCGTGATGCTTCTTCCGTTTGCGATGGATATTTTGCCGGTGAATCAGTTTGTTCCATATTCCCAAGCATTAGGTATCGGGCCCAAATCGAACGAAGGTCATGAGATGAAAAGTTTACCCCAACATTATGCTGATAGATTTGGATGGAAAGAATTTGCATCCGATGTTGCAAAAGCATTTAAAACCCTTTCTCCTGATGAACAAAAATATACTGCTATCTACGTTCATAACTACGGAGAGGCGGGTGCAATTGACTTTTACGGCGCTCAATACGGTTTACCGAAAGCATTTGCAGGTCAGAATAGTTATTGGCTGTGGGGAAAGGAAAGGATTGAAGATTCTGTCTCTGTATTGATTGCCGTCGGAGGGGAAGCCCATGATTATTCTGATACATTCGAAGTTATCGAACAGGTTGGAATACATTCACATTCCCTTGCAATGATATACGAAAATAACTTACCGATATTTATTTGCAGGAAACCGAAGCTTAAATTAAAAGATGTATGGCATACAACAAGATTTTATATTTGATTTGAAATTTACTCTTCTGCAAAATAAAAAACCCGAGGTTGTCTTCCCCGGGTTTTCTGTTTAACGACATTACAGAATTTTATTTTACAAATAACATTTTTTTCGTTAGTTGATTTCCACCAACGGAAAGAACATACATGTATGTCCCGGAAGCCAGGCGCGAAGCATTAAATTGCGCGACATGTTCTCCGGCGGCAAGCGACTCGTTCACAAGCGTTGCAACTTTTCGTCCTGTAATATCAAACACGCTTAAGTTGACAAATCCTTGATGAGACATCGCAAATTTTATTGATGTGCTTGGGTTAAATGGATTTGGGTAATTTTGCTCAAGGCGGTATGTGCTGATTACTTGTCCATCCTTGCCAATTTCAACGCTATTAACGGCCGTTGTAGATTCAAGAATAACAATTTTACTGACACCTGTTTGCGGATCACCTCCGCGTTGATTCGCAAGTAACACTTCAGGTTTTTTATCACCATCCATATCACCTGCTGAAATGCCCATCGATTTTGACCAATTATCACCGATGAATGTCACCCAACGGAATCGTGTTCCGCTGGTTGTATCTTGATACACGATGCTCGTATTATAACTGCTTGAATCGGTGGCGAGGCCTGTTCCTTTATATTCAAATCTCCAAACTCGCCCTCCATCGCACATGAGAATATCAGTTTTTCCGTTACCATCTAGATCTCCGGCAGTCAATCCACGAAATTCATTTATTGTCGTCTTGGGCACGTTATTAATGCTCCCTATACGTTTAACTAGTTGGGAAGAATCTGCAGTTTGTAGTGTCTTAATACTATCTACGACGTATAGGTCAGCAGGTGACGCACCAAACAGAAGCTCATTTTTTCCATCGCCTCTAATGTCTGCTTGTTCCATCGAAAGAGTATTTCCTCCGGACAATGTTGTACCTTTTTTGAGGTTAATGACAGATCGAACAAAGCTATCGGCCTTTGCTGCTTCAAATACATATACATTAGTGCTGCCTGCATAACCGAATGTAAACTCTTTTTTGCCGTTATTATTTAGATCCGTGATTCTTGCCGAACCATAAATAGAAGCGGTGGCTGTCGTTGTATCATATAATTCTTTTTTCCATTGTGTAAATGGTCCTGCAAATCCACCCGTGACCGAAGCAATAATAATCCCTTTTGTCCCAGCACTAAAGGCACGGAAGGCAATTCCTAATTCTTGAACACCATCGCCATCAACATCGCCTGCGATGAGTGCAGATGGTCGAACGTTGCTTCCTGCAGGTGCATCAAAGTTCCATGTTGCTGTTGGGGTTGTAGGAAGTGCACCGGGGCCAAATTCAAACACCAACAAACGATCGGGATTTGCACCGGGTGTTGGAAGGCCTGCGCCATATTGAACACCAAGAACAATTTCTTTGTGACCGTTGCCATTTAAATCTGCAATACAAAAAACAGGGAAACTGCCACCCACGGTATCAGGTATAGAATACTTCCAAATATTTTTATACGAAGTAGTAGCAGCATCGTACTCGTACAAGAAAAGAGAATAGCCAAGATAATGTGATTGCCGGCCGCCGGTAAACGTATTATCCGTGACATACAAAAATTCTTTTTTCCCGTTCTCGTTCAAATCCAATCCGCCGACAACCATTTGCGCCACACGGTCGCTTTGGGCAGTATCGGGATTTTCAGTAATCGCTACGACTTTGGTGAATCCGGCAAAGACGCTGTCTGTCTGCGTTTGTGCGAGTGTATGTGGAGAGAGAAATAGTGTCATTGCGGCAGTAACAAAAAATGCTGTAAAAATTTTTTTCATGTAAACCTCTCGTATGGTGAATGGTATGAAGTTAATTAAGAATGCTGTATACTCATGCTTTTACACAGTATCTTCTCGTTGATTGTTACAATTGAATGGATTATATTTTGCGCACTACCCCGTGCGAGTATTTAAAAAAAATAAACTTGAATAGCAAGCCTGTGACATATTTGATACTAAATGAAAGGAATATTCTATGGGCAAGAACATGAGAAGAATTCTTACGGTAACTTTCATGCTCGTAGTCTCTCTTTTTGCAGGGAATACCGGGAAAATTTCCGGCCGGATTATCGATAAGCAGTCGAAAGAGGCACTCATTGGAGCGAATATTGTTGTTGTCGGAACTGCTTTGGGAACAGTGGCTGATGCCAATGGAAATTTTTCTATTCTCAACCTGCCTCCGGGGACGTATACCCTTGGTTGTTCAATGATCGGTTATGCTAAACGAGAATACCAAAATGTGAAAGTCAGTGCTGACCTAACAACTACAATCAATATAGAATTAAATGTTCAGACGATTGAAACGGAAGCCGTTGTCGTTGTCGGCAGTCGGCTTATTCAACGAGATGCAACGTCCACTGCCGCAACATTCGATGCAGAAAATTTTCGTGCATTGCCGGTGGAGACATTTGAACAAGCGTTGCAATTGCAAGCAGGAGTTACTGTCGGGGCAGGTGGTGAAATACATATTCGCGGTGGACGATCAAACGAAGTTTTGTTTTTGGTAGATGGTGTGCCGATGAACAGCGCACTTGATAATACCATCTCTACAGGACTTGTTGCAACGAATTCAATTCAAGAATTATCTGTCATCAGCGGAGCGTTCAATGCAGAATATGGAAATGCACAATCAGGCGTTGTTAACATCACCACCAAGGAAGGACCAAAAGAATTATCCGGACGTTTTGGAATGCAAACTGGTGGCCTGCTTGGTGGAGATAAAAACAGATTTTTAAATATCAATCACATTGATGTTGCCAATACGTTTGAAGGTGAAGGGACAATTGGCGGTAGTTTACCAGTGAATGGTTTGTCTTTTTTTCTTTCAACAAGATACTTTAACGACAAGGGATATATTTCCGGACAGCGATGGGTCACATTCGCCAATGACACATCAGACAATCTGGTGTTAGGAGACAAAGGCTATGTTTCGATGAACCCGGATAGGACGCTCAACCTGCAAACAAAAATTACCTATAACGAACAAAGTTTTAAAACGACAATTTCATACCTGCGTAAAGATCGTTCGTATCAATCATACTCCAATGCGTATCGATTGGCTCCGGATTATCGACCTAAATATTTTCAGACCACGAACAATGTAACATCAAGCTCAACGCTATTTTTTTCGGAGAATACCTTTTCTTCTGCAGTGATATCCTATACACAATCCCAGAACGATACCTACGCCTTCGAATCAATGAATGATCCTCTCTATCGGTTGCGAGGGAGAGATTTGTCATATCTGTATAATAAAAACAATCCAAGTGGCGACAGTCTGACCAATGATTTATTGAACCAGTTAGGTATGCCGAAAGATGAACTTCAACATTTTGCCATCGGTCCAAGTTTGGACAGAAGTAAAAGAGTTGAAAAAAAATATTACGGAAAATTTGATCTTTCAAGCCAACCCAACAAAATTCACTTACTGAAGGCCGGGGTCGAAGCGTCGTACTACGATCTTCTTCGCGACGGCATTAGTGTGGTGCAAAAAGGGACGAGGCCCGACAATGACTTTAACGCCAATCATGAAGTGATAGAAATACCTGATGCCACCAGCCGATCTCGGAATATCTTTAAAGGAAATCCGTACGAATTTGCAGGATACGCACAGGACAAGATGGAATTTTCAGAGTACGTTTTAAATATTGGTGCCCGAGTAGATTTTTATAATCCCGATACGAAGGCACCTGTTGATTTTACAAAGTTAGACGGCACAACACTGAAACAGGCGGCGATAAAATCGAAGATCAGCCCACGTCTTTCATTTGCTCACAGCGTCACCGATCGTTCAAAAATTTATTTTTCGTACGGACATTTCTTTCAGCTTCCGCCGTACACTAATTTATTTACCGGTCAAGAAGCGTTTAAAAATCCTCTGGTAGAAATTAGAACCGGTATTTTAAGCACTGTGGGCGGTGATGAAGCAGTGGGTAATCCTAATTTGAAACCGCAAACGACAATCAGCTATGAAGTGGGATATGAACAAGAGCTGTCTCAAGACATGGCAATTTATCTGAAAGGGTACTACCGAAACATTAGAAATTTATTGGCGACCAATGTTGGTTCGTTAAGCAATGGTGCCGTGTATGCGTATTACACCAACAGAGATTACGGCAATGTGCGTGGAATTAATTTTACCCTAAAGAAACGATTATCAAACTTATATGCCTATTCAATAGATTATACGTATCAAGTTGCCGAAGGGAATGCTTCTTCTCCCGCACAAACCTATTTGAACTACCGTTCGGAAGCGCAGGAGCAAAAGCAAGTGGTGTTCTTGGATTGGGATCAGCCCCACACGCTGCGCGGCACGTTGGATTACAGTGAGAATAATTGGCAGGTTGGAATTGTTGGGAAGTTAGAAAGCGGATATCCGTACACACCTGCATTAGGGAGTGCAAGTCAAGGCGGCCAGCAAGGGACTGAAGAAAATAGTGCCCGCAAACCTTCGATTTTTAATACCGATGTTTTTGTGAGTAAAGAATTTCAATTTGATTCTTCCTCACCGTTATATTTTGGTATTACTTTGAAAGTGTACAATCTTTTCGACACGCAAAACGAGCTGTATGTCTTTTCAAACAGCGGGCGGGCAACATTTTCCGGAGATCCGGCATTGGCAAATTTAGTGCAATTTACCCAGCGTCCCGATTATTTTTCAAAACCTCGAAACATCCTTCTCGGTGCGTACTTTCGATTTTAATTGGAGATGATACTTATGAATTATTTGAATCATAAAATTATAAAAATAATTTTCGCTATTGCACTCAGCATAGTACAGTTGATTGCCCAAAACGGACCGATGAAAACGTGGACACAGGAAGAATATTCAGCGTGGGCAAAAAAGTTTTATGCCTCTCGTACTTCAACATGGTCATTTGGAAAAACAACCGCCGGTGTGGATAGAAAAGCGAACGGAATAATTCACGGGAATAGAATAGAAACTTTGATTGCAAATTTTGGATCGATCGGCGCTCCAAGAAAATTTCCGTCGGTGGTATGGCCGAAGGGAACAGGACGGTCTATGGGATATGAATTTGGACCTATTGCCGGTGCCGAAGTTTTAGATAAAACCGGAAACAAAATTCACATCATTAGCGATGCACTTATCGACGGCGGCGAGCGGCAAAATCCAATCAAGTCGACCGGCAATATTATGGGATGGGAACCATTGCCGGGGTATGCTGCCGATAAGCCAAATGAAAGTTGCGCCATTAGCGATGAACCTGAAACTTGGCCGCCCTCGTGGAAAGATACCGGCTGGCCGGGAAGATTTGGCCAGGGAATAATAACTGCTGATGAAGAATCTTATTTTGTTATGGATGACAGGTTCAATGATGAGTTTGAATATTATCCGCTTCAGAACAGTGCCGATTCAATTCGCGGACTTGGATTGCAGCTTTCATGTCGCACGTATCAATTTGCGGCAGGTCCGGCTCAAGATATTCTTTTCCTACTCTATGAACTCAAACTTCGTCCGGATGCAAAACCGTTGGACAAAGTTGTTGTTGGAATGGTTGGGGATCCACATATCGGCGGACCGGCAGATTATGCTGATGACTGGGGCGGCTTTGATCGATCACGAAATATGGTTTATGCGTACGATGACCCAGGATCATCCAATGACTATGGCGTTGCGAATGTTGGATACTTAGGATTTATGTTCATTCAGCCGGCAAAGATCAAGGATACAAATTGGCTCCCTTTGACTTCATTTAATGCCCCAATTTATGGTTCTGTCAGCGCGTCTGATGATGAAAGAATTTGGCAATACTTTACACCAAATTTAGGTCCCACAGATCCGCCGCCTATTATTGCTCAAAAGGCAGACAATCTTTTTCTTTTCGGCTCCGGATATTTTTCTCTTCAACCCGGGCAGACACAAAAGTTTGCCATTGCAATTGTTATGGGGACAGATTTAAATAATTTAAACCAGAATGCGGATAATGCGCTGAAGATTGCTTCGCTTGATTTTCAATTTGCAAAACCACCGGACGCACCGACAGTTACTGCCGTTCCGGATAATAAAAAAGTGACACTGTACTGGGATGGTTCTAAAAGTGAAAATACGATTGATCCATTTACAGGAAAAAAAGATTTTGAAGGATATCGTGTCTACCGAAGTGATGATAATGGAATAACATGGGGCAAACCGATTACCGACAATCGCGGCAATCAAGTGATGTGGGAACCGCTGGCAATTTTTGATAAGATCGATGATGTATCAGGAACGGCAATAGCAGAAACAGCTCCGGGTGTGCATTACTATTTGGGAAATAATTCCGGCCTCCGGTATACCTATGTCGATACAAGTTTAGAATTGCGCAACAATGTAAAATATAATTATGCCGTTACATCTTACGACACAGGCGACAGCTTATTGTTGCCGTTAGAAAACGCCATTAACTTAGGAGCTTCAAATGCTGTCTCTGCTGTCCCAACAGCGGCTCCTCTTGGCGTCAGCAAAGCGGCCATTGATTCTGTGCAGCACACATCCGGATCTGCAACAGGGAAATTTAATGTTGAAATTATCGATCCGTTCGTTGTAAAAAAAGAACACTATGTTGTAGGCTTTGTTTCATCTCCCAAGAAACAATTTGCTGTAACAAATTCGACGGAAGATACCATCGTTACCAACTCAGGGGATAAAATAAATTCATTGATCAATGGTGAACGGAGTTATATTTTTGATGGTATCAAATTAGATATTGATGATGAAGATTTTATTGTCTTAGACGGCAGCAAAACACAATGGAAAGGAAGAGCAAATTTACGGACGGATATCGTCCGCATTAATAACGGCGGTGTTGATGCCGGGAAATATCGCATTACTTTTTCGGACAATTTTATTGATAACAGTATTGCCGGATTCGGCCGGCCGGCGAAACCAATTCGTTTCACCGTTCAAGATATGAGCAGAAATACAAAAGTTGGCGTCGTATTTTTACTTGATGGCGGCAAGCAAGACACGCTGGATGACGGAGATAAGATTTTGATTTTAAAAGACACGCTGGCGTCGCCTGCGCTGTCCAAAGTTGAATGGCAAATAAATTTTTATCGTCCAACCGATTCATCGAAAGTACCAATTTCCCCTGATCGAAATGATACGTTCGACTTTTCGTCCACTATTCCGTTTAATTCGACTCTTCAAGATGTCTATACTATATATCCTAAAGTGACATCAATAAGTACGCAAGGCGTCACGGCATCATCCTTAGAACAAATACGAGTTGTTCCTGATCCCTATATGGCAGCATCTCGTTTTGAAACGAAGACACCTTTCCGAACCGGACGAGGCGAACGAGTCATTAAATTTACCCATCTGCCGCTTGCGTGCACTATTCGAATTTATACCATGGCAGGCGAACACGTTGCAACCGTAACGCATAGCGGTGATTTTAGAAATGGCTCAGAACAATCCTGGAATCTTTTAAATAAAGAGGGGCTAGATGTTGCCCCGGGTTTGTATGTGTATCATGTTGATGCTCCCGGCATTGGTGAAAAAATCGGGCGCTTTGCTATTATCAAATAATGAAGATATTCATGATGCCCATCGCACTAAAAAAAGGAATGTGATATGATTATCTTGCGCAAATATTTTTTGATCCTGTGTCTCATCCTTCCATTTTGGATACATTTAATTCAAGCCCAAGAAGTAACCAAAGCCGGAACGGTGATGGGGACATTTCTCAAAATTGGTGTAGGTCCAAGAGCTGCGGCAATGGGCGAATCATTTGTTGCCACCGCCAACGACCTCACTTCAATTTATTGGAATCCTGCCGGCATGGCATGGCTTTCAGGAAATCAAGCGTACTTCAGTCAAACAGAATGGCTGGCAGGCATGCAGCATAGTTTTGGAGCCATGTCGCTTTCGCTTGGTGAATTCGGTACGATTGGCGGAAGTTTTATTTTGTTGAAAGCTCCCGATCAGGAAGTTACCACGGTCGAATCTCCCGATGGCACCGGCGAAATGTATTCGTATCAAGACATTTCGTTTGGTCTTTCTTATTCGCGGCAAATCAGCGACCGATTTTCGTTTGGTATTACCGGAAAATATATAGTCTCTTCATTGTATCGTCTTTCGGCGACGGCATTCGCATTCGATGTCGGAACGTTGTACCTCATTCCGGAAACTTCTTTACGCCTTGGCATGAGTCTTTCAAATTTTGGAACCAAAATGCAGTACACCGGAGATAATCTTGAACGGCCAATTGATATTGATCCAACGACAACCGGCGAAACCGATCGTGTGACTGCATTTTTGAAAACCGAACAATGGGATTTACCGCTTTCATTTAAGGTTGCGCTTTCGAACGATTTTCATTTAGGGGAACAAGCGCGGCTGACGGTGAGCATTGATGCGGTTAATCCGAATGACAACAAAGAATATTTGAATATTGGCGGAGAGCTGGCGTATAAAGAATTTCTTTTTCTTCGCGGCGGATTTAAGTCAATTAATCTTGACCAATCTGAAGGAGGCTTGTCATTTGGTGCAGGTCTAGATTTTCCTATTGCGGAAGGAACGCGCTCATTGATTGATTACAGTTTTACGGATTGGGGAAGATTGAAGAACGTCCACCGGTTTGGCATTGGAATAAAATTTTAAATGCAAACTCTTCACATAAAAAATATGGTGTGCGATCGCTGCATTCGTGTAGTGCGTGATGAGTTAACAAAGCTCAGATTGAACGTGGCATCTGTGTCGTTAGGTGAGGCAGAAGTTGGTGATAAGCCGAGTGTGGATATAGGAAAAATTCGTTCAGTTCTTGAACAGAATGGCTTTGAGTTGATTGAAGATAAGAGGGCGAAGATTGTCGAGAAAATAAAAAATACCATCGTTGACCTTGTGCACCACTCTAATAAGCTGGAAGAGTTGAAGGAAAATTATTCCACATATATCGAGAAAAAAGTTGGACAAGAGTACCATTCTTTAAGCAAACTCTTTTCTTCCATTGAAACGATCACTATCGAAAAATTTTTGATTGCACAAAAAATTGAACGGGTGAAAGAGTTGCTTGTCTACGGTGAGTTTACATTGAGCGAGATCGCCTATAAACTTGGGTACAGCAGCGTGCAGCATCTTTCCAACCAATTCAAACAAATTACCGGATTCACGCCGACCGACTTTAGAAAACTGAAACAAAACAATCGTAAACCGCTTGATAAGGTCGGGTAAATAAGTATAATTATTTGCACTTAAAGTGTAATGTTTTTCCTTATCATTGTCTGTATCATTACCACAGCAAGCGCTGTGGTTTTTTATTTTTGGATTACTATCAGGAGAATGAATATGAAAAAATATCAGTTAACTATTGAAGGAATGAGCTGTCATCATTGCGTGATGGCTGTAGAGAAAGAATTAAAAAAACTTTCAACAGTGAATATAAAAGAGGTGAAAATTGGATCTGCGGTTGTTGAAGCAGATGAATCTGCTGCAACAAAAGAAAATCTGACAAAAGCGGTTGAAGAAGCAGGATATACTTTGGTGTCTGCTCAATAGAAAAACCAGATGTGACCGTCACCTCTAAGGTGACGGTCACATACTGAAAGAATAATATGGAAACTAAAATTCAAACGCTGACACTTCCGGTAGAAGGAATGACGTGCGCCAGTTGTGTTGCGCGCGTGGAAAAAGCGTTACATAAAATTGACGGTGTCAAATCTGCTGTGGTAAATCTTGGTAGTGAGAAGGCGACAATTAAAATTGATCCTTCGAAAGCAGACACTCAGAAGCTTGCTGCGGCGGTTGAAGAGGCAGGATACAAACTCATTCTTCCTCAAACGGATAATTTTACAAAAACCTCGGAAACCTCAGCGCCTTCGGGTAGTTATTCTAAACTCAAAAAAGAATTCATCGTGAGCATTGTATTTGCGCTGCCTATCATGATGGTAAGCATGGTGAGCATGACCCATTGGTTTATGCGATTTTCTCCGATGAGCATGGATGAAGTGAACAAAGTTCTTTTAATCGCTACAACAGTGGTGATGGTTGTTTCCGGTAAAAGATTTTTTTCAATTGCATGGAAACTTTTGCGGCATTTTGACGCCGATATGAATACCCTTGTTGCCGTCGGAACAGGTGTGGCGTACACGTACAGTGCCATTGTCGTATTATTCCCGAATTGGGTTTCTTCTTCTGATGGAATGCCTCACGTCTATTTTGATACTGCCGCAACAATTATTGCATTGATATTACTTGGCAAAACATTGGAAGCGCGAGCAAAACAGCATGCGTCAGATGCAATGAGAAAACTCATGTCCATTCAACCAAAAACAGCCCGGGTGAAACGAGGAGAGAGTTTTATCGATCTTTTTATTGATGACGTAACAGTGGGCGATATTGTTCTCGTTCGTCCCGGTGAAAAAATATCTGTTGATGGAATTATCACAAAAGGTGATACAGCAATTGACGAGTCAATGATGACCGGAGAAAGCATTCCGGTGACGAAAATGATCGGTGATAAAGTTATTGGCGGAACGATCAACACCACCGGAAGTCTGGAATTTCGAGCGACAGCTGTCGGGAAAGATACAATGCTCTCACAGATTATTCGAATGGTGGAAGAGGCACAGGGGTCGAAGGCGCCGATTCAATCCCTCGCCGACAAAATTGCGGCGATCTTTGTTCCTGTTGTTCTGAGTATTTCGGTTGTGACGTTCCTTGTCTGGATATTTCTTGGCGTTGCATTCAGCAGTGCAATGATCAATGCCATTGCAGTTTTGATCATTGCGTGTCCGTGTGCGCTCGGACTTGCAACGCCTACAGCAATTATTGTAGGAACAGGGAAGGGCGCATCGCTAGGAGTATTAATAAAAAATGCAGAAAGTTTGGAACGCGCGGGAAGTGTTGATGTCGTTGTGTTTGATAAAACCGGAACGTTGACCGAAGGAAAGCCGTCAGTGGTTGCTCTGAAAAGTTATAATCAATTTGATGTTGAAACCATAATACGATTAGCGGCATCAGTAGAGCATAACTCTGAACACCCATTATCAAAAGCAATTGTAGATTATGCACAAAATAAAAGTTTCAGCTTAGATGATGTGACGGCGTTTCTTTCCAATCCCGGATTTGGGGTGAACGGAAAAGTTCAAGGGAAAAATATTGCAATCGGTAATGCATCCTTTCTTCGTGAATCATTAATCAATACAACAGCCGGCGAAGCAGACTCTCAATTGTTTGAATCAGAAGGGAAGACGGTTGTGTTTGTGGCTATCGATAAAAAATTAGCATGTATCATTGCCATTTCCGATACTATTCGGCAAACATCGCGGGAAGCAGTGGAGCGATTGAAGAAAACTGGAGTTGATGTGATGCTTCTTACCGGTGACAACGAAAAAACGGCGAACGCTATTGCCAAAGAAATTGGAATCACCAATGTTGTTGCAAATGTCTTTCCCCAAAATAAATTGGAACAGATAAAAAAATTGCAAGCCGAAGGGAAAATTGTTGCAATGGTTGGTGACGGTGTCAACGATGCGCCCGCGCTTGCTCAAGCTGACCTCAGCATTGCGATGGGATCGGGGACGGATGTTGCGTTGGAAACGGCAGATATTGCCATCATGAAACACGATCTGCGCTCTGTCGCTCGGTCAATTCAACTTTCCAAATCGACACTGAGAACAATCAAACAAAACCTTTTTTGGGCTTTCATCTATAATATAATCGGAATTCCACTGGCGGCGTTCGGCTTGTTGAATCCGATTTTTGCGGCGGGAGCGATGGCATTTAGTTCTGTAAGCGTAGTGAGTAATTCGTTGAGATTGAAAACGAAAAAGATTTAATGAGCAAAAAAAGTGACCGTCACCTTTAAGGTGACGGTCACTTACTGAGACGAAAACAATACCTTCCTTAGCAGTTGCCCTTTGGAAGGTTTGTTCTTGACTAACAGACACATATTTACTATAATTAGGTATACCTTTATAAATAGGTATATCATCACTAAGTAATACAAAGAAAAGAGTCATTTGTGTCTATAGATAGAAATAGCAAAAGGTCACTGCACACACAAATATATGAGATCATAAAATCTGATATTGTTGCCAACAAACTGAAAGTTGATCAGAAACTTCCAACGCAAAAAGAGTTGGCAATGCTGTATAAAGTCAGCATGATCACTATCAAAAAAGCGTTGAATGATCTTATTCGAAACGGATATCTCTATGCGATTGTTGGGAGCGGAACATTTGTTGCAAAACGTTCCATGGTGTTGAACTTCAGCAAGCAGAAAGCCATTGGCTTAGTATTGGTTGATTTGAAAAGCCCGTTTTTTTCTTTGGTCATGCAAAGTATTGAAGAACATGTTTCCCAAAAAGGTTACACACTGCTGTTGTCAAAATCTGAAGGAAGTGTTGAGCGTGAAAAAATATTGATTGAAAATTTTATTAACACCGGTGTGGATGGATTAATCATTGCCTCAATGAGTCATGAGCATCATTCAACAGGGATTTTGAAGAAGCTGCAAAAATCCGATTTTCCATTCGTTATGGTATCGTATATCGAAGATAAGGATATTTGCTACATCGGCACTGATAACGAAGCCGGCGGTTTCATGGCGGCTCAACATCTAATTGACATTGGTCGGAGAAAAATTGGTTACATTAATGGTGAAGATGGAAATTTATTAGGGGAGCAGCGGAAAAAAGGACTCCTTAAAGCGATGCATGAAAACGGAATTCCCTTTAACAAAGAATTTGAATTTCGACTTCAATTAAAATATGAATGGAACGACTTTGAATCAGGCAATAAAATTGGAAAAGCATTTGTTGATTTAAAGAACAGGCCCGATGCAATATTCGCGTACAATGATTTATCTGCTCTCGGTTTTATGCAGGGAGTTTTAGAGGCAGGGTTAAAAGTTCCTGATGATATTGCGATTGTTGGTTTTGATGATATTGAACGATGCCAGTATGCCCCTATTCCATTGACCACAATACATCAACCGACAGTAGAAATTGGAACGCAGGCAGTTGATCTATTGATCCGCAGAATGAATAAAGAAAAAAATTTTTCTTGGATTGGACTTAAACCTTCGTTGATCGTGAGGCAGTCTACACTTGCTGGTTCAGGAAATATAAAAACTGTCACAACGACATCTCATGTGAATTAAAAATTACTATTATGACTCCAAATAAAACCGATGCCATTCTTGACGAGTATCGTTTCTTTGATCCGAATCCAACCGTGCGTGAAATTGCATATTCGTTATATCAAGAAGTGCAACATCTGCCCCTCTATTGTCCTCACGGTCATGTCGATCCTTCATTGTTGTCTGAAAATCGCCCTTTTAAAAATCCTACGGAACTGTTCATTAAACCGGATCATTATATTTTTAGACTGCTTTATTCCCAAGGAATTTCATTAGAGCGAGTAGGGATTCGAACGATTGACGAAACACGAAGTGAAGAAGATGATAAGAAAATATGGAAACTCTTTGCTGAACATTTCTATCTGTTTGCAGGAACTCCTTCCGGTGTTTGGCTTCAATATGAATTCAACGAATTGTTCCAGATTAACAAAAAATTAAACGCTTCAACTGCAGACGAGATTTGGGATGCAATTGAAGGAAAACTTCACTCGTCCGAATTTCTTCCTCAAACATTGTTTAAAAAATTTAACATTGCAGTTTTATCTACCACCGATGCCGCGACCGATTCACTCGAACATCATAAAAAAATGAGAGAGTCAAAATGGAAAGGGAGTGTCATTCCCACATTTCGCCCGGATGGAGTTGTAAAACTTGCTGGAAATAGTTGGAAAGAAAATATCCGTTTACTGGGTGAACGCTGTGGTTTTGATATCAATTCTTATTATTCGTTTATTCGTGCTATTGAAAATCGACGAGAATTTTTCAAATCAATGGGTGCGGTTGCAACGGATCACGATATTTTTGTTCCGTATACTGAACGGCTTTCCGATACAAATGCAGATTGGTTATTCCAGAAAGCATTAAACGGAACTATCGCACCGAATGAATCTGCAACTTTTGAATCACACATGATGATGGAATTCGCACGGATGAGCATTGAGGATGGACTCGTCATGCAAATTCATCCCGGTTCATT
>JAQUOA010000015.1 GCA_028749215.1 Bacteroidota bacterium
TTCATCCCTCCACGTCGTATGATGAGCTTGAATCTCTGCGCGGTGATGCGGAACGTTTACTTCAGCTTCTTGGTTTACCATATCGCGTACTGCTGATGTGTTCGGGGGATATGGGGTTTACCCAAACGAAAAAATATGATCTTGAAGTGTGGGCACCCGGCCAGCAAAAGTGGCTGGAAGTATCGTCGTGCAGTAATTTTGAAACCTTCCAGGCTCGCCGAATGAATATCAAATTTAAAGCACGCGAGACAGGCAAGCCGGAGTTTGTGCACACTCTCAATGGATCGGGACTCGCACTTCCGCGTGTGGTCGCCGCTATCATAGAACATTATCAAACGCCTGAAGGAAAAATTGTTGTGCCAAAAGTGCTGCATCAATATACAAAGTTTACCGTAATTGAATAAAAATGAAGTCTCTCCTGCGGCTCATACCGTATCTTACAAAATATAAAACAACACTGCTCTGGGGATTGGTCACCGTTATTGTGAGCAATCTTTTTACCGTAGCGATGCCGTGGTTTATTGGTGAAGCGATAGACGAATTAAAACGAGGGCTTCAATCAGGCTCTCTTCAACACACAGATTTGCTGCGGTATTCTCTGCTCATCGTAGGATTTGCACTGGTCGGCGGAATCATGTTGTTCCTTACGCGGCAAACTATCATTGTTGTCTCCAGAAGAATTGAGTACGATCTCCGCAACGATTTTCTTGCACACATTCAAAAACTTCCGTTAAGCTATTTCCAGAATACACCGACCGGCGATTTGATGGCGCACGCCACCAACGATATCAGCGCCGTGCGCAACGTGCTCGGTCCCGGCATTATGTATCCTGCGGATACGTTTATGACTTTTTCGCTTTCGCTGACGCTCATGTTCATCAAAAGCTGGCAGTTAACATTGATGACACTCATTCCGTTGCCGCTGGTATCGTATGCCGTGTACCGTTTGGGGAAAATTATTCATTCAAAATTTAACGACCGTCAGGAACAATATTCTCTCCTTACAACCAAAGCGCAGGAAAATCTTTCGGGTGCACGCGTTGTGAAAGCGTACGTTCGTGAAGAATTTGAAATTGAACAATTCCAAAAAGTGAGCCGGGAGTATTATAAGAAAAATATTGTACTGGCAAAAGCACAATCAATCATGTGGCCGTTGATGTATGTACTTGTCGGACTGTCGCTTGTCATTGCCGTGTACTTTGGCGGGGTGAAAGTCATCAACAACGAAATCTCCATCGGAACGCTGACCGCATTCTTTACGTACTTGTCTCTGCTCATTTGGCCGATGATCGCCTTTGGATGGGTGACGAATATGGTTCAACAGGGAGCGGCGTCAATGACCCGGCTTGCAAAAATATTTGATACCGTTCCCGAAATTTGCAATACGGAAATGACCGATCACTCGATCACTTCAATCAATGGTGAAATTGAATTCAAAAATGTGTCATTCACATTTGCCAAAGCGTCGCAGCCGACGCTCAAGAATATCAACATCACTATTCCCAGAGGAAATGTCCTTGCGATTGTCGGTTATACGGGATCGGGAAAAAGTTCGCTGGTAAATTTACTGCCTCGATTATTTGATGTGACTGACGGTGAGTTATTGATTGATGGGATCAACATAAAGAAAATTCCGCTGGAAGTGTTGCGAAAACACATCGGATATATTCCGCAAGAGACATTTCTGTTTTCGGACTCGATTGCTGAAAATATTCGGTACGGCCATGATGATGCGTACCGTGAATTGATATACGAAGCGGCTGAGATTTCTCAGATCTCCAAAGATGTTGCAGATTTTCCTCAACGATTTGAAACGATGCTTGGCGAGCGCGGTATTACATTATCCGGCGGACAAAAACAGCGCACAAGTATTGCGCGCGCAATTCTACGAAGACCAAAAATCTTAATTCTTGACGATGCCCTCTCTGCGGTGGATACGTACACCGAAGAAGCGATTCTTCAAAAACTTCGCGGAGTAATGGATGGAAGGACGAGCATCATTATCTCACATAGAATTTCAACTGTAAAAGGTGCTGACCATATTATCGTATTGGATAAAGGAGAAATTGTGGAACAAGGAGATCATGACGCATTGGTCGAATTCGGCGGAATTTATTCGGGATTGTACGAGAAACAGTTATTGGAAAAGGAACTTGAAGAACTGTAGTTCAATACAAAATTAAAAATATAAAAGATAAAATTTCGGCAGCTACATTTTTATTTAGCTCTAGAACAAAAGAATTATGGCTAAAGAGAAAGATATTTTACCACGGATATATAATTTTGGATTGGCGGTAATAAAATATTCAAGGACTTTTTCGAATACCAGAGAAAGTCATATCCTCGCGAAGCAAGTTATTCGATCAGCAACTTCTGTTGGCGCAAACGTTGAAGAGGCAAATGCAAGTTCATCGAAGGCAGATTTCTTGAACAAAATGAATATTGCCTTGAAAGAAGCACGCGAAAGCCACTATTGGCTCCGTATGGTCAGAGATGCAGAATGTTCGATATCGAGTGAAACAGAAAATATGATTAAGGAAGCAGATGAGTTGAAGCGAATTCTTGGCGCCATTGTAAGCAAGATGCGTAAATCATAATAACTTTCATATTTTATATTTTTCAATTTAATATTATTTGTCAATGCAGGATGATGAAATATTAGGTAAAGCGTACGATGCCAATTTGATGCGGCGATTGATCAAGTATCTGCGCCCGTATAAGTGGCAGGTAAGCTTCGCGATTTTTTTGAGCCTTGTTGTCTCGGCACTTGAAGCAATCCGTCCTTACTTTACTAAAATAGCCGTCGATGTCAATATTGCGCAGAAAGATTCCGTTGGTCTTTTGCATACGACAATGCTTTTCCTCGGTGTCCTGTTACTACGCGGTGTCGTTCAATATTATAATTCATTCCTTACGCAAAAAATTGGACAGGAAACAATTTTCGATTTGCGTATGGAAGTGTTCCGGCATCTGCAAAATCTTTCGCTCAAATTCTATGACAAAAATCCCATCGGCAGATTGATCACACGCGTTACCAACGATACTGAAGTGTTGAACGATATGTTTTCTTCCGGCATTGTGATGGTGTTCAGCGATGTATTTATGATTATTGGGATTGTGTGGTTCATGTTCGCAATGAATTGGGCGCTGGCGCTGATCTCACTTTCCGTACTGCCGGTGCTGTTCTATGGAACATTTCTCTTCCGCAAAAAAGCACGCGAAGCATACCGTGAAGTGCGTCTCTATCTAGCGCGCATCAATACATTTATGCAGGAACACATCACGGGCATGCTGGTGGATCAAATTTTTAATCGGGAGAAGAAAGCATTTGATCAATTTGACGGACACAATGCGGGGCACCGGGACGCCAACATTAAATCTGTGTTCTACTACGCAATTTTTTATCCCGGCGTTGACCTGATTGGTGCGCTCTCGGTCGGTTTAATTATTTGGTACGCAGGGGGGAGCGCGTTGCAGGGAAGTGTGACGATTGGTACGGTAATGGCATTCTTGCAATTCAATGAAATGTTCTGGCGTCCCATCCGTGATCTTTCTGAGAAATACAACATCATGCAAACCGCCATGGCGTCGTCGGAAAGGATTTTTAAATTATTAGACGATGCGACGCTCATTCCTGAAAAAGAAAAACCGATTCCTCTCCAAACAGTTCGCGGTGAAATTGAATTCCGCAATGTGTGGTTTGCCTATTCTGACGACAACTGGGTATTGAAAAATATTTCGTTCACTATAAAACCGGGAGAAACAGTCGCGTTCGTAGGGCATACCGGTGCAGGTAAGACCACCATTATTAATTTGCTCTCGCGATTCTACGACATTCAAAAAGGAGAAATATTTGTCGATGGTATAAACATCCGTGATGTTTCACTGGCTGAACTGCGAAAGAATATAGCCGTGGTGCTTCAAGATGTGTTCTTATTTTCGGGCGATATAAAGGGGAATATTAATCTTGGAAACGAAGAAATTTCTCTCGATCAGATTCAGAACGCCGCCGCCATTGTCGGCATCGATAAATTTATAGGAACCTTGCCGAAGAAATATGATGAAGAAGTGAAAGAGCGGGGTGCAACGCTTTCGGTGGGACAGAAGCAATTACTTTCGTTTGCTCGTGCTCTTGCATTCAATCCGAAAATTCTTGTGCTGGACGAAGCAACATCGAGTGTTGACACCGAAACGGAAATTCTTATTCAAACGGCAATCCAAAAATTGCTTGCCAACCGCACAGCCATTGTCATTGCGCATCGTCTGTCAACCATCCAAAGTGCGGATAAAATTATTGTGATGCACAAAGGTGAGATTCGCGAAAGCGGTACGCATCAAGAGCTGTTATCCTTGGGCGGTATTTACTTCAAGCTGTATCAACTGCAATACAAAGAACAAGAAGCAGTGTAACTCGTCTCATTCTTTCCTTGTTTCTTCATTCCGATTTCTCTAATTTTTCCTCAATTAAAATTATTCAATTCAAATTGAGGAGCTTATTTGAATGGCACATCATAAAATTGTAACGCTCGAACGACATATTATTGAAGGCGAGCGTTCTCATCCCGGTGCGACCGGAAATTTCTCCAACATCCTGCGCGATCTTTCTCTGGCAATCAAAATTATTTGGCGCGAAGTGAGCAAAGCGGGACTGGTGAATATTCTCGGAGCTACCGGAACGGAAAATATTCACGGCGATCAGGTAAAAAAGTTGGATGTTCTTGCCGATGATGTTATCTACAAAGCGATGGATCACACGGGTCATTTATGCGTCATGGGTTCGGAAGAGCATGAAGAGATTTTAAAAATTCCTACCAATTATCCGAAAGGAAAATATGTCCTCCTGTACGATCCTTTAGACGGCTCCTCAAACATCGACGCCAACGTGAGTATTGGGACAATATTTTCATTGTATCGTCGTATTACTCCGAATGGAGACGGAACACTGGAAGATTGCATTCAACCCGGATATAAACAAATTGCCGCGGGCTATGTTGTGTACGGATCGAGCACGATGTTAGTGTACACTACAGGAGATGGTGTTCATGGATTTACGTTAGACCCGAGCATCGGCGAGTTTCTTCTTTCACACGAAAACATTCAAATTCCAAAACGCGGAAAAATTTACAGCGTGAACGAAGGAAATTACAAGTGGTGGGATTCCGGTGTAAAGAAATACATTAAGTATTTACAGGAAGAAGATAAGCCGACAAACAGGCCATACTCCGGCAGATACATCGGTTCGATGATTGCCGATGTTCATCGCACGTTATTGTACGGAGGAATATTTTTATATCCCGGAGATTCCCGGAATCCGAACGGGAAATTGCGTTTAATGTACGAAGGGAATCCGATTGCCTACATCATGGAGCAAGCAGGGGGCAGAGCGATTGACGGCAGCCGGCGCATTTTGGATGTTGTTCCGAAGAAGCTTCATCAAAAGACACCGGTCTTTGTCGGCAGCGAAGAGGATGTTACCATCTGTGAAAAATTTTTGAAAGAAGGTTAGCAGTGCTCATTAAAGATGTAACGTTTGTGGTGGTGGATGTTGAGACAACGGGATTTTCTCCGAGGGACGGCGGGATTACCGAAATTGCGATGGTGAAAGTAAAAAATGGAAGATTGATGGATGAATTTACTTCGTTAGTTAACCCGCTGATTCCTATTCCGTATTCTATCACGCGTCTTACCGGCATTGATGACGCTCTTGTTGCCGACGCCCCGACAGAAGAGGAAATTGCCCCGACTGTTCATTCATTTTTAGGCGATGGTGTTTTTACGGCTCACAATGTTTCTTTCGATCTTGGATTTGTTAATGGCACGCTCTCCAAAGGAAGGATTCCGCACATTTCAAATCAACAGTTTTGCACGTGCAAGCTGGCGAGGAAACTTCTTCCACATCTTCCAAGTAAGTCGCTGGGTGACGTGACTGATGAACTTTGCATTCTCCATTCGCATCGTCACCGTGCGGCAGGTGATGCGTACGTTACGGCGCAGGTGTTGATTCATTTTTTAGACCGGCTGAAGAGCGAAAGGAATGTTGAAACTCTTGAAGAGCTGTTCAGCTACCAATAAAAAACCCATCCTTTTGGATGGGTTTTTTGTGAGAACGAGAATCGTTTTCTTATCGCAGTTTTGACTGCGCACGTTTTACATATTCACTTGTCGGATACATCTCAACAAGTTTTTTATACTCTGCCATGGCTTTTTCTCGCTCGCCTAATTTCTCATAGCATTGAGCAATCATTATTTGTGCGTCATCTTTCTTTTCTGAGAACCTATAGCTAAACACCTGATTGAAATGTTCAATCGCCGTTTTGTAGTCTTTCATTTGGTAGCTGCTCAATCCGATCCAATAATGGCAATTGTCTGCGTAGTCTTCTTTAATTCCTGTGTTGAGCAAAGTTTGAAATTCGCCGACAGCTTCCGTATAATTCTTGCTTTTGAATTTTGCAATTGCTGCTTCGTACGCTTGAATTTCATCGGATGAGGATTTGCCGGCTTTAACAGCGTGATGTTTCCCGGCAGGTTTTTTTGTTTCTGCCTGACTTTTCATTGCCATGTTTGCCGCTTCAAGATCGGAAACTTTTGTCGTGAGATCCCGGTTTGCCTGCTCGGATGATGAAACTTTGGCCTGGAGCTGAACATTTTCAGTTTTCAGGCTGTCAAGTTCAGAGCGCAATTGCTCGTTTGTTGGCCCCTCGGGTTGTGCTGCTGGCTGAGTTGTAACAGCAGATTGTTCCGTTGCTACGGCTGTTGTGTCGGCTTGCGTTTTGGTACCAGTATCAGTCACCATTTCATCTTCGGATGCTGCTTGCTGCGAGCTGGCGCATCCAATGTAGAGCATCGTCAGCGTGAGTGCCAAAAGAGTAATGAACAATGAACGAAATAGTGCAAAGCGATTCATGATTCCTCCGAAATTTTTCTAAAAGTGCAACAGAATGTCATAAAAATCTGTGTGAAATGTATCAATAGCACGTGTGAAAGTCAAGCGAGCTTTTTGCAGAGCGATTTCACCCGTTGTGCTAACCGCTTTTGTACTACATGAATCACATGGTTTGGCACGCCGTCAACATGCCTGGATTGTTCGCGCATATCGCATATTTCGTTTACATAATCAACAGCGATAAATTTCCCTTCACTGGTCAGTGTTATTTCCGATGAAAAAAAATCCAATTTACAAATGCGGTGCAGGGTAAGGACGATTTCATGCAGTTTTTTGAGCTTGAATTTTTTTATTTCATACGGCGACATTTCTTTGTAGACATGCGTCTCGTGATCCCACCAGCAGGCTATGGTTGTTCCGAAAGCGTAAAAAACTCTGAACCATGCTTTTTTCCCATCAAGAATAATTGGCTGGACAGTTTCCTGCAAAAGATACGTATCGTTTTTGTGATGCTTCCGACTTTCGATAATTTGCTTTAAAGTTTCGGCGCCAAGAACAACCCCGATACCCCCGCCGGTGGTATTTGCCGGTTTAATGATGAACGGTCTTCCGAGATGGGCAAGTTCAGTAAGACTGAGTTCAACTTCCTTCTTTTTACTATACGGAGAAATAATAATGGTATACGGAATGTGTACGCCTTCACCTAACAGTGCGAGATGCATGTTGGATTTATCTTTTGCATACTCAGTCCACTCATACGGATTGAAGATCTGAGTATTCGATTTTGCAATCAATTTTGCCAGCGGGATGAATGCTTCTTCATCATCCGACGCTCTGTCGAGGAATGTGCGAAAGATTAATTTCCCGGACTTTACGGCTTTTATCACCTCTTCGATATTGTACGGATCAATGCGGTAGGTTGTCACACCAATGGCATGGCATTCGTGTTCAATACCATGGATGAAATGGTAATCAAACTCCCAGTTCCATGCTAAGCCGATGTCATACGTAGCCATGGGAAGATTTACTTTACCAGCGACTGCGGATCCAAATTAATCGCTTCAATATCTTTGAAATATTTTACCGTTCCTACTTTAAGTTCATACGTCGATTCATCGTCGCACACAATAATTCCTTTCGGATGCAATTGCAATGCGCTGACAGTCCACATGTGATTCACGCCGCCTTCTACCACATGGGATAAGGCGCGGGCTTTGTTCAATCCGGTAATAATAAGAAGCACAGCTTTCGCGGCAAGAATAGTGGCAACCCCGACTGTGAGAGCGGTCTTCGGAACTTTCGTGACATCATTATTGAAGAATCGTGAATTTGCAATGATCGTATCGCGGGTCAATGTTTTGATACGTGTGCGGGAAGAGAGGGAAGAGCCCGGTTCGTTAAAGGCAATGTGTCCATCGGGGCCGATGCCTCCCAGAAAAAGATTGATGCCGCCCACTTTTTGAATCTTCTTTTCGTACTCGCCGCATTCCTTTACTAAATCTTTTGCATTCCCGTTCAAGATGTTGACATTCTTTGCCTGAATATCAATATGGCTGAACAAATGATGCCACATGAACGAGTGGTAACTTTCAGGATGTTTTTCCGGCAGTCCCACGTACTCATCCATATTGAACGTGACAACATGTTGGAAAGAAACAAGGCCCGCTTTGTTCATCCGTACCAGTTCTTTATACATTCCTATCGGTGAAGAACCGGTGGGTAAGCCGAGGACAAAAGGTTTTCTAGATGTCGGTTGAAATTCTCGAATCCGTTTTACAACATAGGATGCCGTCCATGTGCTGACTAAATCATAATTTGGTTGAATGATGACACGCATGAGAGTCCCTTTCTGAAATTCGGTTTAAATATAAAGAAATAGAACATTGCGTAACACTGTTATTTTTTGATGAAGAAACAGGTAAAAATTGTAAAGGATCGAAAGTGACCCGTCCATTTAATACAAGCACGGAAGCGTGGCAAAAATTAAGCCTGAAGAAGTTTCGATGCGGACGTTGCAGGAACAATGAAAGACAGTTCTGTGTGATTAATACGTGTACGCTTCTTTGAAATGAAAAAGAGAAGAAGTGGAAGTTCGGTTTGCGTAGAATGATGTTTGTCTAAACGGAGAAGTTAACGGAGCCGCATTTCCATTATAGAATGTTACACTCAACACATTTCCACCCCGGGTAAAAGAAGTCCATGTCAGCGGAAATATGCGCTGAGTTTTTGCATCGACGTCGAATTGAGTTTCAACCCGCCGCACGTCATTAACAGTGAAGGCAATATTTTTCGATTCTGTCATGCCGGAATCCAAGCCGAAGTCGTATGTGTACGACGTAGTATTTTCAAATTGGAGATGCAGAGAATACCCGATTGAGTAATTGGTGCTCATTAGTGAAAAATGTTGCACAGTATCAACGGCAGTGGTCATCATTCCGCCTCCCATACCGACGAATGCGAACCCTGCCGGCTTATAAAGAATGTCCTCAATGAAATAATAGATTCCTTGTGGATTCAGAAGGTCGATACGTTTTCCGTGTTCGTCGGAAGGAGCCATTGAAAGATCGTATACGGCTTCATTCTTATTAATCATCAATTGTGAACAGCCCGATACTGCCACACTTTCCTTCACAACAAAGTAGGAGTTGTAGAACGACGTAATAAGGTCGTATGTCCCTTTCCCTACTACCAAAGAAACATTGTTAGATTTAGGAACAAATGATGTTGAGAAGTTTTTCTGATTATGAACAACAACCTGCCACGGAGTTTCGCTGAATGTCATCTGCAGAATATTTCCCTTAAAGAAAGTAAAGGGAATGTTCAGCGTGTCGGTGTTGCTGAAAGCAAAAATTTTCCCTGTATATCCTTCGGCAAAGGCTTTATTGTTTCCTAAAAATAAATTATTTGTCGATAACTGTACAATAACCTTTTTAGTTTCCAGCGGAGCCATGTCAAAATTCTTTGGAGTAAATTTTAATACTAAAGCAGGATTGGTTGAAGACGATGTTAATGTGTATGTTTTTGTTTTATTAGACGCGTTGTAAATCTCTATCGTATCTTCTTTACTCCACGAATTTACATCCGGGGGATCAAACCCGAACGTGAGGTGAGCGGGAGAAATGACGGCATCAGCCGATACTGTTTTTTCTTCATCTACTTTGCCATTGCCCTGAGCAAACAGTGAAGTGTTCATTGCAATAGCATGAGACTGGATGGCATCTTTTAACTGAAGTGATGTCCATGCAGGATGCAATTCTTTGAGTGCAGCGGCGAGGCTTGTGACGTATGGTGCGGACATCGATGTCCCGCTCATTTGAACATATCCTCCGCCGAGTTTTGCGGAAAGAATGCCGACACCCGGGGCGACAACATCGGGTTTAATTTCATAGACCGCCGAAACCGGTCCCTTAGCACTGAAGGATGCAATGCCTGCCGCATCTGTTGCACCAACAGTGAGCGCCAATTTTGCAATACCCGGAGAGTGCACCGTTCCAAAATCTCCCGCGTTTCCAGCTGCAACGACAACAACAATTCCTGCTTCGACGGCACGATTAACAGCTGAACACAATCCATCATCAGAGTTTCCTTCTGCACTGCCAAGACTCAGATTAATGATATCAATACTGTCACTCATCGCGCGTTCTATCGCGGCGATAACATCCGAAGCGTGCCCGCTGCCTTGTTGATCGAGTACTTTGTATGAGTACAATTGTGCATCGTGTGCGAGACTGTTGAGTGTTGATGATTTTCCCGCTACAATTCCTGCCACATGTGTTCCATGTCCATTATCATCACTTGGGTCATTATCATTGTTCACGAAGTCGTATCCGCCTGCAACTTTAAATGACGGACCATATCCTCCGCCGAGTGCTTCGTGCATGTAATCAATTCCGGTGTCGATGATGCCTATCTTTATCCCGCGTCCTGTGGCGGCAGTGGTTGAAGAGGAATGAACAATTGGTGTTGCAACGCTAAGAGTGAATGGAAAAGTATTGACAATGACATCGGCATAGACACTCTTTACTCCTGCCATGTTACGAATGCTGTTAATATCTTTTCTCCATGCGGTTACGGCAAAGCCGTTCAACGCTTTTGAAAATTCCCTGTTGATTTTCATTTCGGGAGCGGCCAAAAGTATTTTTTGTTTTACTTCGGCACGTTGCACCGTTGGTGATTGTGCTGATAATGCTGTGTACTGTTTTTGTCCTAAGGAAGCAGTGGAGGTCAATTCGATGATGAAACGAGCTTTCGCTTCCGGTTTGTAATCTGCTACGACAATTTTCCCTTGTTGAATTGACGCAATGACGTTCGATGTGGCAGGAACAGATTGCACGTCGTTGTTCGTTTTCACGACCAACTGTTGTGCATATCCAATACAAGAAAATACTACAGTATAAAAAATGAGTTTTACCATATTACTTCATCACAATCATTTTCTTGGTTTCTACGGTCGTTTTTCCGGTCATGGAATGAGCAATCATTCTGTAAAAATATGTGCCCGATGATAAAAGGTTATTACCAAATCCCACGCTGTGCATGCCGGCAGCTTTTGTGTCGTTGACGACTGTTGCAATTTCTCTTCCCGCTGTGTCAAATACTTTAATTGAAACACTTGCCGGTTCCGGCAGTGAGTATCGAATAACAGTTGTAAGATTGAATGGGTTAGGGTAATTTTGGTCAAGGGCAAAATTTGTAACAGTCAGATTTTGCTCACCAATAAATGTAGTTGATCTGGGGACTCTTGCCACTATCATGGTATCTCCTGTTACTGTTGCGGTTGAGTGTGTAAAATTTGTAGATTCAAATAAATGAATGGATGTGCGGGTAACGGTGTAATACGAACTCTGGGCAACTTTATTTGAACTGTTGACGTTCATAAGATCGAAAGGTTGTGCCGAAACCTGAAATACGGCGCCTGAGAAGAAGATAATGAGAATATTTTTGAAGAACTGTTTCATGGGTTTTTCCGATCTGACTATTAAAAGGTCAATGGACATGCCATGAAGGTGGAGTTGGGTTTTTTGCAGGAAATCGAAGAAAAGCCTTCGGTTTTTGAAGCAGGCCCGGCTTAAAATTGTATATTTTCGGCGTTTTTGTAGAAATTACAGACCAATTCTATGGCAGATGAATTACTTCAATTAGCGGCAAAACACTACGAGAATTTTCCGGTGGGATCGGTGTTCATTCCAAGAAAATATCGGACACCAATTCATCTTATCTATGCGTTTGTGCGTGTTGCGGATGATATTGCAGACGAAGGCTCGCTCAATAGTCAAGAACGGATAGAAAAATTAAATGGTTGGGGAAGTTTACTGCAGCAAGCAATTCAGGGACGACCCTCTGACGGATTTTTTGAAAAACTTGCTGCTGTTATTGCAACTCATGAATTACCAGTTCAATTGTTTGAAGATTTATTGACCGCGTTTCGAAAAGATGCTGAAAATGTTCTCTACCAATCATTTGATGATGTGTTGGATTACTGCACCTATTCCGCCAATCCAATAGGGCGACTGCTGTTGAAGATTTTCCATTGCTCAAATGAAGAAACTGAACGGCTTTCTGATGATATATGCACGGCATTGCAATTGACGAACTTTTGGCAAGATATTTCTGTTGATACACGCAGAAATCGTTTCTATATTGCTCGTGACGAGTTTCAACAGTACCGTCTTTCGTTGATTGATTTGTACTCCGATATGCACAAAGATCGTTTTGTTGAACTGATGAAGTACAAAATTGAATGGACGAAAAATCTATTTGAATCAGGAAAACCGCTCTTTCATGCAGTACCTAAAAGCTTTCGGTACGAATTGAAACTGACATGGCACGGCGGAATGAGAGTGTTGAAGAAGATCGAAGAACAGGGATACGATACCCGTCTGCTCCGTCCCAAATTGGAAACCAAAGATAAATTGTTGATTGCTGCACAATCCTTACTGTCATAATGGAACACCTTCTCACGGCAGATATGATCGAAAAGAACAAGCGGAGTAATTTCTATTACTCATTCTTGCTCTTGCCGAAACCGAAACGCGAAGCCATCAATGTAGTGTACGCCTGGTGCCGTGTTGCGGATGATATTGTGGATGAAGAAGACGCGCTTTCAACAAAACAGCAGCGTTTGCTTTCATGGACGAAGGAGTTCGAACACAGCCTTGCCGGTACATCTCGGTATCCGCTTGTCAACAAACTGGTACAAATTATCAGGCGATTCAATATCCCGCTGCATCATTTCCAGGATTTGATAAAAGGAATGGAAATGGATTTGATGAAGACGCGCTATGAGACATTTGAAGATTTGAAAGTATACTGTTACCGCGCCGCATCAACCGTTGGGTTAATTTGCACAGAAATTTTCGGCTACAAGCATGAGGAAGCGAAAGAGTACGCTGTTCACCTTGGAATAGCCCTGCAATTGACAAATATTTTACGCGATGTTGCCGTTGATGCAAAGAAGGGGAGAATTTATCTCCCGAAAGAGGATCTTGAGCATTTCGGGTACACCGAAGAAGAGTTGTTCAGCAGTGCGTACAATACAAAATTTAAACGATTGATGAAGTTTGAAGCTGAACGTGCCCGCTTATATTTTACCACCGCAATCACGCACCTGTCAGAAGATGATAAGCCGTTGTTTTTGGCGGCACTGATCATGCAGGAAATTTATTTCCGTCTGTTGCAGGATATAGAAAAAGCGGACTTCAACGTTTTTGAACAACGAATTCATATCTCTAATTTCAAAAAAGTCCTCATCACTGCCAATGTCTGGTGGAATAACAGAAAACAATCCTAACGCACCGGATGTCTTGATTATTGGCGGCGGTGTGGCAGGTTTGGCGGCAGCGGTAGAACTCACCTCTCAAAAATTTTCAGTGACACTGGTTGAACAAAAGCAACGCTGCGGCGGAAGGACGTACTCATTTCCTCATGCTGAAACGGGTGATGAGGTGGATAACGGCCAGCATTTAATGATGGGATGTTACCACGCAACACTGCGCTACGTAAAGACAATCGGAACATTCAGTAAGGTGAAGCTGCAGGACAATCTTTCCATTGTATTTCGACACCAGCATAAACCACCGGCTGAATTAAAAGCTGTCACGCTTCCTGCTCCGTTCAATATTCTTTTTGGATTATTGAGAATGAAGAGCGTGTCGTTCCCAAATCGCCTGGCGTTGCTGCGTGTTGGGATGAACTTGATTTTTAAAAACCCTGATACAGACAAACATCTGCAGAAAATATCCGTGAGGCAATGGCTTGATGAGCTGCGCCAATCAGAAGAGAATAAGAAATATCTGTGGGATATCATCGCTATCGGAGCTTTAAATGATTCGACCGACCGGATTTCCGCCGCATTATTCGCCAAGGTGCTAAAAACTGCATTCTTTGGATCAAGGGAAAATTCTTCTATGATGATTCCGCAATATGGATTAAGCAGCGTACTGGTTAATGGTGCGGTTGAATTTATTCAGCGAAACGGCGGAAAGGTAATGTTAAATACCGGAGTACAGTCAGTCAAAAATACTGCATCCAAAATTCACGCGGTTCAGCTACAGACGGGCGAAGTTTTAAAGCCTAAAGTCATTATTTCAGCGATTCCATATTTTGATCTCCCAAAAATTTTTATGGAAGAGCAAAGAAAATATATTCCGGAGTTGCAGACACTTGATGCACTGACGTCATCCCCGATTGTCACACTCCATTTGTGGTTCGATGCTCATTTTATGAAGGAGGAATTTGTCGCCTTGCTCGATTCACCACTTCATTGGGTGTTCAACAAATCAAAAATGTACGGTAAGGGAGAGGAAGGATTGATGTATCTCTCGATTGTCATTAGCGGGGCGGACGAATTGGTGGAAAAATCGAAAGAAGAGTTAACCGACATGGCTCGTGGAGAATTGCAACGATTTTATCCGACCGCATCTGTAGCAAAAATTATTCATTCGTTAATCATTAAAGAAAAACGCGCCACTTTTTCACCCAAAGTCGGCGTGGAACAATTTCGTCCTTCCCACCGTATATCATTGGAAAATTTTTTCCTTGCCGGTGATTGGACAGATACAAAACTACCGGCAACAATTGAAGGAGCTATCCGGAGCGGCTATGCGTGTGCGACATTGGCCGGAAAACATCTTCGTCACTCACATTGATATGTTTTAAATTTCTTCGGATTGAATTCCTGTCTTTCATAAGAAATGTTTTCTTAGCGATTGGAAAGAAGGATTGTTTCTTAGAGATGAATTATTTTTTGAGAACATTTTTCACAATATCATGGGTTATCATTCGTCTACTAACAAGAAAATAAAACGACACTATGGCTCAAGATTCAAATACACTAACACCCCGCAAAGAATGGTGGCTCCTGGTGGTGCTGGCGTCAATTCAGTTTACCAATTTAATGGATTTTGTAATTCTCATGCCGCTTGGTCCGCAGTTGATGCGTGTCTTCAATATTTCGCCTCAGCAATTCGGGCTGATCGTTTCCAGTTATACATTTAGCGCCGGCATCGTCGGATTTTTGGGAGCTATGGTGGTGGATCGCTTTGACAGGAAGAAAACTCTCTTAATTCTGTACGCCGGTTTTGGTATCAGCAACTTGCTTTGTGCCTTAGCACCGTCGTTTGAATTTCTTGTCGCTGCGAGGGTTGTCACGGGTGCATTTGGGGGCATCATGGGTGCAACGGTGTTTGCCATTGTAGGAGACGTCATCCCTGATATCCGGCGCGGTGCCGCGATGGGAACTGTGATGGCGTCATTTTCGCTGGCGACTGTTGCCGGAGTTCCGGTAGGACTCTTTTTGGCGAATTCATTTGGCTGGCACATTCCATTCTTTATGCTCGCCGGAACAAGTTCCATCGTGCTTGTGGTAGGATACTTTGTCCTGCCGTCGATTCGCGGGCATCTTGCTCATCGTGGGCAGGCATCACCATTTCGTGCCTTCGTCAATTTGTTGACTCATCGAAATCATATTAACTCATTCATCTTCATGTCGGCGATGATGTTTGCAGGATTTTCTGTGATTCCGTACATCAGTCCATATATGGTAGTAAATGTCGGTTTGACAGAAAAAGACTTACCGTACATCTACTTCCTTGGCGGTGCGGCGACCATGTTTACATCACGATATTTTGGAAGGTTGACCGATCGTTTTGGCAAGCAGCGCACATTTGCATGGGTGGCAAGTTTTTCCATGGTACCGATACTTGTGCTGACTAATCTGCCGCGCGTTCCATTGTGGGCAACATTGATTGTGACAACATTCTTTATGATTTTCACATCGGGTAGAATGGTGCCGGCGATGGCGATGGTGACGGCCAGTGTTCAACCCAAACAACGGGGGAGTTTTATGAGCATTAATTCTTCTATTCAACAATTTTCTTCCGGTATTGCTTCATTTTCTGCCGGCTTAATTCTTAATAAAACAAGCGCCGGGACACTGACCAACTATGGAATTGTCGGCGCACTTGCCGTAGCGACATCAGTGCTATGCATTGTGCTTTCCCGAAGAATTAGAAGCGCAGAAAATTCTCAAGCTGTTCCTTCACCACAAGAAGTTTTGTTTGAAACTGTGTAGTTGTCTTTTAGCAGTCGTTGAGCAGTATGTTCAAAAATTACAAGAGTAAATTATTAAGATGATCGTTTTTAGTCACGGTATGGTCGGAAGCATCATTCGGATGGTTGTTCCTTTGCCAAGTTCACTGTCGATTTCAATTTTACCTTTGTGGTCATCAATCACTTTTTTCACGATAGCCATACCCAGGCCGGTGCCGTGTTTTTTTCCGTAGGTGACAAACGGTTCAAAAATTTTCCGCTTCACCTCTTCAGGCATTCCCGTGCCGGTATCGGTAAATTCAATCTTGACCATGTCTCCTAGACTTTCAGTCGACACCGTCAGTGTTCCCCCTTCGGGCATGGCATCTCTGGCGTTGCTGGCAATATTGTAAAATACACGGATGAGTTTATCCTGGTCGACTTTTGCTTTACCGCTGAAGTTAAGTTTGCGTGCCAGTTGAACATTGGCTTTGGTGAGATCCTTTTCAATAAATAAAAGAACACCTTCCATCACTTCGCCGAAATCCACTTCTTCCATATTTGTGGAACTGACACCCTTGCTGAAATCTAATATTTCCTGCGTCATATTCACGAAGCGGTCGACTTGATGAATCATTTCATCGGCCAGTTTCGTCGCTTCTTCATTTCCCGATTTTTTCTTCATCACCTGCGCATAAACCCGCAGTGTGCCCATCGGATTTTTGATATCGTGGATAATGGTGCTTGCCATGCGCCCTACGGCAGAAAGTCGTTCGTTGTTCACCATCTCCTGCGCCAAGTGCGCATTCTCGATGGCAATGGAGGCATGAATGGAAAGTGCATTGAGGAATTCTTCATCTTGCGACGTGAACGGTCCCCCTTTTTTATTTAACATCTGGAACACGCCGATAATTTTCCCGTCGCGATTTCGCATCGGCATCGTCAGCATGTTATTCGTGCGGTACCCGCTCTTCTTGTCAACCTCCGGATTAAATCGAGGATCGTTATAGGCGTCGGGGATACTTACGATCTCGCCGGTCTTTGCAACATATCCCGCCAAACCTTTTCCGAGCGGAAGACGTATTTCAATCGCTTCGTTTCCGCGCAGAGCTTTGGACCAAATCTCTCCCTTTAACTCATCGACCAAATATAACGTGCCACGGTCTGCGGCGATAGATTTAATTGAAGTCTCTAAAATTATTTCGAGCAGTTTGTCCAGATCAAGCGTGGAGTTCACTGACTTTGCTGCATCAATGAGTGTGTTCAACTTATTAATGTGCTGCTTGGAAATTTCTACGGTGCGGTCAAGTTCATTCACAATTGCCTGATCTGCCGAGCGCAATCGTTTCGTCAAATTTTTTAAGAGATTGACTTGAACGATATTATTTGATTTTACCAGATTGTCAAAATCTTGTTTACTGATGCTCGCACAGATTGAATTTTCAATCGCCGTCGTGCGTGCAGAACGCGACTGATCGTCCAGCAATTCCATCTCGCCGAAAAAATCTCCCTTTGTTAATTGGGCCAAAACGGTTTCTGCGCCGTACTTTGTGACCTTGGAAATTTTTATTCTTCCGTCCAAAACAAAATACAGCCGTTCGCCGCGTGTGTTCTCTTGAAAGATGACCGTATTGGCAGGAAAGCGTTCTTCTTTGCACATCTTCAGAATGGTGGTCAGGCTTGCATCGGCAACATATTTAAAAGCATTGTTGGTGCGAAGATTTTCGACGGTAAGAAGTGTCTGTTCCATATTCGTCTTTTTGACTTGTTGGTATTAAATCTTGCGAAAAAATACGCAACTACTAAGAGAGAAGCAAGGGAAGCATTGAATGGCTTTTTGTCGTTGTGATTTTGATTCTGCAGTTTGTAGCAATGACCGGGAGTGTGAATTCACATCGAAATGAACCGAAAGTTTCGTATATTCATGTGCAATTTTACTAAAAAGGAAGCCAAAATCAGTGAGTGATAATAAAATTATTTTTTCAATGGTCGGTGTCGGCAAAGTTCACAAACCGAATAAACAAGTTCTAAAAGACATCTACCTTTCTTTTTTCTACGGTGCAAAAATCGGCGTGTTGGGATTGAATGGTGCAGGAAAATCGACCCTGCTTCGCATCATTGCCGGACTTGATAAAGATTACCTTGGAACAATCAATGTGCAAAAAGGGATTACCTTTGGATATCTTTCACAGGAACCTGAACTTGATCCCGCAAAAACCGTGAAAGAAATTGTGGAGGAAGGTGTTCAGCCGATTGTCAATCTGTTGAAAGAGTTTGAAGCAATCTCGGCTAAGTTTGCAGAACCCGATGCGGATTTTGATAAGCTGCTGGAAAAGCAAGGGAAACTGCAGGAAAAAATCGATCACCTCGACGCCTGGGATATCGACAGCAAGCTTGAGCAGGCAATGGATGCTCTGCGATGTCCGCCCGGCGAGGCTTCGGTGAAAGTTCTTTCGGGCGGTGAACGCCGCCGTGTTGCGTTGTGCCGTTTGCTGCTGCAGGAACCTGATGTGTTGCTGCTGGATGAACCGACAAATCATCTCGATGCCGAATCGGTGGCATGGTTGGAACAACATCTTGCACAGTATAAAGGGACAGTGCTTGCCGTAACGCACGACAGATATTTTTTGGATAATGTTGCCGGATGGATTTTGGAATTAGATCGGGGCGAAGGAATTCCGTTCGAAGGAAATTATTCGTCATGGCTGGAACAAAAGCAAAAACGGCTTGCCCTTGAAGAGAAACAGGAATCGAAACGGCAGAAAGTTTTAAAGCGCGAGCTGGAGTGGGTGCGGACAAATCCGAAAGGACGGCACGCCAAGAGCAAGGCGCGTATCACATCGTACGAGCAGATGCTTTCCGAAGAACATGAAATGCGAAATGAAGAAATTGAAATTTTTATTCCCAAAGGCCCGCGACTCGGCGACGTTGTGATCCAGGCTGAAAATGTCGCGAAGGCGTACGGCGATAATCTTTTGTATGAAAATTTAAATTTTTCTCTTCCTCCCGGCGGCATCATCGGCGTCATCGGTCCGAACGGCGCCGGTAAGACGACTCTTTTTAAAATGATTACCGGGCAGGAAAAACCCGATGCCGGAACTTTCATCACCGGAGAAACGGTGAAGCTTGCCTACGTCGACCAAAGCCGTCCACTCGATCCGGGAAAAACAATTTGGCAGGAAGTCTCGGGCGGCGAAGATATTTTCCGCTTCGGTACCCGCGAAGTAAACTCACGTGCCTATTTAGGGCGGTTCAATTTTGCCGGTACTGATCAGCAAAAACTTGTTGGACAGCTTTCAGGTGGAGAACGGAACCGCGTTCATCTTGCAAAAGTTCTGAAAGAAGAAGCGAATGTGCTTCTGCTTGACGAACCGACGAACGATTTGGATGTGAACACACTTCGTGCTCTTGAAGAAGCGCTGGTAGAATTTGCAGGATGTGCCGTGGTCATTTCGCATGATCGCTGGTTCCTTGACCGCATTGCCACACACATTCTTGCGTTTGAAGGAGAGAGCCAGGTGCAATGGTTTGACGGAAATTATTCCGAGTACGAAGAATTCCGAAAAAAGAAACTTGGTATCGCCGCGGATCAGCCGCATAGAATTAAGTATAAGAAACTGGTTCGGTGAGTTTTTTTTTGCTGTACAAAATATTAGGAATGCCTCGTTATGGAGGAGAGATGTCATGCCGAACTTTGCTCCAAAGGCGCATCCACCTTCGGTGCAGTTTCGACATCTAAAAATGGTTGTAGATGCTGACGTTCGTCAGTGGCAAAGCCATCACTTCGTGACATGACGAGCTTATTTAAAATCAAAATTAGCGTCTCACAAAAATTAAACCTCGCAGGTTTTTGTTTGTACCTGCGAGGTTTTGTCGTTAAAACAAGACAAAAACGTATTTGTTGGAGAAGTGATAAAATCGTATATTATCAAAGAAATTTGTCATTTTTGAAGAGAAAGAAAGTATGTCAGCGAACGCTATATCAGAAAAATTTGAGCAGGTACTCCAATCATTTGGTCCAAATACATCGTACGTGTGGGATGTTCTTCAGCAGTATCTTGACGATCCGGCCTCAGTCAATGAAACATGGCAGCAATTATTTGCCGAAGTGGTTGCATCCGGAACCGTAACAATTCCAGCAAAAAAGAAATCAGAAGTTGTTGCGACAAACGGCAATCATGGAGTCCCGCCGGTCACCGCGCCGGTACAAAAAATTTCAACCGAAGTTGTGCACAAACAACTTGCTTCTATCAGCGGTGTAGCGGCAAAAATTGTTGACAACATGGAAGCATCGTTGGCGCTTCCCACAGCAACATCGCTGCGGATCATTCCGGTAAAAGTGTTGGATGAAAATCGTTCGTTACTCAACAAATATCTTCTCTCACGTTCTCGCGGAAAAATTTCGTACACACACATCGTTGCGTGGGCTATCGTCAAAGCACTCAAAAAATATCCGAACATCAACGGATCGTTTGCACGCGTGGAGGGTCAGCCGTTCCGTGATCAGAAACCTGAAATTAATATTGGCATTGCCGTAGATATGACGCGTAAAGATGGTACGCGTACACTGCTTGTACCCAATATCAAAAACGTCGGCGAAATTCATTTTGATGAATTTGTTGAACGGTATGACTCCATCATTGATAAGGCGCGGAAATCTGCTCTTGATCCGTCAGACTTTCAGGGAACGTCGATCACTCTTACCAATCCGGGAACTGTCGGCACTGTCTCTTCTACACCACGATTAATGCCTGGGCAGGGAGCGATCATTGCAACCGGAATGATCGGATACGATGCGGCGCATCAGGGAATGTCTTCGCAGACATTATCGGCGCTTGGCGTCAGCAAGGTGATGAATATTACCTGCACGTACGACCACCGCGTTATTCAAGGTGCTGAGTCAGGACAATTTTTGGAGTATATCCATTCGCTGCTTCTTGGCGAAGAAAAATTTTACGATCTCCTTTTTGCCGATCTTCATATTCCATTTTCACCAGTGGTTTGGTCTCCTGATATTCACAGTGTCTCTGTTGGGGGAACGGGCACGCAGGAGTACACTGAAAAACAAGCGCGCGTTCAGCAACTCATTAATGCCTACCGTGTGCGCGGTCATCTCATCGCTCACCTTGATCCTCTCGTTGATGAGCCGAAAAATTTCCCCGAACTCGATCCCGGCTACTATGGATTGACGGTGTGGGATCTTGACAGAGAATTTTTGTTCTCCAACAAAGAAGGATATTCAAAATCCACGCTGCGGGAAATTCTCGACATCCTGTACGCGACGTACTGCGGCTCCATCGGCGTCGAGTTCATGAACATTCAGGACCCCGAACAGAAGAAGTGGCTCATCCAAAAAATGGAACCGTCGCACAACAGGGCTTTGCTCACGCGCGAACGGAAAATCCAAATCTTAAAAAAATTAATTCACGCCGAAGGATTCGAACGCTATCTGCATACAAAATTTGTCGGTCATAAACGTTTTTCCCTCGAAGGTGCAGAATCGTTTGTTTCAATCGTTGATGTTGTGCTGGATGAATTGGCGGACCATGGCGCGGAACGTGTCGTGATAGGAATGGCGCATCGCGGACGATTGAATATCCTTGCCAACACCATCGGCAAATCGCTGGCAAAAATTTTCTCAGAGTTTGAAGGGAACATCGATCCGACGACCATTCAAGGTTCGGGCGACGTGAAGTATCATCTCGGCGCGCACGGCATTCACAAGACGTTGAATGGCAAAGATATTACCGTTGAAGTTGCTCCTAACCCGAGTCATCTTGAAGCGGTGAATCCTGTCGTTGAAGGAATGGTTCGTGCCATGCAAGACCGCACCGGAGACAAAGATCGTACAAAAGCCATTCCGATTCTTGTGCATGGGGACGCCGCTTTTGCAGGGCAGGGGATCATCGCAGAAATTCTTAATCTTTCCCAGTTAAAGGGATACCGCGTCGGCGGAACAATTCACATCATCATCAATAATCAAATCGGTTTTACCACGTCGCCGGATGATGCAAGATCAACACCGTACTGCACCGACGTTGCCAAGATGGTGCAGGCACCGATCTTCCACGTGAACGGCGACAACCCCGAGGCGTGTGCGCGCGTGGCGATGCTGGCCGTGGCGTACCGTAACACATTTAAAAAAGATGTAGTGATCGATATGTTCTGTTACCGCAAGTACGGACATAACGAAGGAGATGAACCGAGTTACACACAGCCGCTGCTGTATAAAAAAATCAAGTCACAGCCCTCAACGCGTGAAATTTATGCCGATCGTTTGATGCTGGATAAAGAAATTACGCGTGAAGAATTTCAACAAATGATGGACGATGCAAAAGCCCGCTTTGAACGTGCGCATGAAGCTTCGCAAAAACGCGAGATGCACATGAAAGCCGAAATTGCTCTTGCTGTGACGCAGGAACAGATTGAAGCAATGCAGCCGTTTAAAAGCACCGCCGTATCGTTCAATGATCTTCGCGAAGTGGCAACGAAACTCGGCAGCACACCGCCCGATTTTTTTGTGAATCAAAAATTAGTGAAGATGCTTGAACATCGCCATACATTTGACGAGAACAGCAAAATTGATTGGGGATTTGCCGAAGCCCTCGCTTTCGGAACGCTTGCCTATGAAGGAAACGGAGTCCGATTGAGCGGTGAAGATGTGGGGCGCGGAACGTTTAGCCACCGCCACGCAAAATTGTACGATGCCAATACGGGTGAAGAATTTGTTCCGCTGGAACATGTACGTGACGGACAGGGAAAATTTTATGTGTTCGACAGTCTGCTTTCCGAATATGCGATTCTTGGATTTGAATTCGGCTATAGCGTTGCCGATCCGCTCTCACTCGTTATCTGGGAAGCTCAGTTTGGAGATTTTGCCAACGGCGCGCAGGTGATCATCGATCAATTTCTTGCTGCGTCCGAAGCGAAGTGGCAGCAGCCGTGCGATCTTGTGCTGTTGCTTCCTCACGGATATGAAGGACAGGGACCTGAGCACTCCAGCGCACGCCTTGAACGATACTTGCAATTGTGTGCCGAAGACAACATGCAGGTCTGCAATGTTTCGACACCGGCACAATATTTTCACGTGCTTCGCCGCCAGATGCGCGACGCGAAACGCCGCCCGCTGGTGATGATGGCTCCCAAAAGCTTGCTTCGCCATCCAATGGTTGTTTCGCATGCGAATGAATTTACCGAAGGCGGATTTCAAGAAGTGATTGATGATGCATCGGTGACAGCACCGGCAAACGTGAAACGTATTGTTTTGTGCAGCGGCAAAATTTACTATGACGCCATGCAGATGCTTCATCAGGCAAAGAACGAAAATCTGGCCGTCGTGCGGCTCGAGCAATTCTACCCGTATCCGCAAAATCAGTTAAAAGAAATCTTTGCAAAATATTCTAATGCAACAGATGTGGTGTGGATGCAGGAAGAACCGAAGAATATGGGGGCGTGGAATTTTCTTGCCGATCAATTCCGCGACGATGTCTTACCGGCGCAGAAACTTCGCTATTCCGGACGAACGGCTGCCGCAAGCACTGCAACCGGCTCATTAAAGCATCATCAAATGGAGCAGGAGAGTATTTTGAAAGATGCGTTGATGTAATAAACGACACACCCCTTTGTCCCCTCTCGCATTCGCGCTCATCCCAGCGCTGCAGAGGGGATTTTTATTTTGCACATCTCGAATTTTGTATATGACATTCCCCTCTGTGTGGTGGAAAGTGTATGAGGGAGAGGGTTTAGGGGTGTGTTAAAAAATTGCAAATCAACCACTTCTCAATAAAACGCTCCCATTTTTACGGGAGCGTTTTTGTTTAAGTCATTTAAGACAAGATGGTTTGTTCAGATGCCTGTTTTAATTTCTTTTGTTCAAAATATCCGGAGATAAAAAATACTATTGAGAGTAAGGACGTAAAGAGTATCAATCTCGGCACACCTTCCAATGGTCTGCCCCAAAAAATAATTTTGAACTTTTAATGCATCTTATCAACGAATGCAATGCTCAACATTATACTCATACAAATAATCCCGGCAAAAAGTGTCAGCAAACTCCAATTATTTGTTTGGGAAACTCTTCCGACTCTAAAGAGAATATATCCGATGAGTAAATTACCAAGCCCCCACAGAACATTTACCGTTGGAGATGACAATCCTTTGCCCGGCGGATTTGAAAACGGGGAGGGAAAGCTGTCACCGGATATGCCGTGAATAAAATGCGGAACGGTGTTGGCTAAAAAGAGACCGGCGAAGAAACTTGCAAGATAGTGGTACCATTTCATGAAACTCTCCTTGAAAAATGTTTATTGAGTACTGCCTGACGGACCGGAGCTCCGCCAAAAAGATGGCGGACAAGTATGCTGCGTTGCAACCTGCCTGCAGGCAGGCGTTCCAGGGTGCTGGAAATTGTATTCATTCATTGAACACTTTACTAATCTTTGACACAGAATAAACAAAGAAATACCCTGCAGCTTTATCGGCGGGTTCAATGTTCGTCGGAAGGTTAGCTGGAATTTTTAATTGGTCATACATATTGTCAATAAATGGTTCTTTGCTGTTGGTATTGTTATCAAATTCTTTTAAGAACTCAAATTGTTCTGTTGTAAAATTATAACAAATAAAACTTATGGTATCGCTATTTTTCCCTTCCTTAGGAGGTAAAGAACAATAAGCCCAGCAACTTATTACAGAATCGGGACTAAGAATCTTGAGGACTTTATATTGATTTTCGGACCTATTAATTTCACCTGTTCCCAATTTATCTATAATTGTTCCATAACGGGTATAATTATTATTGACTAATACAAAAGGATATACATAGCCGGGACCATTGTAGTAGAGCTTATAATAAGCATAGTTATTGACTGCCATATTACCGTCACCATTCAATCCACGTTTTGAAACCAACGAATCAAATTTAACCGGCACCGGCATGAAACTTTGTGCTGTGTACGAATCCATTGTTCCATCATTATCAATATCAATATTTGTTATGGACAAAGTATAGTTGCGCCCTCCTTTACCTCCAACGCTTCCTGCTGTTTGATATAATCCAAGCGTGTCTTTCCTTTCAATGTATTCGTATGTCACTATACCGTCGGTGACATATATTTTAGCGCCTGAAACAACTGTTTGCGGCTTACCGGTAATGAGGCTGCCTGCGCTGTATAATCTGATGCTGTGCACAACTGTATCACTGGTAAATTCGCCGTCAACTAATAATCGTTTATCGTTTGTTTTAATTTCAATGGTCACATTTTGTTCGCACGAGATTAAAAGAAAAGCAAATAGTATGGGACAGGAACAAAGAAGAATATTTTTTATAGAAATTATTCTTTCTCTCTTGCAGATATATTTTTGAAACATCATTGCGCGATACAGTATCATAGTGTTTTCAGAAATTAAAACGATATGAAATAGAAGGTATAAAACTCCACATAGAATTACCTTTAGCTTTGATAATACCGGGATTATTTTTCGAAGGAACAAAGGTGACATATTGAATATTGGCGTGGTTGAGAACATTGATAATTGAAAAGTTCCATTCGCTATAATACCATGTGTCGGGGGGTTTTTTGCTTTTAAGGGTAAGGCTAATATCCAATCTCTGGTACGACGGAAGCCGATAATCATTTCTGTTTGAATATCCCGACAGTGTTTTTCCCCATAGACTCATTACGTAAACCGGAATAGTAATAACCTGACCGCTTTGATATCTGAAATTGGTTGAAACTGTCACTCGCTGTGAAATATTATAATTTAAGAACAGATTGAATGTGTGCGGCTTATCGAATGGTGAAAGATAATCGCGCCCGAAGTTAATATCGGGTATTGTTCGAAAGCTTCGTGCATAGGTATAGCTGACAAAACCATTTATTTCATCCAAATCGCTTTTTAGCATCAGTTCCGCACCATAGGTGTAGCCCTTGCCTGTCCGCAATTGTTCTTCAAAATTATAACTGGTTTTATTAATGGTAAAAGGCGAGCTATCGTCCAGAAATGTTGCACCGTCTTTATAGTCAATAATATT
>JAQUOA010000158.1 GCA_028749215.1 Bacteroidota bacterium
TTCTCAAGCTTGTTTCGGAAAATCATGTGACGGGATGGGATGATCCCCGTATGCCGACTATTGCAGGCTTCCGCCGGCGCGGTTACACCGCTGAGTCGATCATTAATTTTTGTGATATTATCGGCGTGGTGAAACGAGATAGTACCATTGACATGGCACTGCTGGAATACAGCATCCGCGAAGATTTGAATAAACATGCACACCGGGCGATGGCTGTTCTTCATCCCATTAAAGTAGTCATCATAAATTATCCTGAAGGAAAGAGTGAAGCTCTTGACGCAGCGAACAATCCTGAAGATGCCGCTGCTGGAAGCCGCACAATTCCGTTTGGCAGGGAAATTTACATTGAGCAGGATGACTTCCGCGAAGTGCCTCCGCCGAAATATTACCGCCTCTCTCCCGGAACCGAAGTACGTCTGCGGTATGCATACATCATGAAATGCGAGAAGGTGATCAAAGACGCGAAGGGAAATATTCTTGAGCTTCACTGCACGTACGATCCGGAAACAAAAAGCGGAATGGCGAATGCCGGCAGAAAAGTGAAAGCAACGATTCATTGGGTCTCTGCCCCTGACGCTGTTGATGCAGAAGTGCGGTTGTACGATCGTCTGTTTGTGAAAGAAAATCCTGACGATGCTGAGGGTACAAAAGATTTTCTTTCGAACCTCAATCCTAATTCACTTCAAGTCGTACGGCGAGCAAAAGTGGAACCGATGCTTGGGAAAGCAGAGCCGGGACAGCGCTTTCAGTTTGAACGTCTCGGATATTTTTGCGCGGACAGCAAAGACACGTCGTCCGGCAAACCTGTGTTCAACCGGATAGTGACATTGAAAGATGCCTGGACAAAGATTGAACAAAAGGGGAAGAAGTAAAAAATTATTCAAAATATTTTTTTTGAAAGGCGAATTCCGGTTCGCCTTTTTTATTTGAAAGAAATCACATTGCTAAATCGCTGAACATCCTGTTCGTGAAAACAAATAAATCCCGACAAATATATCTACAATAAAATTTATTTTTTGGCTGGATTTTGTTTCACAAGAAAAAAGTCCTTATTTATTGCCTAAATTTTAAAAGACAATCATATCTCAATCTCGTTAAATAACAATTGTAAAGTGTGTTAAAATTATTGTTTCATTAATTTTGCCGTTAACTCTTGACATTTGCTGAATAAGAAGGAATATTATGCCCACCTCGTAGTGCTACTCTACGTAACACTATCCGTGATTTTGCACGTCAAAATTTTTTTTACTGCCTATTTAATACGTGGTTGATGAAGATATACCCACCACATTTTTTATTTACAAAAACCTAAAGGAGAAAACTATGAAAAAATTGGTCACTCTGTTTGTCTTGCTCTGTATTTTTGCGGTACAATCCTTTGCCAATGTGTACGCTTCCGGCATTCGTATTTCCGATACAACAGTTACAGATTATAATGCCGCAGGAAATATATGGGATCGAAGTGTAACTGATGGAACCGGTGCAAAGATCTGGTTCATTATTAACGAAGCAGGTGTCGGCTCGCTGACGGCCACTGTAACAATAAAGCAAGGAGCCACAGTAATAAGAACTTTAAATGTTTCTTCCCCGGCCAAAGGAGTTAACAGTGTTATATGGGACGGTAAGAATAATTCTTCTGCACTAGTTGCAGCAGGAACGTACAATTTTGAAGTTACAGTCAACGATCCGACAGGGCATACCGGATTTGATTCCATGTGGGTTGCAGGTTCACATTACGCTGGTAATGATCTAGAAGGTTTAACGAATTACGCATATCGTGGAAATGCCTCTGTTACCTATCAGGCAGACTCTGCTTTTGGCAGACTGTATATATCAAAAGGTTCAACTACTCCTGGTGCCGTTCCAAACGGTATCTATGAGTTGCGTGCAGATGGAACATACCGGCAAAAATTGGCAATGTCACCTGCATGGCCAGGTTCTTTGCCCACCCAATTATTTTCATTGCAAGGATCAATCGTTGCTTTTGGGGGGTTTGGATTTACAAGCGGTGCTGTAATGCGTCGTTACAGTGCTGGCAGCAACACACTGATTGACTCAACAATATTTTCATCAACATCAGTTCGTGGTATCACCGTGAGATTGGAAGGAGCAGACACTGTTTACTATACTTGTTTAGGTGGAACGGCAGGCAGTAATAATGTTATAAAAAAAGTTGGTGCTCAAGGTACTCAAACAAATGTGGTGAGTCTTGATCCATATCTTACTGGCCCTGGAGTTACCAACGGCTATTTGAAAGCTATTGCCATAGATGACGAGGGGAATTTTTATGTTGCATTCGGCGATGCATCAGCATCAAGAAAGAAAATTGCCAAATTCAATTCTGCCGGTACCAAAGTATGGCTCGATTCACTTGATGATGCAGCAACCTACAATTTAACCGGCACTCCAATTTTTGAAGACTTAGCAATTTATCATGGAACCAATTCTGCTTCAGCATCGGATGATAAGGTGTATGCATTAGTGCATAGTGCAACCGCCGGAAAAAATGGGATATATGCAATTGATCTTACCAATGGAACCGGAGTACAAAAGATATCTCCCAACGGCTCAAGTACTGCGGCAACATCTCTTATGATTAATACTGATGCAGTCGGAAACGTCATCTGGTCAAATGGTGCAACTCAAGAACGTATTGTTGCATTTTCTCCTGCTGATGGTGCAAATTCGTACACAACCGTGAATCCTATCGGATATAATATTGTTGTCACCGCCGCTGGTTTTTCAGCAACACCAACCAATCTTGCATTCGGAAAAGTTTGGCAAGATTCCACGATGACAGACAGTGTTACTGTATCCAACACCAGTAATTCTGCACATTTAAAAATTGATTCGGTAAAATCATCCAACCCGCTCTTTACAGTGGGACCTTATAGTGCCGATATGGATACATCCAGCACAAAGAAGTTTGGTATCTCATTTAAACCCGTTGCAAAAGGACCGCAAACTGCCACCATTTACTTCTACCATAATGCCGCCAATAAATTAGACAGTATTATGGTAAGCGGGACAGGGATTATCAAAGAAGCGATCTTCTCAGCAACACCGTCAACACTAACCTTTGCCGGAATTCTTGTGGGGCAATCGAAAAAAGACAGCATCACGGTAACAAATATCGGAACCGATACGCTCAAGGTTACCGGAGTATCATCGTCAAACGGAGTCTTTACTGTTTCACCGACATCGGCAAATTTGGATACGAATGCTTCCGCAAAGTTCTATGTTACGTACACGCCGGTTGTCAGCGGAACACAATTAGATACCATTATCTTTACCAGCAACAGTGCTGAAGTACATGATACCGTTACCGCAAGCGGAACCAGTATTGCACAGAGCAGTATTAAAGCAGCGCGCAACGCCGCAAACGGAACAACAGTCTTCATCGAAGGCATTATTACGCGGGCAAAAGGTGCATACATCTATATGCAAGATACTTCGGCAGCAATTATTGTATACTCCGGCAGTACCGGATGGCTGCACGATTCACTTGCCACCGGATATTTTGTAAAAGGAGATAAGATTCAAGTTGTCGGTGCTACGTCCGAATTTAGATCCTTGAAAGAAATTGCTACGACGGGCATTGTGAGTGTTACGCGCATGTCGCGCAGTAATACTTTACCTGTAGCACAACTTATAACACTGAAAGAAATTGCCGCAAATGGTGAAGATTATGAAGCAGAGTTGATCAAAGTGATCAATCTTACTGTTACCGGAAGCGGTGCATATGCTGCCGCTACGTCGTATCCGGTCACGGATCCGACTGATTCAACGAACACCGTGGTCTTGAGAACACCGAACGCGGCAGACGGCGATGTTGACGGCATGAACATTATCAATAAAGTTACATTTACCGGCGTGCTCGGACAATTTACCACCACCACCGGCGGATATCAGTTGATGGCAATGGATTCAACCGATGTGACAGACAATTCGCTGGGAGTTCATGATCCGTATTCGGGAATTCCGACAGAATACCAGCTCCAAAATAATTATCCTAATCCGTTCAATCCGTCAACAACAATTTTGTACGGCATACCGCAGGCAAGCCGTGTTTCGATCACCATTTATTCCATTCTTGGTCAGGAAGTAAAGACGCTGGTGAATGACGTTCAAAATGCCAGTTTCTACCGCGTTGTGTGGAATGGAACGAACAATAACGGTACGCACGTTGCCAGCGGTGTCTACTTCTTCCGGCTGACAGCGGAATCGATAACAGGCGACGGAAAGCAATTTGTGCAATTGAAAAAGATGTCGCTGTTGAAGTAAAACATCTCACGCAAAACCGCAAAGGGGTTATGTGGGGACGGATGAAAATCCGTCCCCCTTTTTTTGCCACTATTTTAATCATTCTGTGTAACGTGCACGAAAAATCTTAATCCGATAAAACCCTCTTTATTTAAATCGTCATTCTAAGTGAAAATTTTGATTGAGAAATATTCCCTTCATTTTTCGTTAAAAAATTAAAAGACATTCGCGTCTTGTTCATTTCTAATTTCTGAATTTAAGTTTCAAATTTTTTTACTTCAATTTATTTTCTTCTTTTTCATTTTTTGGTCATCTATCCCTTGACACTTGTTGAATAAAAAATAATATTGACTCCGCATTGTTACTGCTGTTCACAACATAGACATGTCATACAGTCTCTACGCGACATATCTGCTACACATCGGCAAATTTTTACCGCCACTTTTTTATTCGAGCAAGATGATATCTCCCAACGAGATGCCTCTTGTTGATGCTAAAAAGTTAATGAATACATACCTACCACATTTTCCATCCACAAAAAATCGGGGAGAACTATGAAAAAACTTTTTATTCTGTTAGTCTTATTCTGTACAAGTGCGTTTGCGCAACTGAGCGGAACGTACTCTATCGGAACGGCACATGTTCCAAGCGAAACAGGAAATTATCTTACACTGTCAGCCGCGGCTGCTGCGTTAAATGCAGGCGGTGTGAGCGGGCCATGCACATTTTATTTTACGGATAATGCAACATATTCTGATACAGCAGTGTCATTAGGATGCACCGGAACTTCGGCGACTAACACAATCACTTTCAAACCATATACAGGTGTTACAGCTACAATTGATTTTACAAGTCTTATCGGAAAAACTATCGACGGTATGTGGGTAATAGGTAGTCCAACTAATGCTAGTACCAATTTGGTACCAACATCGTATGTTATCATTGATGGCTCTAACACAATTGGTGGTACTACAAAAGATTTAACGATACAAAACCCATCAAATGCAGCACAGCGTTCTGTTTTTCGTATTTATGGTGATAACGATAATATTACAATTAAGAATTGTATCATTATTAATAGAAGTACTGCTAGTGGTACAATGGCTCCAATTCAAACCTCGATTTTTACAGGTAATCTAGCACCCGATAATTATACAATTCAAAACAACACTCTTACCAGTGTCTTGGGAAATGGATCACTTGGGTTGATGTTAAGTCAATCAGGAACGGTACCGATAACTGGGTCAACAGGAGTTACAATAGCAAATAATATAATTTCACATAGAGGTACACGAGGTATAATGTGCAATTATGTGAACGATGCAAATATTTATGGAAACTCAATAAGTGCAGATATGCAATCAGCAGCTGGCGCCGGTGCTGGTATTTGGTTATCAACAGGAACGGCCAATGCCGGTACATATAATATTTATAACAATCAATTCTCAAGTCTTAAAATATTAAATAATACAACTGGTGCAAGTAACGGTTACATTGCTATCGATAATCAATTTGCAACGCCAAAAGTTGTAAATATATATAATAATTTTATTGCTGGATTTACATCGACTGCTGCTGTTTCGAACAGTAAATTATATGGCATACGGCAGACCGGATCGAGCACATCGACTATTTCCCACAACACGATTTATTTTCCCGAGATGACAGACATGACGACATTTGGTAATTCCTTTATCGCGGGAATCGCATTTGCATCAGGTGCCACAACTGAAGCCGCTCCTTCTGGAACATGTACCGTGAAAAATAATATTATTTTCTCGGGTGAAACAGTAATGAAAATATGGGGAATTCGTAGAGTTGGAACTAACGGTAATTTTACATCTGATTACAACAATATTTATTTAACATCAGTAGACAGTGGCTTTGTTGGTTACTATAACGCAAGCGACCGACAAACGATGCAAAATTGGAGAGATAGCTCACTTCAGGATGCTAATTCTAAAAATGTGAGTGTTGCATTCGCTTCTGCCACGGATTTACACCTGGTCGGTGCATCAAACGGTGATGTCAATTTAATCGGTGCAACAGGTCTCGGTATCGCAACCGATATTGATGGTGATGTACGAAGTGGAACAATCCCATATATGGGTGCGGATGAAGCGAGCACACCTTTGCCGGTCGAACTCAATTCATTCACAGCAACATCCAATGGCAACCATGTAGAGTTGCAATGGAAGACAGCGACCGAAGTGAACAATCTCGGTTTTGAAGTAGAGCGGACTCCCTCCCAAACCCTCCCCCTGCAAGGGGGAGTGCAGGGTGGGGGTTGGAGCAAGATCGGATTTGTGGCTGGCGCAGGCAACAGCAATTCGCCTAAGTCATACAGCTTTGTTGATGCGGCAAACGTCAACGGCACGTACAGCTACCGCTTGAAACAAATCGATCGTGACGGAAAGTTTACGTACAGTAATGCTATTGAAGTTCACATCAGCGCAGTGGCAGAAGCGTATGAGCTTGCGCAAAACTATCCGAATCCGTTTAACCC
>JAQUOA010000159.1 GCA_028749215.1 Bacteroidota bacterium
ATTCACAATTCGTTTAATGCCATCTTTAATAAGTGCTGAACCAAAGTTGATCAAAATTCCTAATCGTAAATCCATCAACCGTAAATATGTTAACAATTGTTTTTTGTGAACCGGCAAAAGAGTTTCAACTGATTTCAATTCGATGATTAATTTCTTTTCTATTAAAATATCGATCTTGAATGTGGACCTAAATTTTTTCCCTTCAAAAACAAGTGGAAGTTCCACTTCTGTCTCTACAAATAAACCACGCTCTCTTAATTTATATACATACAATTCTTGGTACACAGATTCGAGTAAACCGGGACCAAGCGCAGAGTGCAACTGAAAGGCAACATCAACAACTATTTTTGCAATTTCATTTTCATTCATTCTATTCTTTGCTTCTTTGCGGCTTTGCGTGAGATCAAAACTTCGGGAAGATCAATTGCTCAAACCGCACGCACTTTCCTGTCGCCACTTCCACTTCAGCAATCGTTCCGCAAAATCTCACCTCATTGGACGCCGTTTCATACTTGTGCGGCGTCTGCGTCAAAAACCGTTTAATGGCAATTTCTTTCTTCATCCCTAAAACGGAATCATACGGTCCCGTCATTCCCACATCGGTGATGAACGCCGTGCCGCGCGGCAGGATTCTCGCATCTGCTGTCGGCGTATGCGTATGTGTACCAACCACAACGCTCGCCCGCCCGTCAACATACCATCCCATCGCCATTTTTTCGGCAGTGGCTTCAGCGTGAAAATCTATGAAAGCAATCTTCGTTTGTTCGTTCACCTTCGATAAAGCCCAATCGACTGAACGGAACGGATCTTCAATCGGCTGCATGTATGTGCGTCCTTGCAGATTGATGACGCCGACCTTTACACCGCTTTTCAATTCGTACACTACAAAACCATTCCCCGCAACGTCGCGTGGAAAGTTTAGAGGGCGAATCAAGTTCTTGAAAGTGGAATACACTTTCTTCATATCCCATCGGTCAAACGTGTGATTGCCTCCGGTGATAACATGAACACCAAGATCGAACAATTGCTTTACCTGATTCTCTTCAATCCCTTTTCCATCGGCGGCATTTTCGCCGTTGGCAATGCAGAAATCAATCTTATGCTTTTCAAGAATCCCTTTGAGCATTGTCGTGACAAGCTCTAAACCTGGTTTGCCAATGATGTCGCCGACGAATAATATGTTAATGGTTTCTGCCACTGTGGTTACCGGTAATGAATTTTAAATAAATATGCAGCTGTTTCACCGCTGCCTTCTTGGTGGATCATTTCAAATGTACCTTTATATTTTGATTCCACAATGGACATATATCGGTACACCGTCCCCGCAATAGCATCAAGGATGATATGGGTTGCCTCGGACCGATGCAAACGATTCAACAAAGTATCGGGATCATTCGAGGAGACGGCATAAATTCCGGTAAAAGATTTTCCGCTGCCGTACACAAATGACACTGGTGCTTTTCTGCACGCAACAGTCGAGGTAGTATCAAGATGATCCGCACACCAACGGCTCATTCTTACATAACTTGCCCACTGGTCAGGATATCCCGCATAAATATCACCGTTCAAATTTTTCTGCAGCACCGGTAAATTCTCTGATGACTTCTGGGCTGTTTCATAAATTCCGACACCTATTATTAACACCATAGTGATAAAAAATATCGGCTTACCAAAATCAAACGAAGGGGTTACTGCTAATCGATGGAGCCCGTAGAGACCGGTAATAAGGATAAACGGAAGATGAATCATCACGAAACGCGGCTGTCCCCAGCTTGTGTGAAGAGAAATAAATGTTGCACCACACAGTGTCAAAAAATAGAGGGCAGAAAGAAGGAGAAATTTTTCTTTGTTCTTCACTATATAAAACAATCCAATCCCGATAAAAGCAAAGAAAACAAGTGTCAAAAAAATTGATGGATCGGAATTCTCAGACCGAAAGCCAAGGATTTCAAAGAACCGAGCGGAAAAATAAATTTGCGTGTTTTCAATAAACCGTGTGATAAATCCGCCAAACGTTTCCATTCCTTTCGAGGCATCGTACGCATCTTTTTGGAACAGCAATCCGCTCTGCATCGAAAATTGGCTCGAGGCAATGTCTCCCCACAATATTTTCTTTACTGCTGAGTACAATCCAAAAAAGATTGAAAATGACACAGCAGTATAGAGTGCATTGCGAAATTGTTTTTGAAACAGAAAATAAAGCATCACTGCACCCACAGCCGCAGCGGCAACATTTCGTGTGAGAGAAAGAATGAATAAAAGAAATCCAATCCAAAGCCAAGCGCGCCACGATTCTGCTACGTTTTGCGTTTCAACGGCAGGTTTTTGGATATGGTTGAACAAAGCAATCATGAAAAAGCTTTGAAGCATCATGTAAAATGCTTCGGTAAACGTATAGCTTGCGTAGGCAACGATGTATGAATTCCAAGCAAACGCTAAGAGCACTACAAAGAGAATTGTGTTAGGGATTTTGTTTTTATACGCTCTATAAAAGAACAAAACGCTCAATGCAAAAAACAAAACGGAAAAAAGTTTTAAAGCAATAAGGTTGATCCCAAAAATTGCAATTGGCAGCGCAAGAAACATAATATACAGAGGCGCATTTACCGTGTAATAATATCCAAAAAAATTCGTCGCGTAGTGATAGCCCCCTTCAATGTAGAGAGCGTCATCATTTTCAACAATGCGGGCATTGAACATCATTAATGAAAAGACAATCCCTATCCCAAGGATTGCATAAAATATTTTATCACTGTTCTTAGCCAAAAACTTTTCGACTGAACCAAGCAGTGTTGAAGTTTTGGTGTTCGGGATTGTACCAGCTTTGGACTTTTTAGAACCTGAGCTCATAAAATTTTATCTGAATTTCAATTTATTCATTGCAAACCATGACATACGAAGGAGCAACAAACCGTGGCGAAATCGTGAAATATTGGTATCACCATACGTTCGCTCCCTGTACCGAATGGGAATTTCTGCAATTTTTAATTGCAATTTTGACGCACCAAAAATTAAATCAAAATCACCAAACGGATCGAACTCCCCAAAATAATGCCTGTTTGCCGCAATGCGTTCGTAATCTTTTTTATAAAGAACTTTTGTACCGCACAGAGTATCTTTAAATATCTGGCCAAGAAGCCATGTAAAGAGCATGCTGAAAAATTTATTCCCCAGCATATTCAGAAAGCGCATCGCTTCCTTTTCCATCGGATAGACCATGCGGCTGCCGTTAATAAATTCTCCGTGATTCGATGCGATGGCGTTATAAAATTTTGGAAGCTCAGAGGGAGCAACCGTCAGATCGGCATCAAGGATCATTAAAATTTCACCCGACGCAAGTGAGAAACCCTCGCGCACAGCGTCTCCCTTCCCTTTTCCCTTTTGAACAGAATATTTTACGGAGATATCGGATCTCTTATTTTCGGAAACCACTCGTTTAATTTCTTCAAATGTCCCGTCCGTCGAATGGCCTTCCACAAAAATTATTTCGGTGTGTGAACCCATGGACGGTACGGTCTGTAATGCGCGTTCAATATTTCCTTTTTCATTTCGTGCCGGAATAATGACTGATACTGAATATTTTTTTTCTGCAGGCACGACGACCTTGGGGCGCGCAATAATATACCGCGTTACCGAAAGATGTTTGAAAAGAGGAAGCTGCGTAAAATATTTATTGACGAACCATGAAAGAACAGGAATATTTTTCGGAAGAATGAGCTGCTGTCCTGTGCGTACAATCTCAAATCCTGAGAGCTCGAGCAAATTTTGCAGATCGTTCGAGTTGATCCAGTTTTGCGGATTCACCGTTACTTTCAGACCAAGTTTTGATGCAAGCCAGAACACCGGTTCCCACATGAAGTTGTGGTAGGTAATGACAAAACGCGAATGCGGTTTCATTATTTTTTGTGCAGCATCAAACGCTTTTTGAATATCATTCAAATGCCCGACCAAATCGGACATGATGACATAGTCAAAAATTTCATCCAGTGAAAAATCCTCCGCATCCATCGTAAAAAATTTTAGATGCGGATACTTCTTTTGCGCGTGATCAACCATCTTCGAGCTAAAATCAATTCCAACACCATACGACGGCTGCACGGCATTAATAAAATCTCCTGTTCCGCAGCCGATTTCAATGACCGATGAATTCGGGACAATAACGAAACGCAATAACTTTTCAATATCCTTGTAGTAGTACCGATTTCGGTTTTTCCATTGATCCCACCGGTCAGCGTATGAATCAAAAAATGATATAAGGTTTTCTTTTTTCATTATATAGGTTTACAGCGGCTTTCGTCCGGCCATCACAAGAGAACCTGCAATCTCTTTTATCAGCGGAATTTTTTCCAATAAGCGGCTAAGTGAAGATATCGGTTTGATAAAAATTTTCGGGACTAACGGATGAAGAAAATCATAGGGAAAAACTAGAACATTTGTGAACCCTGCATTTGTCAACAGCCGCTTCGCCTGACCTTTAACAAATGCACGTTCGTCGGGAGAGTCGCCAAGCATTTTTTTGATAAAAGGAATATTTTTTTGAATGGCAATCTGCGGATTCATCATGTTTGGCTCAGCAAATGCGACAAATCCTCCCGGCTTTAATACTCGAAAAATTTCTTTCAATGCAATTTCCGGATTTAGATGATGCAGAACGGAACTCCCTACGACAACATCAAACGTTCGATCATCAAATGGGAAATTTTCCGCATCGCCTAGAATATATGTGATGGGTTGCGTTGTTTCTCTTTTCGCCTGCTCAAGTAAGTCTGTTGATATATCGATAGCTGTTACTTTTGCACCGGCCTCTGCAAAATATCTGCTAAAAATTCCGGTACCGCATCCAATATCGAGCACCGAGGAATCTTTTGTGATTCGTCCATATTGAATTAATAATTGCGACCGCCGTTTTGCCCGGACTTGACCCGAGGGCGAACCCCATCCCCAAATATCGGCAGCGTTGTGAGCAATTGCCGCACCATGCTGTTTTTCGTGTTCTTTTCGATCTGACATTTAAATTTTCTTTATAGTTTTTTACAGATTAAGTTGGTGTACCCAAAATCATTCATCGGAAAACTTTCGGTAAATGTTTTGAAATTTTTTTCTTCTAAAATTTGAGTATCGTCTTCATATTTGATTTGAAAACGCGACGCAATTAATTCATCAAGATACTCTGTTCCTTTATATCCGCATAACTGCATTCCGTAAGGCCAAAATTCTGAAAAAAGAATACAGTTACCGGAGTTTGAAATAATCTTTGACATACCTTTCAACGCAAAAAGCTCGTACCCTTGAATATCTATTTTTATAAAATTTACTTTTACATCGGCGGGGACGATGGAATCAATAGATTTTGCATCAACAACAATTTTTGTACGGTGTTCATTCGGTGATGAGTACACGCGGTTATCCGCCCGGTTTTTGTTGTTGACAAAAAAATCTAGATGACCTTCTTTATCCGAAACTGCAATATTGTGCAAAATAACATTCTGCAGATTGCGGCGTTCAATATTTTTTTTAAGCAGGGAAAAAATAAATGGATCCGGTTCAAAAGCGTACACTTTTCCCTTTGGACCGACAAGCTGCGAAAATTCAATCGTAAAGAAGCCAATGTTTGCCCCAATATCAAAAACAGTCATCCCTGGCTTTACCGTTGCGAGGAAGTATTCAAATTCATCTCTTTCTAAAATCTTTTTGATTTTAAAATACGTCCACACATAGAAAGAGTTAAAAAAAGAGCTTCGAATCAAAACAGGAGATGTGACGACTTGTGTAAAAAGTTCTGACAACAGATACAAAATACGCTTAAAAACTGACACTCGTTGTCCTTGCTATCAATAATTGGTGGTCAAATATACAATTTTCGGAGGGAAAAATGAAGAAACGTTTTGAAAAAGCACATAAAAAAAGTTGGTCGTTTACCGATAACCAACTTTTTGACACTTGAAACAAAAAATTTATATGGAGTAAAAAATCGTTTAATTTTCCGGTTTGAAATTATGGACCTCTTCAACGATCGCATCAACAATTTCGCTTTCTTTTACCCGTCGTATCATTTCACCTTTGCGATACAGTATTCCAACACCTTTTCCCGCCGCTACACCAATGTCGGCATCGCTTGCTTCACCTGGGCCGTTCACGACACATCCTAGCACAGCAACTTTCACCGGCTTCTTCACCCCTTCAAGTCGTTTTTCTAATTCAGCCATAATTCCAAAGAGATCAATTTCCAAACGACCGCATGTAGGGCAGGCAATTAATTCTACATTGCGTGTTGCTAAACCAAGAGTGCGCAGGATTTCTTTTCCAACTTCTACTTCTTTCACAGGTTCATCGGTCAGCGATACGCGAATCGTGTCGCCAATTCCTTCGGAGAGTAATGTTCCGATTCCAACAGCAGATTTAATTGTTCCGACACGCGTCAACCCGGCTTCGGTCACCCCAAGATGCAGAGGGATATCAGTTCGTTGTGCCACAAGCCGATATGCTTCTATCATTAACCGTACATCGGTGGATTTTACAGAAATGATCACATCTTTAAAATTAAATTCATCACAAATTCCAACATGGCGCATTGCAGATTCGTACAAGGCTTCTGCAGTCGGGTAACCGAACTTTTCAAGAATGTCCTCTTCAAGTGAGCCTGAATTCACACCAATGCGAATCGGGATTCCCTTTCCCTTTGCCGCTTCAAGCACCTGACGAATACGATCTTTTGAACCAATGTTTCCAGGATTTATTCTGACTTTCGCCACTCCGGCTT
>JAQUOA010000160.1:0-4804 GCA_028749215.1 Bacteroidota bacterium
GATTGAAATCAAAATGATCAAAGAGGAATCCCAATATATTGATCTCTTTGACGGCAATCTTGGCGCAACTTGGGATCCGGAAAAAAATACGAATATTAAATATTCTTTAGATACAGTTGATGCTTCGGGTGTTCCATTGCCTGATGACGAAAAAACAAATGCTTTTGTTGATAAAATTTCGCGAAGGATAGATTATATCTTTCTTGGATCTCATTTTTCTACCAGTGATGTCAAAGAAAAGAATATAATATTTGATGAGCCGATAAATAATACGATGGTGTCGGACCATTACGGGGTTTTTGCCGAAATCGGTATTTCGAGAATGGTAAAAGAGTCACCCGATAAGTCAGCCACAGGTCAAACCAATGAATCTAAAACAGAATATTTACCGATTGCTTCATACGATACCGATGCCGGCTTTGGGTACGGTGCAAAAGCTTTTTTCTTAAACACATTGAATCATAATGAATCATTTGATCTTGTTCTGTTTAACAGTACAAAAGGAGAACGTTGGTACCGTGCACTGTTTTCATATCCCGATTTTGAATTACGCCAAGGGAAAATATACCCAATGGCATTCGATCTCCTGGTGGATTATGACAAATGGATTAAGAACAGTTTTTTTGGAATCGGTAATTTTTCTCGATTCGACAATCGTGAATATTATTCAAGAGAACCGATAGAAATCACGCTCACATTCAGCCGTGGTTGGTCGCAGCATTCAATCGGTTCAATAGCATTGCGGTTACGATCGATAAGAAATTTTAATTATTCCGATACAAGTGCGCTTTTAACTCTTTCTTCTTCATTAAATACTGAAACAGCGAAAACATTTGGCATTGTACTGTCATACCGATATGATTCACGCAATAGTTATGTCAACCCTTCCCGCGGCTTTGTTCTTCTTTCGGAATTTGAATACGCGCCAAAAATTGCGTTTGCAAATGTAGATTACCAACGGATCGGATTGTGGTTCCAAAATTATACTACACTCTTTTATCCAACAACAATTTTTGCGACAAGAATTGGAGTACAACAGGTGAATGGAAATAATCTTCCAATACAGGTGTTGTTGCCAATTGGCGGAAATCAAACATTGCGAGGCTCGCCGCAGGACCGGTTTCTTGATAAAGCATCCGCCCTCATCAATCTCGAATTACGATTCCCGCTTGTTGGGAGGCTTGGGGCAATCACAGGACTTGACGCCGGTAAAGTGTGGCAATCTCTCAGCAGTGTTGATCTGAAGCGTTGGCAATCAAACCCAACGTTTGGCCTGCGATTTTTTATGGATACGTTTGTCGTCAGGCTTGATGTTGGGTTGGGAAAAGAAACCACTGGTTTTTATCTCAACTTCGGACACCTCTTTTAAAATGACCGAGCACCTTGTAGTAGAAAGGAGGATCACAATGAAAACGAAATATCAATTAATGATGATGATGTTATTTCAAATATCATTGCTTTATTCTCAAATAATTTCTAAAGAAAATATTTCACGAGATCAAATCAACATTTCATTCTCATTGATCAGTACCAATACACATCGCGGCGGTGGCGGGTTTTCAGTAGAATACTTTTCGCCTCAATGGAATCGAAGCGGTCTTGGTATTCGATCGCACTTTGGGTTTTTTGGATATGAAAATTCCGCAGGTACAATAGTTGAATCGAACAGCATTGCGGTTTTACCGATGGTAAGATTTTTCCCTGTCGACGATGTGTACCTTGAAGGAGCGATTGGAATCATTCATGATGAAAATGAAGTATATGCTCTGCATGGATCAACCCTTGCATTTTTCCAATTGATACATAGTGCCGGTTTTGGATATGCAATTCATTACTCTCCCAAAATTTCAGCAATGATTTCAACGCAATCGTTATCTGTTAGAGGAAGAGGATTTACTCCATTGGTGGAGCATCAATTTCTTATCAATGTTGGGGTGTCCATAAGAATACTCTAAAATAAAATTTTTTTTACTTGCATTTAAATCGATTATTCACTAAACTATGTTCAGTAAATAATCAAGGTTCATAATAATGGGAACTGCGGAACGTAAAGAGCGCGATAGACAGGAAATGCGTCAAATCATTCTTGATGCAGCCCAAAGGCTGTTTCTTGATGAAGGGTATGAGCATGTCACTATTCGCCGGATTGCAGATAAAATTGAATATAGCCCGGGAACGGTATATTTGTATTTTAAAGACAAGGATGAAATTCTTTGCGCTCTTCAAGAAATCGGGTTTGCGGAGTTTTATCGGCGACAACAAATTCTTAGTGGAATTAAAAATCCTGCAGAAAAACTTCGAGCACACGGCAGAGTGTATATTCAATTTGCCCTTGAAAATCCTGAGTTATATGATCTTATGTTCATCATTCGCGCCCCAATGAATTCTCACCCAAAAGATACTGAGTGGGAAATTGGAATGCGGTCATTGAATGTTTTGAGAGAAAACGTCCAAGAATGTATGAAAGCAAATTTCATAAAAGTGGGGAGCGTGGATGCCATTTCTTTTGGCATTTGGTCTCTTGTTCATGGAATGGTGTCGCTCATTATTCGCGAAAGAATTCCGATGATACCAGCAGAGCACCGAACAGCATTTGTGGAAGAGTCGTTGGATTTTGTGTTGGCTGAAATTTTAGAAAAAAATTAAGAAGACATTTTTTTGTCATTTTACTAAACATTGTTCATTAAAAAACCGTAGTTCATATTTATTGAAGTAATTAATAGCTCAGGAAAAACACATGCAAACAATTTTAGGTTCAGGCGGGGCAATTGGAGTTGAGTTGGCGAAAGCATTATCAAAGTTTACAACTGACATTCGGCTTGTCAGTCGAAATCCAAAAAAAGTAAATACGACAGATACATTATTCGCTGCCGACGTAACAATTCAAGAACAAATTGAAAAAGCAATTCAAGGCAGCACCGTATGTTATGTGACCGTCGGCTTTGAATACAAAACAAAAGTCTGGCAGGAAAGATTGCCTGCATTTATAAAACATGTTGTTGAAACGTGTATAAAACATGAAACAAAATTAGTGTTCTTTGACAACGTCTATGCCATTGGAGGAGATAATGTAAAACATATTACTGAAAATTCTCCGGTCAGCCCGAGCAGTAAAAAAGGTGAAATAAGAGCCGCCATTGACCAGCATATTATTCAACAGGTTGAAAAAGGAAAATTAAATGCTGTCATCGCCAGATCGCCTGATTTTTTTGGCCCAATAAAAGGTAACAGCTTAATGATGAATATGGTGTACGACAACATGGTAAAAGGAAAATCCGCGCAGTGGTTCTGTAATGCTGATGTCATTCATTCGATGGGATACGCGCACGACTTAGCGGAAGGAACGGCCATCTTAGGAAATTCACCGCAGGCATTCAATCAAATATGGAATTTACCTGTTGATAAAAACGCCCTCACAGGAAAACAGTGGGTAAAGTTATTTGCCGATGAAATGCATGCATCAGATAAAGTTCAAGTCTTGCCGGCGTTTGGCATGCGAGTGTTGGGTTTGTTGGTGCCAATTATAAAAGAAATTTATGAAATGCGATATCAGTTTGACAGAGAGTATTATTTTGACTCCAGCAAATTTATTAACGCATTTGCATACACGCCAACAACAAACAAAGAAGCTATACAACAGACAATTGCTGCATTGCGCTAGAATATTTTAGTGCAAATGAAAAAGAATAATTATTTCAGGAGCAAACAATGGACGGACAATTATATTATTTGCTTAAATGTTTTCACATTTTCGGAGTCATAATTTTCTTTGGCAATATCATCGTTACCATGTGTTGGAAAATCATGGCCGATAAAACTCGTGATCCGAAAATAATTTCATTTGCACAACGGCAAGTGACAGTGACAGATTTTCTGTTTACCTCGTCAGGTGTTTTGATTATTCTCGTCACCGGCTACATCAATGCCACCTTGTTTCAATTGGATATTTGGAGTACCAAATGGCTGGCATGGGGAATGTGGCTATTTATTATTTCAGGTGTGCTATGGGGCGCTGTCCTTTTTCCTCTTCAGTATAAACTCGGGAAAATGGCCAAAGAATTTCAAAATAACGGCAGCATACCCAACGAATATTGGGCACTTGGCAGGGCGTGGGTATTTTTTGGTTCACTCTCTATTCTTATAGCGTTATCAAGCATTTACTTTATGGTCTTCAAGCCAATGTAATTTTTGCGCATCCTTGTTGATTATTAGCGGAATATGCAAAAATTATATTTATAAACAATTTCAGTGGAAAAATTACAGTGAAAAAAATTCTAATTATTAACGGCCATCCGAATAAAGAAAGTTATAATTTTGCCCTGCACTCCAAATACAAGCAAGGCGCTTTCCGTTCTGACGGGGAAATAAAAGAAATTATAACTACAGAATTGAAGTTCAACCTTATTTTACAATATGGATATTCAAAGCGCACAGAGCTTGAAACTGATTTACTTGAAGCATGGAAAAAAGTCCAGTGGGCCGATCATATTGTTTGGATCTTTCCGATGTGGTGGGGAATGATGCCGGCACTTCTGAAAGGTTTCATTGACAGAATGTTTTTACCTGGATTTGCATTTCAATACAAAGAAAATTCTCCGATGTGGGATAAATTATTAAAAGGGAAAACATCGCATATTCTTTGCACCATCGATTATCCGGTTTGGTATTACAAATGGGTGTTGCGTGAGCCTGGTATCAATGCAATGAAAAAAATGATCCTAGGCTTTTGCGGAATTAAAACTACCAAAGTTACATACATTGGGCCGGTAAGAGGATCATCGCAGATGCAAAGAGAAGAGTGGTT
>JAQUOA010000160.1:4904-6751 GCA_028749215.1 Bacteroidota bacterium
GGAGGCTTTCCTGCGATGTATGGGGACAAATTGTCTTCCGTGATGGATATTTCGCTGCGCGAAGGAGATCGCCAGCAAACATTTGCCTCCAACACAGGTTTTAATATGGCCGGTGTAGGTACTCTGATGGAAGGAAGAATTAACGATGGAAAAGGTTCGTGGATCTTTTCCGCCCGCCAAAGTCTGCTGGAAGCACTCGATAAAATCACCGGAATTTCGTCCATAGGACTTACGGCGATTCCAAAATATTGGGATACGCAGTTTAAAATTGTGTACGATCTTTCTCCATCACAAAAATTATTGGTAAACGGGATCTATGGGGATGATAAAATTTTCATTAAAGGAGACCCGAAGGAAGCAAATGATCAAAAAAAGAGCCGATTTGATTCATCCAGTGTTCAGCGCGTCGACGTTAGGAGTCATCAATATGCGGTTGGCGTAAGTTTAAAAAGTTTATGGAACAACGGTTTTTCTGTGCTGACATTGTCGGGTTACGGAAATTATTACAACGTTGATGTCTTAGATGATTTTACGGCCCGGAAGTATGACGCTAACGGAAAAGTAATTAGTAATCAATTGATTAACACGCGCGACGTGTTTTCTAACAATTCAAATGAGCAAATACTGCAAGCTAAATATGAACTCGTTCACCATCTTGTTCCCGGCAATGAAATTTCATTCGGTGCTTCCTATGCGACAGTTCAAAATTTTGTCAATCGCGTAAAATATGAACCTACCGTGTTTCGTTACGACGTTAATAATGATGGAAAATTTGACGCTTCCGATCCTGTCATCAGCGCATCGCGCGGCGATGTTGATGTGCGCATGAAATTAGGAGAGCAAAACAAATCCGGGGCGTACATTAGTGATAAGTTTACGTTGTTCTCCAATGTGATCTCAACAATTGGTGTTCGGTATGACTACTTCACGTACTCAAAGCAAGGGAATGTAAGCCCGCGGTTCAGTCTTTCGTATGAAGTGCTGCCTCCAACCACTAAAATTAATTTTGCCTATGGTGAATTCTACCAAACGCTTCCGTATCCGTACTATGGTGATGCAACAAACAGCGACATCAACAAAAACTTAAAGAACGCTCACGCACGCCATTTTGTGCTTGGCATTGAACATCTTTTTGGTGACGGATTGAAGGCAAGCCTTGAAGGGTATTACAAATCGTACGATCATTTACCGATCAGCGATGAGTTTATTCACTCTGCCGATAAATTATTCCGGTCGGAACAATTGTTGAGTGTTGGCAAGCGTACATCAAAAGGGATAGAGCTTTTCATCCAGCAAAAACAAGTTGAAGATTTTTATGGAACGCTAAGCCTTTCATACTCCCAGACATGGAATGATGATCCCCGTGTAACAACTTTGGATGGTTTTAGTAATACCCTTCGAAATATAAATGCGGGAACATATCCTTCGGATTATGATTTTCCATGGATGGCGACAGTGGTTGGAGGAAAAATTGTGAAAGGCTTTCGCCAATGGCTGAATGATGCTCCATTTTATTTAAAATATCCATCAATGATTCTGCCGTTTTCAGATGATATGGAAATCAGTTTTCGGTTTCGATATGCAAGCGGTAGACCGTATACGCCGAAGCAATTTGTCCGTTCCATTCAACAACAAATTGGTGGGTCGTACTGGGCTGATGGAGCATGGAATGATACCGACGCAATCAATTCTGTTCGCCATCCAGATTATCAACGTCTTGATATTCAATGGATTAGCCGGTATCACATGGAACAGTTTAATATTGTGGTTTACATAGCTTTGAACAATGTGTACAACCATAAAAATGTTGCCATGTACCAGTATGCGAGCGATGGAACGATACAGAC
>JAQUOA010000161.1 GCA_028749215.1 Bacteroidota bacterium
TGACAATAATTTTACCTTTCCCAATCTTTGAATATGCCGCGACCACGGCAAAAGGTATTGGCGTAGGGTGAGAAATTGAATCTTTAGGATTGATTGAAAAGAGCGACGATGAGCGCACCGCCAAAAGCGGTTCAACATTTTTTACGGTTGTATCAATAGATAAACTGCCGGAAGTAAAAAGCACAACGCTGTCAACATTGTATGTAAACTGATTATTGCTCGCAGGTTTGGCAACAATTGCATCATATAACAATGTACGTTGTGCACTCGTATCCATCAAAAGATTTGAATTAAATTTAATACCCGTCTGCACATTGTACGTTTGCAGCCAGCTTGGAGCCTGCAAAAAAGTATTGAATGGCGCCAACGACTTATCGCCGTAATCCCCAAGCAACACCAATGTTCCGCCGTTGATCACATATCGTTGTAATGAATCAATAACTTCTGTTGGCGGCGGGCCATTCGGTTGAACGTAAACTGCGGTATTATAATTTGAAAAAGCTCCGGTTTGCCGATAATCCACTTTAATATCTGCGCGATTCAAACCGGCAGCCCAGACTTTGTAATATTCTTTAAGCGTCGTACTATCGGGAGGGCGGAAACCTACCGTTGTATCCAGCAGTACTCTCCGCGAAATAAAATTTTTAGCAATGCCAATCCCTTGGCATCGGACAACAACAAAAGGATTTTCCGGTGCGGATGTTGCAAATTTCAGATACCCTACTGTTTCCCCTTTGACCTTTGGAGTAAATTGAAAAGCAAAGACATGCGTTTTTCCCGTATCGATAATAACAACCGGATTACCAAGATATTTAAAAGAGAGTGAATCTGTACTTCCGATATACGTTATTTGAAGAGGTGCGCTGCGGTACTGATTGCTTACAGTATCGGTAATAATGGAATCACGTCCAATCGTTACCGAACCAAAATCGAATGTTGCTTTCCCGGTAGAATACCTGGAATCGCCTTGTCCAAATAAAATAATTTTTATCGAGTCGTAGTACGCTGCTGAAGTTGAAAATGTCCCCACACCAAAGAAAAATCCCGAACCATTCGGACGAAATTTTACTTGAATTGAATCTTCGCCCCCTGCCGGAATGAAAAATTCTTTTGGGCCAAGATAGTGAAATGAAGAATCGGTGATTCCCTCAAATCGTACAAAACCGCTGCGCAATCCAAATTTGTTACTGAATATGACCGTCCGGAGACTGTCTCTGCCGACGCTAAGGGTTCCAAAATTGTGGACAACTGAATCGACAACAACATCAGCAACATCGCCCAAAGAAATTTCGTAGCCGCCGTTTTCACTCCCCACAAAAAATTTGTTCGGATCATACACATGAGGAGATAATAATAGATACTGAATCTTTTGAAGAGAGTCGGATATCATCGACCACGATTTTCCACTGTCTTTACTGCGATACACGCCAAATGGTCCCGAAGCAACCAGGCGTGTCTTATCATATTTATCAAAGTGAACATCGTATGTCGGTACCGCCTGCGGAAGCGGATCCCAGCTCGATCCGCCATCGATCGTTTTAAAGAGCCTGTACGGCAGCCCCGGATCGCTAAATACCACGGAAAGGAAAATTTCTTGATTATTTCTTGGGTTGATCGTTGGACTCAGCATTTCAAGTGTGACCTGTTGATGGAGCAGAGGATGCAAAGCAGATTTTGGTAAATTGGACGAGATGTCCGTCCACGTTTTTCCAAGATCAGTCGATCGATATAATCCAATCCCCGCAAAATAAATTGTTGCAGAATCAACGGGGTCAAATTCTATATTCTCAGGTGCACGCAGAGTGTCGACAGGAAGAGGTGATTTAACGAATGTCCAACTCGCTCCTCTATCTGAACTGATTCTCATTCCGTACGCCGGCGAACGGAGCATAATAAAATTTTGATTGACGGGTGAGATGCGCACCGTCATGTCGTTGCTTCGGGTCGTAAATTTGGAAAAATTTATTACCGTAGAACTGTCCGGATTAAAAATCGGTGTCCATGTTATTCCCGCATCATCTGAACGATACAACGCCAGCATTGACCCGGCATACACGACATGATGTTTGTCATCTACTTTTACCGTGGTAATGTAAGGATTTGTTATGCCGATGTTCGAAGAATTCCATGACCATCCTTCATCGGTAGACCGATATATTCCGCCGCCATTCACTCCGGCAAACAATGCCATTAACGGATACGTAGAGAGACGCATGGAAGCCAAATTTCGTACATGATGGTGGGCAATGCCTAAATCTTTTTTCTGCCATGTTGCACCATCATCGGTCGTCACAAAAATTCCCCCCGTTGTTCCGGCGTACATTTTCGATTTATTAGTATCGACCGGGATGGAAATTGAGGTGATATCGCAGAGTTCATTAAACACATTGGTTACAGGAGAGGAAATCGTAGAGATTTCGCCTTTAAATGAACTGATCCGGAAAATACCGTTCTGGTTTGTTGTTGGTTTCGGTCTTCCGTCATATTCTGAACCGTTCGAAGCAATATAAAATTCAAATTTAGGTACGGTGGGAATTGCGGTAGAATCAATACCTTCAAACACCAATGCCGCATCAGTGATAACACCGGTAATGGAACCGATCTGAACGGGTTGCCATGATGTACCTAAATCTGGCTGTATCATATACAATCCGCTGGCAGTGCCAATAACCAGACGAAAATTTGTTTTCCCCAATCCGGTAGAATCCATCTCTACAGAATAAATTCTTCGGGCGCCGCCCGCAGGCAATCCTTGATCGTATGGCTGCCACGTTGCCCCGCCATTTGAACTGAAAAAAATTCCGGTGGAATCATAAAAAGAAGTTGTTGCTACCAAACGAATGTTGAGCGAGTCTGCCGGATGAACCGCAATTCTGCGGATAGGCTTATTGCCTAATGAAACACTCGATGAAATCCATGTGTCTCCTCCGTCATCCGAACGTAAAACACCGGCATCGTCAGATCCAAACACAACCCTCGGATTGGCGTGAAGATATTTTACACTGTATTTTGGGACAGGGAATTGAATGTTTTTTATCCATGAAAATCCCATGTCGGTACTGCGATACAATCCAAACGAGGTTGCAATTAGTATTGTATCGGGTGATTGGGGATGAAAGTCGATATCGTAGATGGTAAAATTTTGGAGAGAAATTATGGGGATATTAACCGGATACCAATTACCTCCTCCATCGAGCGAGCGATAGAATCCAATGTCTCGCACCACTGCAAAGACCACTTCGTCCTTTGGTGATGCTTTAACAAGTGATATAACTCCTCCTTCAGGTCCAATTGCATTTACAGCATCGGACTGAGCAAAAAGCAAATCACTAAAAAGAAGAAGTATCAATACACCATACTTGACCATAGATAATTATTTTCCAGGAGGCGCCGGAGGCATCGGCAACGGACTTCTAATATTCGGCGGAGTTGGAGTTTGATTTCCTGACCCCGGATTTAAATTATTATTAAAATTATTCCCAATGCTGCCTAATCGATCGATAATACTGCCGCCGCCGGGACGATTAAGAGGATTGCTGGCGGGGATTGCACCCGGTGTGTTGGACATTGTGTTGGATGTTGAGCTTTGTTTCTGGTCTCCGCTGCTCTGCGTTTGAGATGACGATGAGCCTACAAGCTGATCTGCTTTTTGAGCGGTCACCGCACTTGTTTTTGCCTGATTAAAATTTGGATCAGCTTTTGCCGCCTGCGAATACGCATCGTATGCCTGCGCGTACATTCCGCGATCTTCAAAATCTAACCCGCGGGAATATTGAAGGAAGGCAAAATAATTTTCCGTCGGAATTTCAAGAATAGCTTCGCGTTCGCTGTCTGAAAGTTTTATTTTCATCTCATCAAGAATTTTGAATATCAGATTCTTTTCTAAGCGAAAAAAATCCCGCATATCGCCGGTGATGTTTGTAGTAACATCCAGCTCGCCGGTTTTAGTTTGCGCAACAAACGCATCGATGTTCAGGGTATTTTCTTTCAATTCAAAGAAAGAACCTTTCAACAAGCGGTAGGCCCCCAACAGTTTTCCAAGGCGCGGTGCAGTTTTTTGATCCACAAGATCTGACTCACCAAGATTCATTTCTTCAATCAATTTTTGCAGACGCAGGCGTTCAACAACCTTCAGCGCTTTCACTTTGGAAAGATCGGTGATCAACATTTCCGCCAAACCTTTTTGAAGCGGATTCAATTCTGTTTTCTTCCCTTTGTTTTCAAAATATAAAATTGCAACAGTGTTCAGAGGCACTTTTGAAACATCAAGCTGTTGTTCCATCTTTAGAGCTTGCTGCGCTTCTTGTTCAAGCTGCTGACGGTAAAGAATTTTAATTCTTGCCGCGACAATGTCTTTAAATTCGCCGTAGAAGGTCAATTCATTGTAGAGCCTGTAATATTGTATGGCATGATCATAGTCTTTGAGATTTTCATACGATGCAGCCATGTAGTATGCAGCTTGATCATCTTCATCATCATTTTTTAAAACTTTTTCAAATGCGGTAATCGCATCGCGGTATTCTCTCTTATTATAGAGTGCGATTCCCATAAGTCTATGGTAATCGGTTTCTTGGGGATTAAGGACAAGTGCTCGCCGCATTCGCGCAAGGGCTTCATCATTTCTCCCCTGTTCAATAAGGGAAGTAGTAATATCGGTAAGACTGGGACCGCAGGAAATCTGCAGGAGTGCTGAAAGAAATAAAATCGCAGCAACAAACATTGTGCGATTCATGAGGTAAACTCCTTTTTTCATGAAGGAATATTACGAAAATTGAATAGGGTGTCAAGGAAAGGATGCACATTCAAACAGTGTACCGAACGCAATAAAAATAGGACTCTGTTGTTCTTTATACATTTACAGTAAATTGATGCCTCTTTTACCTAAAAATGGCACTATTGTAAAATATTTACCGTGGAACAATCATCAAGTTGTTCCACGCATCTCATCAATAAATAATTTTATAGATTTAGCAACTTACTCTACCGATCCTCCAAGCATTTTTTCGCCTTCACTTTTTGCCCAATGCAACAGTGTATCACGCTCTGCATCAGTAAATTTTGCATCCGGATGGAGAGGCACGTACTTTGGAAGAGGCATCGTTCGATCTTTCACTTCTTGATAAATACCTGTTACAACGCGAATTTTTTTCTTTTCCTTGTAGCTTCCCCATTCAGAAAAATTCATGTGCTTACGCCCTTCTTTTACATCGTCGGCTACCAGCCATGATACGGGAGCGATGTAGGAATAAAAAGGCCATCGTGTTTCATTGGAATGACAATCCTTACAACCTCGTTCAAGTAATGAACTCACATTTGTCGGAATTTTTAATTCTGCCTGCATTGTCGTCGCAGGATCAAACGGTGGATTCGACCGATTAGGCTGGATAAATTGGATCAAAACAAATGCAATTCCGGCAACGATACCGGAGATTTTTAGAATTTTTTTTACCTTCATAGCGACCCTATAGTGTAAGTATTTTCCAATTGAAATGAATATCATGAAACTCAAATACAATTGCAAACATAACCGTCACATTACCTTGCCTCTGCTCTCTTCCTTTCTTATTTTATGTAAGATTTTCTTTACAATCATATTGAAAGAATTAGCATGTCCTTAATGATCAGCATCTCCGGGATCCGTGGCATCGTGGGCAAATCTCTGACACCGGAAATTATTGTAAAATATGCCGCTGCGTTCGCCGAATATTCAAATCGAGGGACAATTATTGTAGGGCGCGACGGACGTATCACCGGCTCTAATATTGAAAAAACTGTGACATCAACGTTGCTGCAGATGGGATGCAATGTGATGAATCTTGGAATTTGCCCGACGCCGACCGTAGGACTTGCCATTGAAAAATTTCACGCCGCCGGAGGTATCGCCATTACTGCCAGCCATAATCCAATGATATGGAACGGATTAAAATTTATGGGATCGAGCGGAATGTTTTTAAATGGTGATGAGAATAAACTGTTTTGGTCTATTGCCGACCGCGGACACTTCGCGTATCAGCAGTGGGATAAACAAGGCGCTCTGACAGAAAATCAAAAATTTATAGACGAGCACGTAAAATCAATTCTAACGCTTCCATACATTTATCTTGATCAGATCCGCAAACGCAAGCTCAAGGTTGTAGTAGATTGCGTGAATACAGCAGGGGGAAAAATTGTACCGGGATTATTGCGTGAGTTTGGGTGTGAGGTGATTGAAATGAATTGCGACATCAGCGGAATATTTTCACATACACCCGAACCGATACCGGAAAACCTCACCGATTTAAGCAAACGGGTGATTATTGAAAAAGCTGATCTCGGTATTGCCGTTGATCCGGATGTAGACAGACTTGTGCTGATTAACGAAAAAGGAGAACCATTTGTTGAAGAATACACGATTGTGTCCGCCGTGAAGTTTGTGCTTGAAGCGGAAACGAAACGTGGAAAGAATCATCAGACGGTGGTCGTGAATCTTTCAACGACACGCGCGGTTGAAGATGTTGCTGCACAGTTCGGTGCCGTAGTACATCGCACAGCGGTCGGAGAAATTAACGTTGCATCAAAAATGAAACAGCTTGGCTCTGTGATCGGAGGCGAAGGAAGCGGCGGGGTTATTCTGCCGGAAGTTCATCTTGGCCGTGATGCCATTGTTGGAATTGGATTATTTTTGCAATTGCTGACAAATTTTAACGGTAAAGCATCCGCGC
>JAQUOA010000162.1 GCA_028749215.1 Bacteroidota bacterium
GATTTTTTTGTGATGAATAAAGCTGACCGACCCGGTGCCGATCAAGCAGTGATGTCAATTAAAATGATTCTTGGATTCCGTGCGCACGACGAACATTCTTGGGTGGCAGATATTGTTAAAACAACGGCGAGTGAAGGAAAAGGAATTGAAGATGTCGCCTTGCTTCTTGCACGCCATCAAGCCTATCTCCACAAACAGGGCGAATTTGAAAAGCGCCGCGCCGCTCGATTGAAAGTCCGCATCGAAGAAATTATCCATGATAAATTTACGGTTGATTTTTGGAATGAATCGCGCAAAAAAATGCTTGAACAGAAAATAACGGATGTTCTACTCCGCAAACATACGCCGTACGACGCTGCAATAGAATTGTTGAAGTCTCATTCGTGAAATAAGTACCCTCTTGTTGTTATTCGCCCGCAACCGTGAAATGGAACTGCGCCCTGTTTCACTTGCCGGCATTATCACCGAAGTTCGTGAACTGGTAAATCATACATTCCCAAAAAATATTACCATCACCTCAAGTTCCGAAAATGAAAGTGGAAATATCCTTGGCGATCCGAATTATCTGCACCAAATTATTTTGAACCTTGCCATTAATGCACGCGATGCGATGCCGCAGGAGTGAAATATCATCCCTGCAAAAAATATTCGCGTGCAGCGAATACTTCTTGAACTTTCCATTTCCCTTTTCTACATTTCTCACACACTCTATTGACGCAAGCCGCTTCCTTACAATGTGAAGTGCTTGTTATTTGACTTAATCACCAAACATGTGAGGAAACACCGAATGGCTGCAATACCTATTGATTCTACTGTGAATGAAAGTACGATCCTGATACAACACGCAGCGCGTGATTTTGCCGAACATGAATTACGCCCTGTTGTCATGACGTACGATGAATCACAAAAATTTCCAACTGAGATTTTTAAAAAATTAGCAGAACTCGGCTTTCTCGGTGCAACGGTGTCTGAAGAGTTCAGCGGTGCAGGGCTTTCGATGCTCGATTTTTCGGTGCTTGTTGAGGAAATTGCCAGGGTTGATCCTTCGGTGGCGCTTTCTATTTGTGCTCACAACGGCTTGTGTGTCAGTCATATTTACAATTTTGCCAATGAGGCACAAAAGAAAAAATATCTTCCCGATCTGTGCAGCGGCAAAAAACTTGGCGGATGGGGATTGACCGAAGCGTTTTCCGGAAGCGATGCAGGCGGCATGAGAACAGTTGCAGTGAAAGATGGAAACAATTGGATTTTAAATGGCAACAAAAATTTTATCACCCACGGTTCGGTCGGCGAAACATTTGTCGTGTTGGCGGTAACTGATAAATCGCGTTCGCACGGCATTTCAGCATTCATTGTAGAAAAAGGGATGAAAGGTTTTTCAGTCGGGAAAAAAGAAAACAAGTTAGGGATGCGCGCTTCGGATACTTCCTCGCTCATTTTTGAAGATGTGCGAGTGCCGGCAGAAAACCTGATTGGCAGCGAAGGCGAAGGATTTAAACAAGCGCTCAAAATATTGGACAGCGGAAGAATTGGGATTGCCGCCCTCTCCGTCGGATTGGCTCAAGGTGCGCTGGATGCCAGTATAAAATACGCAAAAGAGCGGCAGCAATTTGGAAAACCGCTCGCCGATTTTCAAGGGATTCAATTTAAACTTGCTGATATGGCGATGGAAATTGAAGCTGCACGTTTATTGACGCACAAAGCTGCTTTGATGAAAGATGCAGGGAAGGATATCAACCTGTCTGCATCGCAGGCAAAGTATTTCTCCAGCGAAGTCGCAACACGTGCGGCAAATGAAGCGGTACAAATTCATGGCGGCTACGGATTTATTAAAGATTTTCCGGTCGAAAAATTCTACCGCGACGTAAAACTTCTTACTATCGGTGAAGGAACCAGTGAAGTGCAGAAAATGGTGATTGCGAGAAACATCTTAAAATAAAAAGTAATGTATAATTGATAATGGATAATGAAAAACTTTTACTTATTCATCATTATGCGTTATACGGTATCAATTAAAAGATAATTATGATTGGTTCTGAAATAAAAAAAGATGATGCTTTCAAGCGTAACGATGAATTCCACCGAAAGGCATTGAAAGAACTTGAGGCGAAAGCGCATACCGTAAGGCTCGGCGGTGGACTCGATGCCATTGCCAAACATAAAAAGAAAAATAAACTCACTGCACGCGAACGGATTCAACTTCTTATTGATCCGAAGTCGTCATTTCTTGAAATCGGATTGTTTACAGCGTATGGAATGTATGAAGAGTATGGCGGCGCACCGTCGTCCGGAACAATTTTTGGTGTGGGAAAAATTCATAACCGCGATGTTGTCATTGTTGCCAACGATGCAACGGTGAAGGCAGGCGCTTGGTTTCCCATCACGGCAAAGAAAAATCTTCGTGCGCAGGAAATTGCTATCGAAAATCGTTTGCCGATTGTGTACCTCGTCGACTCTGCCGGAGTGTTCCTTCCGCTTCAATCTGAAATTTTTCCTGACAAAGAACATTTCGGAAGAATCTTTCGAAACAACGCCGTCATGTCTGCCATGGGCATTACACAAATTGCCGCTATTATGGGATCGTGTGTGGCAGGCGGAGCGTATCTTCCCATCATGAGCGACGAAGCAATGATTGTTGATAAAACAGGGAGCGTCTTTCTTGCCGGGTCGCATTTGGTGAAGGCGGCCATTGGTGAAGAAATTGACAACGAATCACTCGGCGGCGCAATGGTGCATTGCGAGATCAGCGGCGTGACTGATCATAAAATGAAAAATGACGAAGAGTGTCTCAAAAAAATCCGCAGTATCATCAGCAAACTCGGTCATTTTCCTGTCGCCGGATTTAATTATGAGAAACCGTCGATGCCGAAGTTTGATCCGAAAGAAATTTACGGCATCCTTCCGTTTGAAAGAAACAAACCGTACGATACGTATCAAGTATTGGCGCGCATTATCGATGACAGCGAGCTTGATGAGTACAAAACAGGCTACGGCAAAACAATTATCTGCGGATATGCTCGCATTGACGGCTGGGCTGTGGGCATCGTTGCCAACCAGCGTTCGGTGGTGAAAACTGCAAAAGGCGAAATGCAAGTCGGCGGTGTTATCTACAGCGACAGTGCGGACAAAGCAGCGCGATTTATTTTGAATTGTAATCAAAAACGAATTCCCCTTGTCTTTTTTCAGGATGTTACAGGCTTTATGGTAGGAAGTCGAAGCGAGCAGGGAGGAATTATTAAAGATGGTGCAAAGATGGTAAACGCTGTGGCGAATTCCGTCGTTCCAAAATTTACATTCATCACCGGCAACAGTTATGGTGCAGGAAATTATGCGATGTGCGGCAAGGCGTATGATCCACGATTAATATTTGGATGGCATTCCGCACAAATTGCAGTGATGGGGGGAAAGCAAGCGAGCGAGACACTTCTTGCCATTAAAGTGCAGGCGATGGAAAAAGGAGGAACGCATATTTCAAAAGAACAGCAACAACAGCTGCTCGATGAAATTCAAGCGAAGTACGAAAGCGAACTGGATCCGCTGTATGCTGCAGCACGATTGTGGGTTGACGGAATTGTTGATCCATTAGATACTCGTGAAATAATTTCCCGCGGTATTGCAATGGCAAACTGCAATCCGAATGTTCTGGAATTAAAAACCGGTGTTTTACAAGTATAATCTCTGATAAGGTGGAATGTAGTGCGAAGTGATAGGAAATTGTCAATTGTCAATTGTCTATTGACAATAATTGTGCTCCTGCTGACGTGTAATAATCTCTTTGCCCAAGAAAAAGATTCTCTCTGGCTCAATAATGATTGGTACTATTCCACTGAAGACAGTTCTGCAGTAATTGACTTCACAAATTTTCTTCCTCCATTTTTCAAAGACGAAGCGCATTTGAAACGCTATGTGCGCGACGATAAATTTTTCGAGCTTCGAAAACTTTACGACGACACACTCGCCATCGATGCAATTTTTGACCAGGCAATGCTGCTTGCCGATGACGATGTTGCGCATGCGCTGTGGATCGCAACCTTTTCAGTGATGGACCACCGTAAAGTTGGTCTGAAAGTTCCGGTGCTTGGTAATGTATATCTGCCATTGACATCGGAAAGCGATTCCCTTTTCCGTGTAAGACGTACGAATTTACCGAAGCATGTTCTATCCGACTATGAGAGTAAACGTGTCCGAGATAAAGATAAATTGCAGCATTTTTTTGGTTCTGCACTAATAACCTATCTTACAAATTCATCAGCGATCGCCCTCTGGTTTGGCGATCTGCTTGAAAAAGGGGAAAGAAGTTTTGTCCTTGGCGGCAGGTACGATGAACGGGATAGAATGGCTAATGCCTTAGGGAGAGAATTCGGATTGCGATTGTTGAAAGATGAACAAGCTCTGCCGAGTGATGTGTTGTGGCAAAAAATCAAATAATAATTTTACAAGAGAGAGAAGTGCAGTTGTATTCCCATACGGCGTCCGCCGTCAGTTGAAAGCCGAGATTCTTCTGTGGGTGGTGGTGAAGGAGGTGTAGGTGAAGGGACGATAGGTTCATGGTGTCGATAAGTAATTGAAATAGGAAAATATTGTTCGATGAAAGCGTTGACTCCAAAAGAATTCCACGAATAATCAATTGCAACACCAAGTTTTCCCACATGAGCATCTTTAATTGAAAAAGGGTCACGGGTAAAGTTTTTCGTTCCAAAAACTAAAATCTCCGGTTCCCAATGATCAATAAAAACATCGGAAATAATTCTGTGGTAGCCAAACTCTGTATTGAATTGTGCTTTGCCGAAAGAAAATCTTGATGAAACTGAAATTGAATGGTGCTTAATAAATCCGTCCACTTGATAATTTAATCGGTTGGTAATAATTGATGCAACAAAAGAGGTAAAAGGCCATGATTCGAAATGTCCGAAGCTGGATGCTTTTATTTGTTCAAAGTAGTATTCGACGGTGAGAGGAATAAACAGTTTGGTGTTTTTCCCGACGAGCGTATAACGAGAATATTTTGCAAAACCTTGTGACAAATCACCAAATGATTGTCCATCCCTTTTAAAGATTAAATCTGACCGATATTCATTCGTAATAATTTCGGCGGTTATTCGAGTTGAGTTGGCAGTAATATAGTAAAGGGAAAATCCCTTCCCGAAAAAACGATGCGTTGTACGTAACCCATATCCTTCCTGAGCAGCGTCATTGTTTCCAATTGTTTCGTAATACGCAATTGATCCCCCGAAGAAATCGAGTGGTTGGCTGTAAAGCGAATATGAAGCTACAGATGAAGATGTCATATCACCTGTGGTGAAAACGAAATCATGAAACATAATTGAAGTAGAATAATCAAACGGCATTCGTTTCCACGCCAGTTCTGCTTGCAGTAATTTTTTCCATGGTGATACCATTATTCCGAACTGAAGTTGCAGGGGATAAGAAACTGTATTGAAGGGAATGCCAGCATCAATTGAATATTCGATAAATTCCCATTGACTGTGAAAACCTGCCATTGCGATCTTTAATGAGTTCTTTATGGAAATATTGAAATCCGATTGTTGCTGATTGACCGCAGCGTAATTTTCAAATGAACGAAACAGGACGAACATTGAATCCTTGCCGCTAACAGCATCAATAGATGCGAAAGATTCTTTTGATAATGCAATAGTATGAGACCGATTTGATGTTTGTCTGAAAATATCAAAGTAGTATGTTCCTGCGGAACCACCGAGGGAAAAAGTTGAGTCTGTTTGTGCATAGACAAAGACTTGAAAAAACAAAAGCAAAAAATAAAAGCGTGAGTCATTTTTTTTTACCCATGGCTCACGCTTTTTTGTGCGGTAGAATAACATCACGGAGTTGTGATACTCACTGTGTTGGTATAATTATTCTGGCGGGTGGCGTAGTAGCCCCCCCAATAAGAACCTTGCCCTAACGATGCCCGATATTTATATGTTGTTTTGCCTGCTACGTTGTAATCGGTGTACGATGAATTGTAGAATGAGTCAACAGGAGCAAATGTGCCTGTATTCACAGCTCGTTCCATTTTATAATACGAGTATCGCTGTAGATTAATTTCAATGTGAGTTTGTACGTACTGTGCCGTAATATTTTGAGGAGCTTGTGTGACGTTAACACTTCCGTAGTCATTGCTTTTTAAACGTACGACAGGAACAAGTCCGCTGAATTGCAATGGAACATCAGCCCCATTAATGATTGCGATGATTTGCACCGTCTGGTTATTGTTGTTCGGAACTAAAAAATAAAAATCTTTCCAGCTTGGACTGAAATAGTTATAAGACATCGGCTTGGGTAAATACGTTGTTCCGTTGATGAGCAATTTTAGCGAAGATCCTGAATTAAGCAAACCATTGTCATCATTCATCGAAACGGAAAATTTCCATGCGAATGCTTCGTCAATATGCATGATTCTCTTTAAAGTTTCGTTCGTCATGCCGGGGAATAGTCCTCCGAATGTCGGATCGGGAAATGTAAAGGAGGCATAATCTTGTGCTTGCCATCTCCAAAGGATTGATCCGTGAGCAGTTGTGTCAACGGTGTACGTTGGGAGCCATGATTGTTTAGGGTTCTGCGGAAGATTGGCGAAGAAATTTCCTAAGTTAATTTGAACAGTATAATCGTTGTTATCGGAGTCAG
>JAQUOA010000163.1:0-2054 GCA_028749215.1 Bacteroidota bacterium
TGCATACTATTTAAAATATAGGAACAAGAGGGCTGACTTTGTTGATGCCTTGTTCAATATCATTAATTGGGACAATGCTTCCCTGCGGCTTGACACAGCGTTGAAATTGGTAAAGTAGCAACTTTCACCGAGAGAGCAATGAACGCCGATGCATGGGCAGGCGCATTTCATTATGACAAAGACAATTTTTAAAACTGCCGGCAAAGAAAATTTTATATCGAGATTAAAGAAATTCGCTTTTAATTTTTTTCCTGCTTTTAGGGGGACCGGCGGCCGTGTCTGTTTTTTATCCGACGACTGGAAAGAGATTCATATCAAACTTGGGTTAAATTGGAGAACAAAAAATTACGTTGGTTCGGTATTCGGCGGAAGTATTTACGGCGCGTTGGACCCTTTTTACATGATTCAATTAATCCAGATTTTAGGGAACGAGTACGTTGTATGGGACAAGGCGGCAAACATAAAATTTATAAAACCGATTAAACGTACCGTCTATGCTAAATTCCTCATTACCGATGAACTGGTCAATGAAATAAAAGAAAAAGTAAAAGTAGAAAAAAAGTATATCATCAATTTGACGACTACGTTCCTAGACGAAAGCAACATCGTCTATGCCGAAGTCATCAAGACAATCTACATTGCGGACAAAGAGTATTACCAAACCAACAAAAAAGGTCAGCAAAAGGATTAAAGTCGTCATTGATTTTGAAAGCGTTGCTCTAGTTAAGACTATTAATTACCTTTCTGTAAAGATAAATTTCAGTTCGTACTGCTGCCACGAAACAGATCACACAAATAAAAGTGATAATGGCAAAAATCCGAGTATTACTTATAGAGGACAACCGCATTTTACGGGATGGGATCACTGCGATGATCAACGGGCATGGAGATATCACTGTAGCGGCTGTTTGCGATGGCCGAGAAGACACTATAACGAAAGTACGCGCGGTGAAACCTCATGTAGTGTTGATGGATCTCGGCTTAGACAGTCAAAGCAGTTTGGATGTAGTGGATTCTTTGAAGAAGGAGTTTTCCACCGTCAAGATCATCGGGATGGGTCTTGTTCCTGCACAGTCGGATATTATGGAATTTGTGCAAGCAGGTGCAGAGGGTTTTATTCTCAAGAATGCTTCGGTTGAAGAAGTGATTAAAACGATTCGTGCAGTAGCTGGTGGTGAAACAGTGCTTCCTCCTTCAATGACAGGATCGCTCTTTTTTCAAGTTGCCGAATATGCTCTGTTAAAAGGGAAAAGAAATCTTAAAAGCGCCGTCCGAATGACGGAGCGTGAGAAAGAAGTGATAGCATTGATCGTTGACGGAATGAGTAACAAGCAAATTGGCGGCAGGCTTAATATCGCAACGTTTACTGTTAAAAGTCATGTCCATAATATTTTAGAAAAATTAGCGCTACAAAGTCGTCTTCAAATTGCCATGCACGCCCGGAACGAAAAATAAATCTCATTTCACGTCTGCTCTTGTGATACGATCCGCCGAACCATTCTACGATCTTCACCATATCTCGGAAACTTTCTCAGATAATGTTTCAAAACACACATCTTTTTAAAAAAGGATTAGCTCTTCTTTCATCCTTTCGATCTATTACACTTCAACGCAATCATTAATATACTCTTTCACGTTCTAAAGGAAATTTCCTCCGTTCGGCAACCGTAATAATGGACGAATGAAATAGCGCTGTAAAATGAAACAAGCAAATATATTAACCAAACAATAAGGAGTATCCTGATGAAATATTTTAATTTTGTAGTTATTGCATTCTGTATTTTCATCTCAATTCAGACATCCAACGCACAACAGCAGACATTCGGACTTGGATTGATTATCGGCGAACCGACGGGGATCAGTGCCAAGTTGTGGACTTCACCTGTCAACGCGTTCGATTTTGGTCTTGGATGGTCAATGAGAGGAGATCGGATGGGGACGAATTACGGCTATTATAATGGAGGAAGGAACGTTCATTTTCATATGGATTATCTATGGCATTCGTTTGAAGTTATCCAATCGTCTGAACGATTTCCATTGTACTACGGCATAGG
>JAQUOA010000163.1:2154-6641 GCA_028749215.1 Bacteroidota bacterium
ATCGGATGGGGACGAATTACGGCTATTATAATGGAGGAAGGAACGTTCATTTTCATATGGATTATCTATGGCATTCGTTTGAAGTTATCCAATCGTCTGAACGATTTCCATTGTACTACGGCATAGGAGGACGCATGAACAGTGGTCCGGGTTATGATGGCTCAGTTGCAGTGCGCGGTGTGTTTGGGATTGCATGGCTTCCGAATAATACGCCAATGGATGTATTTCTTGAATTGGTTCCATCGCTCCAGCTTACGAATTCCTCTGGCTTTGGCATTGATGCAGGCATTGGTGCACGGTATTTCTTTTGATTTATTCTATTAGGGATAAATACTTCGCTGCTTGTCCGAAGGACTCCTTCGAAATGGCGCGATGTTACTCCCGCACGTCGGTGGCGGGAATCTATTCCGTGGATACCCGATAAAAACATTCGGACATGACAAATCTCCGCAGCTTGTTGCAGAGATTTTTATTTTCTAGCGTTTTCATTTTCCCATTGTCACTTGCAATTACCCCTGAATATCCGGCAGTTAACAATTGACCTTCCATGTGATCAAAATGGCGGGTTTACCGCCGTAAAGATGTAGATCCTTTTTCATCCCTTTGGACTATTGTTTTACGGTCATTTCTATCATTCATTGATATACAGAGATGAATACGAAAATTTCTTTTAAAAAATCAAAACACCTCTGTTATCCACTGAACATTTACTGCACAGCAAAATTACTATCATAGAATCTATTGATCGTAGAGAAAACAAAAATATATCCGGGGATAAAAAATTATGAAGAAAAAAGAAATACTACCTCATCGTAATATCCTTCCAAAATCTCCCACCAGTATTCAAGGATTGGATGAAATTACGGGCGGAGGATTACCGAAAGGGAGACCGACTCTTATTTGCGGCGGCGCGGGCTGCGGCAAGACGCTCTTTGCGATGGAGTTTCTTGTGCGCGGAGCAACGCTGTACAATGAACCTGGAGTGTTTATATCATTCGAGGAAACAGAGAAAGAACTCACGGCAAATGTTGCTTCGTTAGGATTTGATTTAGACAAACTTGTAGAGCGCAAAAAGATTTGGCTTGAACACATTCACATTGAACGGAGCGAGACTGAACAAAGCGGTGATTACGATCTGGAAGGATTGTTTATCAGGATCCATTCTGCAATTGAGAAGATAGATGCAAAACGTGTTGTACTGGATACGATGGAAACACTCTTTTCAGAATTGCCCAATCCGCTTATCCTGCGTAAGGAACTGCATCGGTTATTTCAATGGCTGAAAAAGAGGGGTGTAACAACAATCGTTACAGCAGAGCGAGGCGAAGGCGCTTTAACACGTGAAGGGTTGGAAGAGTATGTTTCCGATTGCGTTATCCTGCTCGATCATCGCGTCATCGATCAATCATCCATACGACGGCTGAGGATTGTAAAATATCGCGGTTCATCGCACGGAACGAATGAGTATCCGTTCCTTATTGATGAAGATGGTTTTTCCGTTCTGCCGGTCACTTCTTTGGGATTGGATCACGTTTCATCTCTAGAGAGAATTTCTACCGGTCTTCCGCGTCTCGACACAATGCTTTCAGGAAAAGGATATTTTCGCGGCAGCACCGTGCTTGTTTCAGGAACTGCCGGTACGGGCAAGACGAGCATTGCTGCGCAATTTGTTGAAGCAGCATGCAAACGAGGAGAACGCGTTCTCTTTTTTACATTCGAAGAATCTTCAAATCAGATTGTGCGCAATATGCGCTCGATTGGCATAGACTTAGAACCGTGGGTCAATAAAGGTTTGCTGCAGTTTCATGCAACACGCCCGACACTCTATGGGTTAGAAACCCATCTCTCCACGAGTATCAAATTGGTCAACAAATTTAAACCGAGCATTGTTATCCTCGACCCTATTAATGCCTTCGTGCTGGGAGAGAATCAAACTGAAGTCAATATCATGTTGGTGCGCCTTGTAGATTTTTTAAAAATGAAACGTGTCACTGCATTTTTTACAAGTCTTACCTCCGGCAATGATACTATGGAATCGACCGATGTTTACATCTCATCCTTGATCGATACATGGCTGCTCGTTCGTGATTTAGAAATTGGAGGTGAACGGAACAGAGGTTTGTATGTATTGAAATCGCGCGGTATGGCACACTCCAATCAGATTCGCGAGTTTAGACTGACAAATGACGGTATAGAGCTGCTCGATGTGTATGTTGGTTCAGAGGGTGTCTTGACAGGCTCGGCGCGATTATCACAAGAAACAAAAGATGAGGCTGAACAATTATTGCGTCAGCAGGAAATCGGGACGAAACAATTTAAATTAGAACGTAAACGCGATGCATTGGCAGCGCAGATTGTTGTATTACGGTCGGAATTTGAAGCTGAATCATCAGATGCACTAAAAGTAATAGGGATTGAAAAAGCAATAAACGAACGGTTCACTCAAGACAAGATAATAATGAGTAAGAGTAGACGAGGTGATGCATCAACAAAAATATCCGGAGCACATAAGAAGAAAAAAATATTTAAAGGAATGTAATGTGAATATTGAACATGAAAAATTGAAAACGGGCCGGTCAAAGACTCGACTCACCGAGCAAAATGAGCAGCCTGTTAAACCAGAAGAATCCAGATGGGATTTGAATCTGTATATTGTAGGGCAGACTCCAAAAGCTGTCACCGCAATCAACAATCTTAAAATAATTTGTGAAGAACGATTAAAAGGCAAGTTCCAAATAAAAGTGATCGATCTTTTAAAGAACCCGCAGAGTGCACACGACGACCAAATTGTTGCCGTTCCGACGTTGGTACGTAAACTACCATTGCCGGAGATGAATATTATCGGCGATCTTTCAAATAAAGAGCGTGTTTTGGCTGGGTTAGGCCTGCTTGAACATAATGAATCAGCACTCACATGAAAATCTGCGACAGCAAATAAAAATTAAAATCGTACCAATAGTCAATGCCTAAAATTCGAATACTACTTATAGAAGATAACCGCATTTTACGGGATGGTATCACTGCCATGATCAACGGGGAGAAGGATGTCACCGTTGCGGCTGTTTGCGACGGCAGAGAAGATACCGTAACGAAAGTACGCGCGGTGAAACCGCAGGTGGTGTTGATGGATCTCGGTTTGGAGAGTCAAAACAGTTTGGAAGTAGTGCAGTTGTTGAAGAATGAATTTCATGATATAAAAATTATTGGGATGGGTCTTAATCCTGCACAGTCGGACATTATGGAATTTGTGCAAGCAGGAGCGGAGGGTTTTATTCTTAAGAATGCAACGCTGGAAGATGTGATCAAAACAATTCGAGCAGTAGCGGAAGGAGAAACAATACTTCCCCCTTCAATGACAGGGTCGCTTTTTTTTCAAGTGGCAGAGCACGCTCTCCTCAAAGGGAAAAGAAACCTTAAAAGTGCCGTCCGGATGACGGAGCGCGAGAAAGAAGTGATTGCGTTGATTGTTGAGGGAATGAGTAACAAACAAATTGGCGGCAACTTGAATATTGCAACGTTCACCGTTAAAAGCCATGTACATAATATTTTGGAAAAATTAGCACTACAAAGTCGTCTTCAGATTGCTATGCACGCAAGCAACGAAAAATAATTTTCATTCCATCCTAATGACATTCTCACACGTGCTGCTTTAAAAATCGCACAATAATCTTCTAGTTCAACAGATAACCTTTCCAAAGGAACCCTTCGTGTCGACAAATCTCTGCCGGTTTGGAACCTATTCCAGCGGTGTGCACTAAAGGATTAACTCTTTTTCCATCCTTTCGGGCGATTACACCTCAACACATTCATCGGTATACTCATTTACAGTTCAGATGAACTTTATAACAACGAAGATATACAATATCAAAAAGGAGTGAATCATGGAAATTACTATTGGACTTTTGACGTACGCCGTAATTTTATTTTTCCTGTTATCATTTGGCCGATTTTGTAAAGAACGTGATAATTCTTTGCGAGAATGTTTTAGCGCAAGGAATTTAGTGGAAATTACGAAACCAGTGTAATTCTTCATCTGAAAAAAGATTTAATACTCCATCACGCAATTTTCACAGAGGATGTAATGAAATTTATAATTTGGTCGTTTCGAATTTCTGCAGCACTCAGGGCTGCGAACCATACTAAAGGATTAACTCTTTTTCCGTCCTTTCGGGCGATTACACCTCAACACATTCATCGGTATACTGATTCACCGTTAAGGAAAAAAGTGTATGCGATTGGAATCGTAACACAACTATTAATCAATCATTCTAACAGAAAGAACATTATGAAAAATCTATCAACAAATTCAACAACCGGTTTTAACCGATGGACGCAATTCGTCGGTACCTCATTAAGAATGGGAGTTATCGCTGCTTTACCATTATTTCTTTTGGTGGCGGGTTGTAAAAAAGATGATACGATTATCAGCCCGGCACCGGTAGTAATACCAGTTCAAACTACAGTGCAGGCGATGGTCAATCTTGGAT
>JAQUOA010000164.1 GCA_028749215.1 Bacteroidota bacterium
GAAACGTACGACAGTAATGAAAGTGGAGTGACGAATGTAATTAGAAATTTGTAATTGGTAATTCGCAGCACCGGAGAGCACGCAAAAGAAAAATTGTACACCGTTCGAAACGTTTTTACTCTGTCCGCTGAAGAAGCGGCAAATGAAGTTCCGATGCCACCGCATGAGCAAGTGTATCTCCTTCCGTACTGAACGCCCAATAAAAAAGCTCACTAATCAAGTGTGTCTGTTGAATTGTCCTCACAGAAGAGCAAAGCAATTGTTTCGCGAAACCTTTTCTGCGGTATTCCGGCAAAACTAATGCCGAGCACAAATATACTGCGCCGAATTGACTCTGATGTAATGTCAAATCAAATAGATTTTTCTCACTGATCTTCTTTTCAAGAAACTGCTGCATGATGTCGTGAGTTGTCGGAATGACGATCGTCCATGCAACCGGTCCGCCGTCATCGGTCAATTCTCCCATCGCGGCAGGGTGAATTTTTTTCAGCTGCGTGATGATCTGTTCATCGATATCAAGCTGCGCTGGATCTTTTTTTGATGCGAAGAATTCATCGGCAAGCTGTATCATTCGTGTGTAATTGTCTATCGGCATAAAAATAATCTACCGTAATTTAAAGATAGAAACACTGTTTAGATGAAAACGGGCTGTTTATTCATATTTCAAAACGGATAAATCTGACCGATGAATGACTCAATTTCATTTGACTATGAACCAATTCGTAAATAGATTTCACCTGACACTTCATAAATAATTCGGAGGGTTTCTGTGATCTTGCACGAGAACGCAGACCCTTACACACCCACAGCGTTTCCGCCATATCGCAGTAACCGCACAACGTGAATCACTCTCAACGTTTGGAGGCTTCATGGACTACGCAAAACATTTGCGTCGGCACTTTGGAGAATCTTCAATTCTTGTTGACGTCCCAACACGAAAAAAATGTACATCGCATCTGCTCGATTTTACCAGAACCATGCGTGGTGATGAGGTAACGGTAATCGAAATTGGAAAGCACGGTATCACCGTTGAGTATTCAAAAACGGGACAAAAGAAGATATTTCCTTTTAAAGAAATTCAAATCAAAGAATATCCAAAGTATGTTTTTTGATGCTGGAGAGAAAAATATTCCTTGATGGAAATATTTTTCCGGTGAGACCCAAGGCAGGTAATCTCAGGATTACCACTGTATTCACAAATCGATGAAAGGAGACAATATTCTATGTTCGACAAAAAAGCAGATCTGGCAGGACCAGGTATCGGCAACTATGACGATCTGGAAAAAATTCTGCCGCATAATTACCGCTCACTGCTCAATCCAAAAGAAACACAGAGAGCGCTCTACGATTTGAAAGCGTACATCGAAGAGAACTTGTGCAAGGAGCTGAACCTGATGATGGTGCAAGTCCCTCTTATTGTGGATGCTGAAAGCGGCGTGAACGATCTTCTGGACCGTGACGGCTCACGGACACCGATTCAGTTTCACATCAACAACGATTTTAATAAACATCCTATTGATGCACAGGTTGTGCAGGCGGCAACGAAATGGAAGAGGGTGGCGCTGAAAGAATTCAACATGAAGGTCGGCGAAGGAATCTGCACCGACATGCGTGCGGTGAGAAAAGATTATTTTCTCGACCACGATCACAGCGTGTATGTTGATCAATGGGATTGGGAGCGAGTTATCACCGCAAAGCAGCGAAACCTGAAATTTTTGAAAGAGGTCGTCAATAAAATTTGGAAAGTGCTGGTGGGAGCCGAACATTATATTCAGCGTCGGTACCCGAAACTGAAATCGAAACAGTATCCCAATCTTCCTGAAGAACTGACATTCTTCCATGCTGAAGAAATTTTGGAGATGTATCCCGATCTTCCGCGAAAAGCGCGCGAGACGGCAATACTGCAGCAGTATCCTGCAATCTTTATCGTCGGGATTGGCTGGGTGTTAAAGGATGGTTATCCGCACGAAATGCGTGCGGCCGATTACGATGATTGGGTGACGGAAACGACATCAGTCCACGATACCTTGATGCACGGATTGAACGGTGATATTCTTGTGTGGAATCCTGTGACGCAGCGAAGGCATGAATTAACATCTATGGGTATTCGAGTGAATGCGGAAACATTGAGGCATCAGCTTGAGATTACACACCAGATGGATTTTCTGAAACAGCCGTACCATCAAGGCATCATCAATAACGAATTGCCGCTTAGTATCGGAGGAGGGATAGGTCAGTCACGGACGTTTATGCTGCTGTTGAAAAAAGCTCACCTCGGCGAAGTGAGCGTGACGGTGTGGCCGAAAGTGCTGAAAGAGATGTGCGACAAGTTGAACATCCACATCCTCAATTAAATTCTCTTAAAGAAAAGATTTGGCGGGTATCAAATCCCGCCAAATCTTTCTTTTGCACTTCTATTTCGATTTTTCCAACTCCGCCGCTGCTGCATCAATAACTGCTGCCGTATTCTCAATGACTTTTGCCACAGACACAATTTTTTCTTCTGCCAGTTTCCATTGATCTTGTTCAATTGCTTCACGAACAGCGGGAATGGTCTTTACGCCGTAACCGGTATAAAAACCGGGTGCATATAATTGATGCTTAAACCACGGACGATTCGGCAAACCATTCTCATCAATTAAAGATCGCTCGGTTTGAATCAGCTTTTGATTGACCGATTTTACAAGCTGCTTATCCGTTGATTGAAACGATGTTCGGGCTTTCGCATATCCGTCAGCACTTTGAGCAAGCTTGTCGGAGGCATTGAGCAAAGGAGCAAAATTGATATACGGAAGAATTTCTTTTTTAGCAGGAGGAATAAATTTTACTTTGGGATCAATGGTTGCCGTATAAATTCCATCGTCAATTTTAGCATTCAGTTCTTTTACTTCATCCTGTTTATTCTTTACCAATGTCTGGATTTCTTCAATGTATTTTTTTACCGTCTCAGAAAGATTCGTAAACGAGAAGGGAAGAAGTTCTGTATCGGCGAGACGCAGTACGGTTGTTCCGGCGGTCTGCGCCAATGCTCGTCCGTACACAAAATCTGTATCGGAGAAATGAGTGAACCAATAAAAGTCATCGTAAATGGAATGGTAAATCCCTCCGTCATCCTCGCCCCCATAACCCATATTGAATGATGCAATGCCAAGATAATCGACAAATGCCGTGTAATCCGATCCCGATCCGAGCGCGCCGATTTTCAGATCACTTCGGTTGCGAATCTCATCACGGTCCTTTGGCGAAGCCGCATCAAGAATTCTTTTTGCTCGAAGCCTTTTCCAAACAGTAAGATGAGTTTCAGGATCGGAAATATCTTTTGCGACACTGTTCATAAAACTTTCAAGTGAATGCGATCCTGAAACATGCAGGTAACCGCGTCCATTGCCGTCTGTGTTCAAATAGATCACTGCTTTCTGTTTCAATTCTTCGGCGTGTGTTTCCACCCATTCCGTTGAACCGAGCAGTCCCTGTTCTTCACCATCCCACGCGCAGTACACCAGCGTTCGTTTCGGTTTCCATCCCTGTTTTTTTAATTCTCCGAACGCGCGCGCTTCTTCAAGTTCAGATACTAATCCCGCAATCGGATCTTCTGCGCCGTTCACCCACGCATCGTGATGGTTTCCGCGGACAATCCATTCATCGGGAAAATCACTTCCCGTCATGGTGGCGATAACATCGTAGAGTGTAACAGTATTCCAATTGAAGACGAGTTTCAAATGTACTTTTGCATCACCCGGACCGATATGGTACGTGATTGGCAGACCGCCGCGCCATGCATCCGGAGCAATTGGCCCATTCAATTCGCTTAACAAAGGTTGTGCATCGCCGTACGAAATTGGAAGGACAGGAATTTTTGTAAAGACATCTACCTTATCCATTGCTAACCGCTTTGCGTTTTTGGTTGCGCCGATTCCAGGTGTCAACGGATCGCCCGGATGGATCGGCATATCCATCACACTTCCACGCTGAACACCGTCGCTGTTTCGCATCGGGCCTTTTGGAAAAACATCTCCTTCAACGTAGCCGTCATCTTTCGGGTCGGAATAAATGATGCATCCAACGGCACCATGTTCCGCGGCAACCTTCGGTTTAATGCCGCGCCATGATGCGCCGTACCGTGCAATGACAATGCAGCCTTTAACAGAAATACCGAGACGATCGAGTTGTTCATAATCGGCAGGCGTTCCGTAATTTACGTACACCAGCGGTGCGGTCACATCACCATCAATCGAATAAGCATTGTATGTGGGAAGTTGTTCCTTCAGCTGTTTTGATGTCGGATCACTTGGCTGAATTGGTTCTTGTAATTTTAAAGCAAACTTTTTCGGCGAGGTAAGTTCCACCAATCGTTCTTTCGGTGTCGGGAAGAGGACGTAAAAATTTTCGATATGTGCATCCCATCCCCATTCCTGGAATTTTCCGAGAAGCCATTCCGCATTCTCTTTATCGTACGCAGAACCGAGGTGATGCGGCCGCGCGGACAGGTGTTCCATGTAATCACGCAGGTTTTTTGCAGAAGGGATCGACCGGAATTGTTCTTCTGTCGACTGTTTGGTTTGAGCAAACAGGAACAGAGGGAACAAAAGAAGGATGATATTTTTCATGGCTCTCCTATTGATGGTGTATGCAAAAGAAACGAAATGACTGATACAGAATCAAGGGGCAATAGTAAACAGGCGATACCGAATGCTGATGGACTAGAGTATCTTAATGTTATGTAAAAAAATCCGCCATACTGACGAATGTCCGCATTTATAAGTGCGTTAGCCCGAAATCGTCAGAGGTGTGCGATTGGCAAGAATCAATCGAAGGGCATTTAATTTCTGTGCAAGTGTAGTTTGGTAAATATTATAAATCTATTGATGCATAGAAATTTCGGACTGCGCGTTGGGGATTGATTCTGCGGGTTACGATTTCGAAGGTTTCTTTGGTGACTTTCTTTTCCTAAAAGAAAGTCACTGACGTTTATTATAATTGTGTATTCTTACTTTTCTTTCCGAGAAAGAAAAGTAACAAAAGAAATCTTTGCGAAATTTAACGCGCACGATGGACGCCAAATCACACAGCCTAAATCACGCCTCCCGCCAAAAAAATGGCGGGCAGGTTGGCGTGATAAACGCTTCGTCCATCGTTTCCTATTCGCTCACCTCCGAAATTTCGCTCCCAACGCACTTTACTTATAAAGATGTCGATCTTGACCAGTCGGGATAACATTGTGTTTCATTCCAAATTAAGATATCACTCAACCGTTATTCAATGTACTTCTCATATTGAATTGTTGTATCTTATGCAGAATTGACAGCACAACAACAAGGACAATACCATGGCGGACAATACTTCAATTGAATTGCGGTGCAGCAAAACCAGCGATGGAAAGTACAATGCATCGACTTTTGTGAATGGAAAGCATCTTAAAGAAGCGCACTTTTCCGTGAATCGAGGGGATGAATTTGCCATTGTGCTTCTCTATCAAAAATTAAAAAAGCAGTATCCAAAGAGTGAACCGCAGGTGAAGGGGATGGACAAGCACGGAATGGAGATGATTCTTCATTCAACAACCTCAGCATAATTTTCTTCGTCAGAAAAAATAAAAGCGCGGAGTATGATCCGCGCTTCATGCCAACACAATCTTCTTTCAGTTTTTACTTTGCAGACTCCAGTGCAGTGGTCAGCACTCGTCCGGCAGATTTCTGGTCAGGGTGAACATCAAGCAGCTTTGCCAAAGTTGTCGATATATCGTTTGGTGAACACGTTGTATCAAATGTACCGTGATTAATCCCGCTTCCAAAGAACAATAGAGGAACATGCGTATCGTACTCGTACACCGAGCCGTGCGTCGTTCCCGTTGTGCCGCCCGAAAAGAACGTGTGTGGAACTGTGACCAACGCAACGCCGCCGCTTAACGCCGTGTTAAATCCATGTTCAATCTTTCGTTGAATCGGATCTTTCGAGCCGCCGGCAGCGAGCGACAATTCAAGCTGAGAGCGCGTAAAGTAACGGCTGATGTACCCTTCTTTAAGACAAGCATCGCCCACTGCGATTTCAAACTTTGCGCGATTGAATCCGTGTGCATCGATGGCTTTGTAATCCAAAATTATATAATCGTTAGAGATCGAGAGAATCAGATTCTCGTTTCCTTCGTTGTAATTAAATTTTTGCCCGATCCGAACTTTTATATCGGTCAGAAATTCTTTGCCGTTCAAACGAGCGGCATCTTTTTTTGGAAATTCGTCCGGCAGCGGGCTTACACCATGATCCGCCGAAAGCACGATGACGGTATTGCGAAGCCCGACAGCGGAATCGATGTACGCAAAAAAGCCGGCAAGCTGCCGATCAAGGCGCACATACATATCTTCAATTTCATGACTGTTCGGTCCAAAGGTATGTCCGCAGTAATCTGGTGATGAAAAGCTCACGGTCAGAATATCGGTTACGCTGTCTTTGCCAAGCTGTTCCGCTTGCATTGCCGCTTCAGCGAATCGTACGGTCAGATCATTTCCCATCGGTGTGGGGAGCAGTGCATCAAATCGGCGGTACCGTGAAAATTGCGGATTGCCGGCAAATGCAGAATCGGAAAAGTTAGAAATTTTATGGGGGAACACAGAAT
>JAQUOA010000165.1 GCA_028749215.1 Bacteroidota bacterium
TTATGTTTAGTTCAATTATTACCAATTCAAATATACCTAATTAGTAATATTATGTCAAGCAAAATCTTTGAATCTTTTCTGTGATTAAATTAGGCGGTTAATTTTGTCTTGTCAATTATGGAAACAGGTATTGTGTTGTCAAGCGCGGAAATAATAGAGGTAAGGCGGTTTGTGTCACCATAAAAAACCATCGTCAGGTCGGCTATGTCAAAAATACCGTGAATAACCTGCTGAGCGTTACTCTTGGTTACAGAATCCATCTTTTCAAAATATTCATCCCTTGTCAAGATCGGCACACCAAAACGATCTCTGTTAATCTCGCTATTGATTTTGTAGGTCATATCTTGTTGATAAGCAAAACGGTTTTTAAATGTTGAATTACATTCCTCAAGTCGAAAAAGGAAATCTGCATTAGTGGAAAATGTCTGAAGGAGTTCCAATAATTTTGGAATAAGAAGCCGTGAAGTAATATCTGATGGGTCAGAATAATAACCTATTCTCCCTTTTCTTGTGGTTGGTGGAAAAAGATTTGCATAAACACCGTAACACCACCCTTTTTTGTTTCGAAGTTCGTCAAACAAAAACCCCTCAAAACTTCCAAGCGCATCCATAATAAGCGCTGCGGCAAATCGCCGTTCATCAGTCGCAGGCAGCCCTGCGTGCGTCCACAACAATCGATCATTCGTCGCATCTGGTGATGATACAATAAACACTTCTCGCCCTAAGGAAGAGCGGTATTCCACTTCGGGTTCCAAAATATAGCCGTCAGTATTTCTATTTGAGATCACCGGAGAAATATGTCGCTCAATCTCTTCTTTCGACAAATCTGAAATTGCAGTGATGAATAATATTTTTGAATTTTTTAATTTCTCAAAGTATTCAAGGATAGTATTTCGTGAAATATTTGCAATGCCCAAGTAAGAGCCTAATTTCCCAAAACGGGTCCCTTCATAAAGAACATACTTGTTTGCCGTTCGGAGCACCTCTTCTGGATTTTGTAAGGAAGAATTGATTCGTTGTATCTCTTGTTTTTTAGCAAGCTCTATTTCGGTTTCGGCAAAAATTGCTTCATCAAGCAGATGTTTTAATAACAGCATCATTTCGGTTAGATTTCTGGAAAATGAACTTACCCGAATAATAAAGTCCGTTTCGGTAGCTACTGCAGAAATGTGGCCTCCAAGGAGGTCAAACTTCTTTTGTAATTCATTACGACTATATTTTGCCGTTCCGGCAAAAAGAAGCCGGGCTGTTAAATTAGAAAGCCCCGCAAGGCTTTCGTTCTCCTTTTGTTCTCCTGCACCAACAAACACAAAAGATATTCGTGTTAAAGGGACTCGACTATCGCATTGGTAATATATCGTGTTATTTGGAATGGCTAATGCCATAGGTTATGCCGGCGATAAATATACAGTGGAAGATTTTCCTTCGATCAAATATTCGTTTACCACTCTTTGAATATCTGCCATGGTCACATCCTTAAATTTTTCCACAAGTCGGCATTGATAGGCAAGATCATCAGCCATGATGAACCCATCACCCAGCATCCGAGCTAACGAGGAAGGTGAAGAAACATCGAAATAAAAATCTTTTTCAATGAAATTCTTTACAATAAAAAGTTGATCTTCAGAAATCTTACCGGAGATGATTTCATCCAACGCTTCTTGGAAAATTTTCTCTATTGAATCGTATTCTTCTCCTTTCGCCACTTCAGCAAAAAATTCAAACGTCCCATTGTCTTTCCCGGTATAAATATCCGCATGAACATTTCTGGCTTTTGCAGTATTGAATAATCGCTGCTGCAATATTGATGATTTTTGGCCTGACAGTAATTTCCCTGCCATGTACAGTGCGGGGAAATCCTTATGTAACATATTTTTGGTAAGCCACGTTTTTGCGATCATTTTTTGTGTAGCTTTGTTGTGTAAAAGTGATAAGGCTTTTGGTTCCACCTGCGCAGATTCTTCAATAAAAGGTCGGGAAGAAACAGCAATACTATTAAACTCCCCATAGTATTTATCAAGTATTTCAATGCAGCTTTGAGCCTTCACATCGCCGGCAACGATAATGAGCGAATTGTTGGGCGAGTAAAATGTTTTATAAAAGCTCTGCGCCTCCTTTACTGAAAAATTTTTAATGCTTTCTTCTTCACCAATAATTGAATACCTATAGTTGTGTTTTTCGTACGTCAATTTATAAAGCTCTTCCCATAAAAATCTTCCGGGATTATCAAGTCCGCGATTGCGTTCCGTCAGCACAGCTCCTTTTTCGGTTTCGAACATTTCCGGTTCAATCACCAAGTTCGACATGCGTTCAGATTCGAGACGAGCAGCTAAATCAAATTTTTCTTTGGGAAATGTAAAGAAATAGACTGTCTGGTCACGTGAAGTGTATGCGTTAATCCCCGTCCCACCATTCCGATTTACTTCACGTTCCCATTTTCCCATCTCCAAATTTTTTGTGGTGCGAAACATCATGTGTTCAAAAAGGTGCGCTAAACCTTGCTTTCCTGCACGTTCATCGGCAGAACCAACTTTGAACCAAGTTTGATATGTAAAAATTGGAGTCGTCGGATCTTCAACTACTGCAACCTGAAGCCCGTTGTGAAGTTGAAAATGTTCGACTTGTAAAGATCCGATGAGAGGAATTGTTGCAAGGTGTGAATACGTCAAACGTTTATAACCCTTCTTGCGAAATGAGCCACGCCAAAATTGAAATTGCAATTGCACCAAGCTCAAGTTCCCGAGGATGAACTTTGTCTATTGTATCGTTATTTGAATGGTGATAATCAAAATACCGCTGCTGTTCCGGATTCAAGCCGATCAACGCCGATGTGAATGGTGCCAATTGGCCAACATCTGCACCCCCACCTTCTCTGCGAATCTTGTCGGCACCGACAACTTCTAATAATGGAGACCAAGTTTTTATTTTTTCAAACTTACTGGAATCACTGGTCACACCAAATCCCAGTGGTGCAAAGCCGCCCGCATCACTTTCAATCGCAGCAAGATGTTTTTCGTTTTTATTTTGCACTCTTGCCGCATATGCTTTCGCACCCCGTAATCCATTTTCTTCGTTCGCAAATAGCACGGCGCGAATAGTGCGCTTCGGTCGAATGCCAAGATTTTTTATCAGATGCAATGCCTCTATGGAATGAACAATTCCAGCACCGTCATCATGTGCACCGACACCCTTGTCCCAGCTGTCGAGATGACCTCCGACAAGAATAATTTCATGAGGCAACTCGGCTCCGTGAATCTCTCCGATTACATTTGATGATTGAACATCGGGTAAAGTCTGACATTCTAAGTAAAGTTCAACAGTGACAGGTTTCCCGGTTTTCAAAAGTCCGCTTACATATTCGGCTCCAACCGTACTAATTGCTGCGGCAGGAATTTTGGTAACGCTGTCTTTGTACTGCATCATACCGGTATGTGGTTCATTGTCGAGGGCATTGGTCATTGAACGAGCGAGCACACCAATTGCTCCAACTTTTGCTGCTTCAATTGCGCCACGACTGCGTTGATCTACTGCACCACCATACGCTTCAAACGGGCTGAATTTTGTTTTATCAAACGGACGATTGTAAAAAATTATTTTCCCCTCTGCCTTTACCCCAAGTTTTTTAACTTCATCCAGTGAGTGAACCTCAATCACTTCTGCCCGTATTCCATTTTTTGGAGTTGCAATACTTCCGCCTAATGCACACACTGCCAATGCTTCTTTCTTTTTGCCGTTCCAGACGAAAGCTTTTTCAGACTTCCCTCTAACCCAATGTGGAATCATAACAGGTTCAAGCCATACTGAATCACAACCGGCATCTTTTAAAGTTTGCATTCCCCAACGCACCGCTTTTTCATAATTTTCCGAACCGCTTAACCGATTACCGACAGTTGAGGTAAGATTTTTTAACATTTCGTATGAGTGTAAACTTTCAAGGCCGTTATTTTTTAGCCGCTCGACAATATCAGGATTGTTTGATTGAGCCGATAGATGGATCGTGAAAATGACGCAAAGGATGGAAAGAGAGAAGCGCATAGTTATTTTTTTTGTTTATAAGATTTGAGTGCCGCTTTTAATTTGTTGTAAGTGTCGCGCATATCTTCTGAAACTACTTTTACATCGCCAAGCGTCGGCATGAAATTCGTGTCGCCATTCCACCGAGGAACAATGTGGAAATGGATGTGATCATTAACGCCGGCACCGGCTACGCGGCCAAGATTGGCCCCAAAATTAAATCCGTGCGGCTTCATTACTTTTTTTAATACTTCAATCATAAGTGCTACAGTTTCCATCACTTCAGCACACTCTACAGATGATAATCCGCTTAATTCTGAAGTTTGCTTGTAAGGGACGATCATGACATGCCCGCTGTTATACGGATACAGATTCATCATTACAAGGCAATGTTTCCTACGCAGCAAAACGAGATTCTTACTGTCTTTTTTTTCCCGGATGATTCTTGTGAAAAGTGATTCGTTGGTTTTTTGTTTCTCTTCTTTAAATGTCGCTATGTATTTTGAACGCCAAGGCGAGAAAAGTCGTTCCATTGTGACCTCATTACAGGGAAGTTTTTTAAGAAATTGCCAGACAACTTCTTAAATAAAAAACATCGTTCATCTACAATTATTAGGATTAATCACGATCAGTTAATGCCTACTGAATATAGGAAGGATCCAAAAGGTATGCAAAATAAAAAAGTCCGAACAATGTCGGACCAAGGGTATTATTCCCTGAGTATCAGGCAGGTAGAATAAATTTGGATATGTAAAATTGTCTATGCAGATTTTTTGGAATTACTCCGCGCATCCCAAAGCGCTACGGCCAAAAATAAACATGCTGAACAAAAATAAAACAATTCTCTGAGTTCCATATTTCCTCCTTTTAATTACGTCACAATAATACAACCATTATGTTACGGAACTATTATGCAGAGGCTATGAAATCATGACTCAAATGCAGCTGAATGTCATTTTAGAGCAATTCTTGTAACCGATTGCGGAGAAAGGTATTACGCTGCCTCACGTCGACATTTTTCATTGCTAAAGCAAGCGCCTTTTTTTGTCCGACAAGAATCAATAATTCTTTTGCCCGCGTTACTGCTGTATACAATAAATTCCTTTGCAACATGATATAATGGGACAAGGTCATTGGAAGAATAACAGCTTTGAATTCATTCCCCTGGCTTTTGTGGATCGTCGTTGCATAGGCAAGCACGAGTTCTTCACTTTCTTCAAATGTGTATTCAATGTGTCGTCCATAAAAATTTACGGCAAGAACTCCCTCTTCTTTATCCGCTCCGACGATTCTGCCGACATCTCCGTTAAACACATCTTTATCGTAATTGTTTCGTATCTGCATCACTTTGTCATTCATCAAAAATTTTCGTTCGCTCCCTTGCCAGCAGACGCGGGAATGTCCATTTAAAACGCGTTGTAATTCTTTGTTCAATTCTTTTACGCCGCACAACGTGTTGTTCATAGGGGACAATACTTGAACATCTTGAAACACATCGTATTGAAAATTTTGAGGAAGAATCGTTGAACACAAGCCAACAATGGCTGCTTTAATACCTTCAGGCGTTTCTTCTTCAATAAATTGAAAATCGTCGGCAAATTCCGGATAGCTGCCGTGGTTAATCTTGTGAGAGTTCAGGATAATTGAACTCTCCTCTGCTTGGCGGAAAATGGTATCAAGCCATACGGTAAAAATCTTTTTTGATTCGATTAAGTCACGCAATACTTGTCCCGGTCCGACCGACGGCAGTTGATCGACATCGCCGACAAAAATTACCTGCGAGAGAGGATTGACTGCGCAGAGCAATGCTTCAAAAAGTTGAATATCCACCATTGACACTTCATCCACAATAACCAATTCGCATTCAAGCATGTTGTCGTCATCACGGCGAAACCCGCCATGGATTGGATCGAATTCCAGCAGACGATGGATTGTTTTCGCTTCGCGTTCGCTCACTTCGGATAAACGTTTTGCCGCTCGCCCCGTTGGCGCACACAGGGCATATTTCATGTTCAATTGATCGGCGAGTTCAATAATTCCGTTTACGCATAATGTTTTTCCTGTGCCGGGTCCGCCGGTGATGATCGTAATTGGGTGAAGCACAGCATGAAGCATTGCATTTCGCTGCTTATCATCAAAAGTGATTTGCCGATGCAGCTCGATTTCCTTAATTGCGGATAAGAGCTTTTCTTTTGAAAGATTTCGCTCCCCTTTTTTTAACAGCTGTGCAATTTTTTCTGCTGATGTTGTTTCTGCTTTATGAAGCAGAAATGTATAGAGATTATCATTTTCAACAAGAATAAATCCTTGTTGAATTCCGCTCTCGAGCGCTCGTTCAATCTTCGCTTCATCAACCATCAATAATGATGCAGCGCGCTGTAAAACCTCATCTCGCGGTAAAAAACAATGTCCTCCCGCTCTGCACGCTTCATCCAACACAAACCGAACACCTGCCGTTAAACGGTACACACTTTCTGATTCAACTCCCATTTTTTTTGCAATGTCATCCGCTGTTTGAAACCCAATGCCATACACATCATCAATAATTTGGTACGGATTGTTTTTTAAAACAC
>JAQUOA010000166.1 GCA_028749215.1 Bacteroidota bacterium
CTTGTCGTTCAAATGATAGATCAACGGCATACTGCGGCACACACCATCATCGTCCGGAATAAAATTTACGACGCCAACATCCCGCGCTCCTTCTTGAAACGAGAGAAGCGGCGCGTAGGTTTTATTAAAATTGTACGTAACATTTTCTTTTATACGCGGCGTATGCTCCAGAACTTTGACTAAGGTATCGCCGGAAAGATCCTCTGCTTCCTGATTCGTCAGTTGCGCGGAAAGAAACACATTTCCTGCTTGACGAATTGAATGTGCAAACAGACTGTCGTTCTCTTTTCCCGATGAACTGACACGATCTTCATCCGGTTCATTAAAATGAAAATCGTACACAATTGCTTTGGCGCCGCCTTTGGCAAGATACTCCGTTGTCAGCGCATAGAAATCGCGCGACCATGGCCAGCTGATTTTACTATTTCGTTTGAAATACTGAAGACTGTTTTGATCAATGGTGAGGATGACAACGGATGAGTCCGGCTTCCGGGAATTTTGTGCAAGACGGAACTGAAGATCAAGCACATTCAATTCAGCGTTATGACCGAGCGACGTGATCGTTATCATCCAAGCTGATGCCAGCCCCAACATTGCGGAGAAAACGATGCGGACATTTTTTTTAAAGAGAAATCTCTTAAGCTTTTCGCGTTTAGACATATTTTCCAGTTCTTTTGATGAAAGAAAGAAGGAATTTTTCCCTTGAAATTCAACCAACAGACATCAATAGATGCTGACATTCGTCAGCATGACGAACTTATTAAGATCGAACAAAATGATCATATATTGAGCGCTATCCGGTTCGGAACATTCTCCTATCCTTTGCGTCTAAAAACTCAAGACCTCACACACTAATTCATTATTTGAGACATCTGAAAAAATAAACTTTCCACTTACATCAACCGTCATTTCAGCGAAAGCGGGAATCTATATCCTTCAAAGAGAAAAATTTGAAGCTCATAATAGATTCCGTGTCAAGCACGGAATGACGAGTATAATTTTTCAGATGTTACTATTTATTTAGGGAGGTAGTATGAAGTCAAAAATACTTTTTCTTGCCATGATACTCTTCGCGTTCGGCGCAGCCCAGCTACACGCTGCCGATGATGCGAAGGGTGTATCCAAATCTGCAAAGAAAAAAGGATGGATCGGAGTCGCTATTCAAGATGTCACCCCAAAACTTGCGCGGGAAAAGAAACTGCAGGTGAAAGAAGGAGCATACATCAACGACGTAGTGGACGACAGTCCGGCAGATTCGGCAGGATTGAAAGACGGCGATGTCGTGAGCGAATTTAACAGCAAAAAAATCGAGGTCGCAGAAGATTTATCAGATGCCGTGCAAGAACTCAAGCCCGGCACAAAAGCGCCCGTGATTATCCAACGAGAGGGTGAAAAGAAAACTCTTTCCGTTACGGTCGGCAAAAATAAAATGCGGGGACCTTTTGGTGTTGCTATGCCGCATCCCCCAAATGTAATGATTCACAAAATGCTCGGACTTGAAGGAATGGAGTTAATGGAATTGAATTCACAGCTCGGCGAATATTTTCAAGCACCAAACAACAAAGGGGTATTGGTGAAAAAAGTTGAGAAGAACAGCGGCGCTGAAAAAGCAGGAATAAAAGCAGGCGATGTCATCACCAAAATCGGAAAAGAAACAATTGCAGATATCGATGACATTCACGAAGCGATGGAAGATCTTGACGAAGGGACAAAAGTTGATATTGAAACAATTCGAAAAGGAAAATCGGCCAAATTTTCACTGGAGCTGACGGAAGACCATGACCGATCTAGAATGTGGGAATGGGGTGATGGTGAAAATTTTCAATTCAGGATTGAGCCGAACATGCTCGAAGAGATGCGCGAACTTCCAAACATTCAAAAAAATATTCAGATGCAGCTGCGACATCTTCCGGATATTCAAAATAATCTGAAACGAATTCAGATTCGCACGTCATCGTGTGAAATTTAATTGTCAGCAGCGGTTGGATAGCCCTCTCCTGAATAAGGAGAGGGTTGTGCGGAAAACTTTTGCTGCTACTAACCTTGACAGGGTTTTCTATTTGCCCATGATAAAATTGCTCACCGTCGAAAGATACACTGCTTCTCCCATCTTCTGCGGAACATTGGAATGATCGGCGCCGGGAACTGTCACCAGCGTTTTGGGATCATTGGCGTTGGCGTACAACACTCTGCCGTTCTTTTCAAAATCAATAAACTTATCATCCACACCATGCAGCAGCAAGTACGGAACATTTACATGCTTTATCCGTTCCGCATTATTGTACTCCCCTTTCATCACGTAGGTGCCGGGCATGTCGAGCAACATGCCACTTTGAACAAGTGTTGATGCAGAAGCAAATGCTGACTCCGTGATCAGCACTTTCGGTGTGAAAACATTTGCGGCAAGATAAATTGCCGGAGCGCCGCCGAGAGAATATCCGTACAGAGTAATTGAGTTATCGCCAAAGCCGCTGGATTTAACAAACTGATATGCGACGATGGCATCAGAGTAAACCGCTTCTTCCGACGGCTCCCCTTCACTCATTCCGTATCCTTCGTAGTCATAAATAAAAACATTGAATCCCATTTTATAGAAGAGTTCCACCCGGTCCCAGTAATATTGCAAATGATCGCGATTGCCGTGGTTATACAGGATACACTCTTTGGGATGTGTTCCATTTGATGTTACAAAGTATCCGTAAATTTTTTTGCCCTGCGATGTTAAAACGATTTGCGTGCGGCTTGATTCGGGAATGACCGTTGTGCGAAGGTTGTAGGATGAGAGCTTGCTGTTGTTGAACAACGAATTGTCGAGGTCAAAACAACCATAGAAGAATAAGAGAAAAATAGATAAGAAAAATATTGTTTTCATTTCAACGTCATCTCCCATCCAACATACGCGCCGATATTTCCTTTTCCTGCAATGGAGGTTGTTCCTTCAAACACTCCGTGCCGCGTATTTTTATTGACAGCAAGCCACTTAGTTTCTACCTGCATCTGCATCATATCGCTGACGCCGAATTTATAACCTACAAAAGGAGAAAATAAATAATCAGGCATGTTGAGCTGGAACAAATTATCGCCGCCAAAATAAATCAATGATTGTTCACCGACTGTGTAACTTGCGTTCAGTGTTGCCATTGGGAACAGACGTTTGTTGTTTGATCGGATAAAATCCCAAAAGAAATAGATCTGCCCTTTCAGTGTTACTTCGGGACGAATTCCATTCTCTTTGACCATTCGCACGGCAAATCCGCCGTCAACGCCAAGGTCTTTAAACAGAAGCGCCGTCGCGTGCACATTGCCAAACAGTGTCATGTTTTCTCTGTAACCGTACTGCACACCTCCGTTCAAATAGGGAACAACAATTGCAATATTACCAAGAGGAATGATGGGTCCGCCTAAGCTTGAGGCAACGCGGGTTTCATTTTCAGGAAGGACACGGACAGGCTGGGTAATTCCGCAGTGGAGCGAAAAAAATGCAAGAGTAACACTTACCAAATGAAGTGTATATTTTTTCACAGATCAACCGAAATATTTTTGGAACTGCGGAGGAACAGGTGCGAGTTTATGTGATGCGTAGTCGAAAAAAGCAATGCCGGTTTTTGCTTCAGCAACTTCTCTGCCGCTTTCTCTTTCACGAAGAAGGTAGTAAAGATCGCAGCCATATTTAGAAAAATCTTTCACGGCAATTTGTACGCGAAGCGACTCGCCGTACAATCCCTCAGATTTGTACACCACCGCGGCATCGGTCATAATAATTCCGACACCTTCAATATTGAATTCCGTATACCCTTTATCCATTAAGAAACGAACGCGTGCTTCATGGAGGATGGAAAGGACGACATCGTTGCCGAGATGGCCGCCGTAATTAATATCGGTAATGCGGATCGGAATTTCTGTTGTAAAACAAAAATTCTCCGGAAGATCAAGTTTAATTCGCGGCATACTTACGCATGGTGAAATTCCTGAAGAGATCTCACGTGCAACTTCCCTTGTTTAATGCGCTCAATTCCTTTTACCGCTGTCGAAGCAGCCGACAGCGTAGTGATGAACGCAATCTTCTGCTGAATTGCCGCCCAACCGATGGCGTATTCATCGTAACGCGACTCTTCACCGAGCGGCGTATTGATGACCATTTTGATCGCACCGTTCTTTATCTCATCAACAATATTGGGACGGCCTTCATTCACTTTGAAAATCGGTTTCGCATCAATGTGATGCGACTGTAAAAATTTTGCCGTCCCTTCACTCGCGACAACCGTAAATCCGAGTTTGATGTACTCGCGCACAATGTTCACCGTCTCCATTGTCTTGTCGTTGTTATTCACGCTGATGAAGATTGTTCCTTCTTTGGGGAGCGGATTACCGGCGCTCAATTGCGCTTTCGCCACCGCAGCGCCGAACGATTGTGAAATACCCATCACTTCTCCCGTTGAACGCATTTCGGGCCCCAAAAACATTTTCACTTTCGGAAATTTATTGAACGGGAAGACCGATTCCTTCATGGACATGTGTTTCACTTTGCGGAAATCAAAGTTGAGCACACCAAGGTCTTTCAACTTTCTTCCCACCATTACTTTTGCCGCTACTTTAGCCAACGCCAGTCCGGTCGCTTTGCTGACAAACGGCACGGTACGCGATGCGCGCGGATTCACTTCCAGCACGTAGATTTTATTATCCTTCATCGCAAACTGCACATTAATCAATCCCTGCACATGAAGAATTTTTGCAAGCTTCTTGGTGATGGCAATAATTTCTTGAAGCTTATCTTCTTTCAGCATGAACGGTGGCAGCACGCTTGAACTATCGCCGGAATGAATGCCTGCCTCTTCAACGTGTTCCATCACTCCACCGATGAGTACATCGTCGCCGTCGGCAACAGCATCCACGTCAAACTCAAACGCATCTTCCAAAAAATTATCGATCAAGATCGGTTTATCGGGAGACACATCAACCGCCAGTTTCATGTACTCTTTCAACGCGTCGGAGTTGTAGCAGATTTGCATTGCGCGTCCGCCTAGCACGTACGAAGGACGAACGAGGACCGGATAGCCGATCTGTTCCGCGACAAGTACGGCATCTTTTACCGAAAAAGCCGTTCCGTATTTCGGATGTATAATTTCATGCTGACGAAGAAGCGCGCCAAATCTCTGGCGGTCCTCTGCAAGATCAATTCCTTCGGTGGAAGTGCCGAGAATTTTCACACCATTGGCTTCAAGCTGTTTCGCAATTTTCAACGGCGTCTGCCCTCCAAAGCTGACGATAATTCCTTCGGGCTGTTCCAATTCGCAAATATTCAGAACATCTTCAACCGTAAGCGGTTCAAAATACAATTTATCGGTGGTATCGTAATCGGTCGACACTGTTTCAGGATTACAGTTGACCATGATCGTTTCGTATCCCTCTTCACGCAGCGCCATCACACCGTGCACACAGCAGTAATCAAACTCAATTCCCTGCCCGATACGATTTGGCCCGCCTCCAAGAATAATTGCTTTCTTCTTATCGGAGCGTTTCGATTCGTTCTCCTGGTCGTAGGATGAATAGTGATAAGGGGTCTTCGCTTCAAATTCAGCAGCACACGTATCAACGGTTTTGTAAATCGGGATCACCTGCATTTTTTTACGCAGTGCACGAACGTTCATCTCATCGGCCTTCCACAGATGCGCCAGCTGCCGATCTGAAAATCCGTACTGTTTTGCCTTGAGGAGAATTTCTCTGCTCACATCTTTAACCGGAATTAACTTCAGTTCTTTTTCAAAATCCACAATCTGTTTAATGTTGAACAAGAACCACGGATCGATCTTGGTCAATTGAAACACTTCATCGATGGAAAGCCCGAGGAGAAAGGCGTACCGAATGTAGAAGATATTGTTCGCCTTCGGCCTGCGTAATTGTTCTTTAACTTTTTTTGTCCACGAAGTTTTTTGAGTTTTCGTCAAACTTTCTAACTCGAAATGATCTTTACCGTCAGCACCAAGTCCGGCTCTGCCGGTTTCAAGCGAGCGCATAGCCTTTTGCAGCGCTTCCTTGAATGTCCGTCCGAATGCCATCGCTTCACCGACCGATTTCATCTGTACGCCGAGCGTGTCATCCACACCTTTAAATTTTTCAAAATCCCATCGCGGAATTTTTACGACGGTATAATCAATGGTCGGTTCGAAGGAAGCAGGGGTCAGTTTTGTAATGTCATTTGGAATTTCATCGAGTGTGTAACCGACTGCAAGTTTCGCAGCGATCTTTGCAATCGGAAATCCTGTCGCTTTGGATGCCAGCGCTGAACTGCGTGACACGCGCGGATTCATTTCGATGACGTACATCTTTCCATTTTCGGGATTCATTGAAAACTGCACGTTCGATCCGCCTGTATCAACACCAATGGCGCGGATAATTTTAATGGCAGCATCCCTCATGTACTGGTACTCTTTGTCAGTCAGTGTTTGCGCCGGCGCAACAGTAATCGAATCTCCCGTATGCACGCCCATCGGGTCAGAATTTTCAATCGAACAAATGATCACGACATTATCTTTCGTGTCGCGCATG
>JAQUOA010000167.1 GCA_028749215.1 Bacteroidota bacterium
TTAAAGATCGTTTCCCGGAATGCGAACTTGGAGCAATGCCGCCGTTCGGTCTTTTCTACAATATGGATGTGATTGTTGCCGATAGTTTGGCAGAAGATGAAATGATTGCATTCAATGCCGGCACACATCGCGAGCTTGTGAAGATGTCGTACAGGGATTTTATGTCACTGGTGCAGCCAAAAGTCGGAAAATTTTCTTTTCCCAAACGTTACTCTCTTGCAGACGAACCGTGGGAAAGGCCGTAGCATTGCAAGAAAAGTAAAAAGCGTTTGACTAACTTGAAATTCTGTTTTATCATTCCAAGGCAGATAGTCACGACAGAATCCTGCGATTACACCATACCGCTTGACGAGAAAGAAATTTATATATTGAAAACGTTAAACGGGATGGTGTAGTACGTACTACTATAAGCCAATGATAACATCATAGAACGAGGAGATCATGAAAAAAAGTATCTTGACGCTGATTTTTGCTGCTGTGTGTTTTACGTCAATTTCATTTGGGCAGCAAGATTCAACCTGGAAAAAATGGAATTGGCTTATCGGAGATTGGGCCGGAGAGGGAAGCGGCGTACCCGGACAAGGAGGCGGTTGGTTTTCTCTTCAACCGGATCTGGATGGAAAAATTCTCTTAAGAAAAAATCACTCCGAATATCCTGCAACGAAGGATAAGCCCAAAATAGTTCATGATGACTTGATGATTGTTTATTTTGACTATACCGGTCAACCCGATAAAGCAATCTACTTTGATAATGAAGGCTATACAATCAATTACACAATAACCTACGCTGAGAAATCAATTATTTTCACGAGCGATAAGGTTCAAAGTAGCCCGCTCTTTCGCTTAACGTATGTTTTTCTGGACAAAGAAACCATTGGTATCAAATTTGAAATGTCCCGAGATGGTATTAAATTTACGACGTACACTGAAGGCAGATGTATAAGAAAGAAGTAGCTTCCCTTGCCGTACCGTTGCAAAAAGCGGAGACGAAAACTAAACATAATGAGCCGGTACGTTGATGATAAAAAAAGTTATTGATTTTGTCTCCGCGCGTGACACACGCATCTTTGTTGTTATATTTTCGCTCACGTTTTGTTCCCGTCTTCCATTCATCATTGACGATTACGGCCTAGATGGCGACGGTTGGCGGGTTATCAATGCGGCGCGAACCATTGCCTCTACACATCATTATATCGCTTCACGATTTCCCGGATACCCTTTTGTAGAATTATTACTTGCTGCTCTTAGCGCCCCATCGGCCATAATAACAAACCTGATCACCGCCTGTTTTAGCGGTATTGCTGCCGCCTTTTTTACTCTTTTTATAAAAAAATATTCTTCAGAATATTTTTGGGCAGCACTTGCGTTCGCCGGCACCCCGATTGTGTTTCTCAACAGTATCGTTACAATGGATTATGTGTGGGCAATAGGTTCTATTTGCGCAGTGCTGTACTTCTTCTTCTCAAAAAGGATGTTTCTTCTCAGCGGTATATTGCTTGGGCTAGCAATTGGGTGCAGAATTTCGTCGCTGCTGTTTATACTTCCATTAATCCTTATTTTAATACATCAAAAAGAATATCGAGCATTTTTCTTTTTTGTTCTCCCCGCAGGAATAGTATTGCTTGCACTATTTCTTCCCGTTATTCAAACGTATGGCTTTTCATTCTTGTCAATGCCGTCAGGAACGTTTTCTATAACTCAAATAGCAAAAAAATTAACAGTCGATCTATGGGGAATTGCCGGATGTATCTTTTTCGGCATCGCTTTGATACAATCGCTGAGAAGAAAAATTTTTGAATCATTGCCAAATCATCAGCGTTTCGATATCATGGTTTTAATATTCGGCGGAATCGTTCTGTACCTGACGTTGTTCTTTCGGTTGCCGGTTGATGCAGGTTATCTTATTCCCATTGTACCGCTCTTTATTACGTATTTCGCAATTCAACTCACGCTTCGTCAATTTAGAATCTTTTCTATTGGCGTAATCTGTTCATCTTTTATTTTCAGCATCTCACCTGTCGATCGTCCATGGCATGCACAGCCATCAAAGATTTCATACAGTACGCAGATATCCGGCCGTATCGTATGTATTGATGTTTTGCAAGGGCCGCTGATAAAAGAAATGATGCAATTGAAAAAACAGGAAGAGTATCTACAGCACGTAAACCAAGCAATCGACACTATACCATATCAAGCAGCTTTTTTTGTAGGTGATTTTATTCCAAAATTATCGGTGAAAAGAAACCTTCCTTTAAGAGAACCTCGGGCAGAAGATATTTATATCTTTGAAAAATACATCATCGCTTCGTATGGCGACAGAAACAGGTTGAAAGAAACAAAACGAGGTGGCTACGTCTTTTTTCATCTCCCGGGGGTTGAAAAAATAAATTTGGAAATGAACGGAGTTGATCTGACAAAGTTTGGGTCACAAGAATTGAATGTCCACGTACCGGACTAAAAGATATTTGCAGCTTCAAAAAATGATTTCAATTTCTTCTCATCTAATTCCCCATTTGTTCTCACTCCGCTGCAGACATCAACTCCGTACGGTTGAACAAATTCAATAGCTTCCCTGACGTTCTGAGCATTCAAACCGCCTGCAAGGAACACCGGCACATTCACCGATTCCACAATCTTTTTACTGATGTTCCAATCATGTTTACGTCCAGTCCCGCCAAGTTCTTTAATGGCAAGTTTTGGATTTCCGGAATCGAGCAGAAGATAATCGACAAATTGAGAAACTATTGCTGCCTCTGCAATTGAAGATTCATCAACAACATGGATCACCTGGACGATTGAAATCCCGGGAAGTTCTCTTCTTAATTTTTTGTAAACGTCAAAGGATACTACATCGACAAGTTGCAGCGTATTCACTTGTGTCTTTCGCTGCTGGGCAGCAATTGAATCTGCATCCAGTCTGCTCGTCAATAAAAATGATGAAACTCCTTCCGGGATATGAGGTACAATCTCTGCAATCAATTCTTCGGAAATAGGTCCCGGACCGCTCGGCATTGCCGAAACCAACCCGAGTGCTGATGCGCCGTAGCGAAGAGCAAGTGTTGCTTCATCAATGGAAGAGATACAGCAAATTTTTACTTTGGGTGCTTCCATAAAATAAGGAAGCCGCAGATATCACAAAGTAATCAGTGAATCTGCGGCTTATGTTCTTTCAAAAAAATTACGCCGTCACTTTGTCGCTGCAATATTCATCAAAAGCTGAAATCAAGTCTGCGGCAATTTCATCTGCCATTCGTCCTTCGATTTTAAAGCGCGGAATGAAGTGAACGAGTTCATTGTCTTTGTATAACGCTATGGACGGTGATGACGGCGGAATTCCTTGCAGCCAGCGTTCGCGTAATCGCGCTGTGGCGTCAACTTCCTGTCCGGCAAACACGCTCACAAGATGCTGCGGTTTATTTGCATGCTGCAATGCTTTATGGATTGCCGGACGAGCTTTCCCGGCGGCACATCCGCACACGGAGTTGATGACAAAAAGGAGTGTCCCTTTGTTGTTGCTGATAGTGTTATCAACTTCCTGCGGCGTGTAAAGTTCTTTAATTCCTAATTCCGTCAACTCATCGCGGAACGGTTGAATCATGACTGGATCGAATGGCATTTTTATTCTTTCAATTATTGATAAAATTCTTTTACACTATGTATAACCTTTACGAGCGATCATTTGTTCCCTGACTTATTTCCGCTTTGAAGATTTCTTCTTTGCTGCTGCCTTCTTCACTTTCTTTAATGATTTCTTCGCCGGTTTCTTGTTCTTTACGACTTTTTTCTTTGAAGCCTTTTTAACTTTTCTTGCCGATGTTGTTTTTGCCTGGCTTGCAATGAGATTCAGTGCGCTGCCTGCTTTGAACCACGCAATTTGCCCTTCGTTAAATGTGTGATTTAATTCAATTGTTTCGATTGTTCCATCACTATGTTTCAATTCCAATTTCAGCGAAACGCCTGGCGAAAAAGTCGCCAATCCTCGAATCGCACACACATCATCTTCACGAATCTTATCATAGTCAGAAGGATTTTTGAATGTAAGCGCCAGCATTCCCTGCTTCTTTAAATTGGTTTCGTGAATGCGGGCAAAACTTTTTACGATGATTGCGCGTCCGCCAAGGAAGCGCGGTTCCATCGCAGCATGTTCGCGTGATGAACCTTCGCCGTAATTTTCATCACCGATCGTAATCCACCCGATGCCTTGGCCTTTGTATTCACGAGCGACAGCAGTGTACTCTTTCACTTGTCCCGTGAAGACATTCTTTCCTTTGGCTGCTTCTCCGCTAAATGCATTTACCGCACCGATGAACATGTTGTTGGAAATGTTATCAAGGTGTCCGCGGTATTTCAACCACTTTCCGGCAGGAGAAATATGATCGGTCGTGCACTTTCCTTTCACTTTCACCAGCACGCGCAAGTTTTCGAGATCCTTCCCTTCCCATTTTTTAAATGCTTCGAGAAGCTGCAAGCGATCGCTTTTTACGTCTACAATAATTTTCACTTTCGAACCGTCTTTTGCGGGCGCAGCAAAACCTTTTTCATCAGGTTTAAATCCGTTTTTCGGAAGCTCATCGCCCGAAGGCGCCTCAAGTTTTACTCTTTCGCCGTTTGGTTTCTCAAGTGTGTCGGTTATCGGATTGAATGTGAGACGACCGGCAATAGCAAACGCCGTAACAATCTCTGGACTTGCGACAAAAGCATGCGTTGCAGGATTCGCATCATTTCGTCCCGTGAAATTTCTATTATAGGATGTGATGATTGAATTTTTTTCTCCCATCGCAACATCATGACGTTTCCACTGGCCGATGCACGGACCGCAGGCATTGGCAAGAACCATTCCGCCGACATCGGTTAAAACTTTCAACTGTCCGTCACGTTCTATCGTTGCGCGAATTTGTTCGCTTCCGGGTGTGATGGTAAATTCCGATTTTGATTTTAACCCTTTGGCAAGTGCTTGTCTCGCAACCGACGTTGCACGCTCAATATCTTCGTACGATGAATTCGTGCAGCTTCCAATCAATGCAACCTTCAGTTCTTCTGGATATCCTTTTTCTTTCACTGCCTTTGCAAATTGAGACAGAGGCCACGCAAGGTCTGGCGTGAATGGTCCATTGATATGCGGCTCAAGTTCATCAAGATTAATTTCAATTACTTTGTCGTAATATTTTTCAGGACTTGCAGATACTTCAGCATCGGGTCTTAAATGTTGGGCAATTCCTTCTGCGAGTTTTGCTATCTCCGCACGTTTTGTGGAACGCAGATAATCTGCCATGCGGGAATCGTACGGAAATACAGAAGTCGTAGCGCCAATTTCCGCCCCCATGTTGCAAATTGTTCCTTTGCCGGTCGCTGAAATTGATTTTGTCCCTTTGCCAAAATATTCTACAATAGCGCCAGTCCCGCCTTTCACCGTCAAAATTCCGGCAACTTTTAAGATGACATCTTTCGCCGAAGTCCAGCCGTTCAATTTTCCTTTTAGATGGATCCCGATCACTTTTGGAAACTTCAATTCCCACGCCATTCCTGCCATCACATCTACCGCATCGGCACCTCCCACGCCAATGGCAATCATTCCAAGTCCGCCGGCATTGGGCGTATGCGAATCCGTTCCAATCATCATGCCGCCGGGGAATGCATAATTTTCCAATACCACCTGGTGAATAATTCCGGCGCCCGGTTTCCAAAATCCGATGCCATATTTGTTCGACACGCTGGCAAGAAAATTATACACTTCCTTGTTGTCAATATTTGCTTTCGCCAGATCTTCTGTAGAGCCAACTTCGGCTTGAATTAAGTGATCGCAGTGAACAGTCGAAGGGACAGCCGCAGTTTTTCTTCCCGCAGACATAAATTGCAGCAGCGCCATTTGTGCCGTCGCATCCTGCATCGCCACGCGATCAGGAGCAAAATCAACGTAACTTTTCCCTCGCTCTGCTGCTGATTTTGGATTTTCGAAATAATGCGCATAAAGAATTTTTTCAGTCAACGTCAGCGGTTTGCCTACAAGTTTGCGTGCCTGGCTGATCTTTTTCCCGTATCCGGCATACACTTTTTTAATCATTGCTAAGTCAAAAATCATGATGTCTTTCTTTCTTCAGATGGTAAGAGTTTGATAGATGTATTGAATATATGAAGAGTTCTATTGCACTGCAAGACTGGAGGATTCCTTGCTCATCTTTTCAAATTTGCGTATTTTGAATACCAAACCAAGACTCTATGAGCGGCATGCAAACACAAACTGAAGAAGAAGTCGTTGACGAGATCAAAACACAGGAGCCGGCAAAGGCGATTTTGTTTAATGATGAAGTGCATACATTTGAAGAAGTGATCGCCCAGATTATGAAAGCCACAGGATGCGATCTACCGAGGGCAGAAGCGCTGACGCTTGAGGTACATAACACGGGAAAATCGTGCGTCTTTACGGGTGAACTTATCAAGTGTTTACAGGTCACCAGTGTGCTGGAAGAGATTGAATTAATGACACAAGTGGAGGTATAGCATGCAAGTAAAAGAAGCGCAAGTTTTGTATGACGT
>JAQUOA010000016.1:0-2271 GCA_028749215.1 Bacteroidota bacterium
CGGCATGCCTTTGGCATAAGTTTAAACTATAAACAAAGGAGAACTATGAGTTCAGTAATGGAGGCAGCGACGAAAGTAAACGGAAAAATTACAAAACCGTCGCTTCCGTACAAAGTGAAAGATATGTCCTTGGCAGAGTGGGGACGCAAAGAAATAAAACTTGCTGAAGATGAAATGCCGGGATTGATGTTGATCCGTGAAGAATACAAAGGCAAGCAGCCGTTGAAAGGTGCGCGCATTGCCGGTTGTTTGCACATGACTATTCAAACCGCGGTCTTAATTGAAACATTGAAAGAACTCGGCGCTGATGTGTCGTGGTCATCCTGCAATATTTTTTCAACGCAAGATCATGCCGCAGCAGCAATTGCCGCAGCGGGAATTCCCGTCTATGCGTGGAAGGGAATGAACGCGGAAGAATTTGATTGGTGCATTGAACAAACCCTCTTTGCATTTAAAGACGGCAAACCGCTCAATATGATTCTTGATGACGGCGGCGATCTCACCAACATGGTGTTCGATAAATATCCCGAGCTGGCTGCCGGCATTCGCGGACTTTCTGAAGAGACAACGACCGGTGTTCACCGTCTGTATGATCGAATGAAGAATGGAACTTTGTTGATGCCTGCTTTTAACGTCAACGATTCTGTTACAAAATCGAAGTTTGACAACAAGTACGGCTGCCGCGAATCTCTTGTGGATGCCATTCGCCGTGCAACTGATTTGATGCTTGCAGGTAAAGTTGCTGTCGTAGCCGGTTATGGCGATGTTGGCAAAGGTTCAGCTGAGTCACTGCGCGATTCAAAAGTTCGTGTGATTGTCACTGAAGTTGATCCGATCTGCGCGCTTCAAGCGGCGATGGAAGGATACGAAGTGAAACGGATGGATGATGCGGTAAAAGAAGCGGACATTATTGTAACAACAACCGGAAACAAAAATATCGTCACTGCGCGTCATTTCAAAGCAATGAAAAACAATGCCATTGTCTGCAACATCGGCCACTTCGATATTGAAATTGATATGGCGTGGCTGAACAACAATTACGGAAAGACCAAAGATACCATTAAACCGCAGGTTGATAAATATACGATTGATGGTAAAGATATTATTGTTCTTGCTGAAGGCCGCTTGGTAAATCTTGGCTGCGCCATGGGTCATCCATCGTTTGTCATGTCCAATTCGTTCTCGAACCAAACGCTGGCGCAAATTGAATTATGGAATCATTCGGATCGTTACGAGAAGAAAGTATACATGCTTCCGAAACATCTCGATGAAAAAGTTGCGCGTTTGCATTTAAAGAAGATCGGCGTGGAACTCGATGTGCTCAGCGAAGATCAGGCGCAGTATATCGGCGTACCGGTTGAAGGACCGTATAAACCGGATTACTATCGGTATTAATTTAGACGTAAGATATTTATATTGAAAAAGAAATTCCCGAAGTCTTATAGATTTCGGGAATTTTTATTTTGTTCTTGAAACGATTATTCCTTTTTTGGTGTTAGTATTGGTACCAAAAACAAAGAGGAGAGTTATGAATCGCATTATTACATTTGTAATAACACTTACACTGTTAGGTGCAGCAGCTTTTGCACAAACCGCAAAGGAGACCGCAATGCCGCCGTTTTATTCTTTTACAATGAAGACTCTCGATGGAAAAGAGAAATCTCTTGCCGATTACAAAGGCAAAGTGGTGATGGTGGTGAATGTTGCCTCGTTCTGCGGATACACACCACAGTATAAAAGCCTTGAAGAGACCTACAAGCAGTACAAAGACAAAGGTTTTGTTATCGTCGGTTTTCCTGCAAACAATTTCGGCAAGCAAGAGCCGGGTACCGATAAAGATATTGCAACTTTCTGTGAACGTAATTACGGAGTGACATTCGACCTCTTCAGCAAAATCAGCGTAAAGGGAGACGACATTCATCCTCTGTACAAATATCTTACAACAGAAACTGATTTTAAGGGGGATATCGGCTGGAACTTCACCAAGTTTTTAATTGATAAAAACGGGAAAGTTGTTTCAAAATTTGAATCGCATGTAAAACCAAACGACAAAGAGGTTGTCGCAAAGATTGAAGAGCTACTTACCCAAAAATAAATTGCCAAAACTACAATACCATTTCAAAAGTTATTGTAATGAGTCCCGCTAAATAAGACTCAAAGTGATGTAAAAATTCTAAAAGGAAACCTCTACAAAAGGTTTCCTTTTTTTGCTTCTTGTGGGTATATTGTTTACACCATGCTGAAAATTATAGACCTACGGACAAAAAAAAA
>JAQUOA010000016.1:2371-25416 GCA_028749215.1 Bacteroidota bacterium
TAAATAAGACTCAAAGTGATGTAAAAATTCTAAAAGGAAACCTCTACAAAAGGTTTCCTTTTTTTGCTTCTTGTGGGTATATTGTTTACACCATGCTGAAAATTATAGACCTACGGACAAAAAAAAATCTTTCATCCTTTACTTTTCATTCCACCGGGACATCGAACGCTGTTGTCGAGAAAAGTGTTGCAGACATCTTAGCGCGGGTGAAACGATACGGCGATGCGGCGCTTCGTCACTATTCCAAAAATTTTGACGGCGTTTCCATTTCATCAATTTCCGTCACCACAAAAGAAATTTCCGAGGCTCGCCGCAAAGCTGATCCGAAATTTGTGGCGATCGTTCAACAATCCATTCGAAACATTCGGCGTTTTCATGAACATCAAAAACGCACAAACTGGAAGTTGAATGAAAAATTCGGTTCGACTCTTCGCCAATTATTCTTACCGATTGAAAAAGTTGGTGTCTATGTCCCCGGCGGTAAAGCGGCATATCCTTCCACCGTGTTGATGAATGTGATACCGGCGCAAACAGCGGGAGTGAAAGAAATTCATCTTGTCTCGCCTCCTGATAAAAAAGGAAATATTCATCCCGATGTTTTGCTGGCGGCCTCATTGCTCGGAATTAAAAATGTCTATCGAGTTGGCGGTGCGCAGGCGGTTGGCGCTTTGGCGTATGGGACGGATACAATTCCCGCCGTTGATAAGATAGTCGGGCCGGGAAATATTTTTGTCGCGACAGCAAAAAAAATGGTGTACGGCATTGTCGGTATCGACAGCTTTGCGGGTCCTAGCGAAGTGGTGATTCTTGCGGATAATTCTGCCGATGCTTCGTTTGTTGCGGCGGATATGCTTGCTCAATCTGAGCACGACGAGCGCGCCTCGTCGATTCTTGTTACGCCAAGCCGTTCGTTTGCTGAGAAAGTGAAAAAAGAGATTGACAGGCACCTTTCCGTTTTGCCCCGTCAGGAAATCATGCGTAAAGCACTGAACAATCAAGGGAAAATATTTATTGTGAAGTCCGTGCAGCAGGGAGTTGATGTTGTGAATATGCTTGCGCCGGAACATCTGGAAATTATCACTACGAACGCAGAGCAAGACCTGAAAAATATTAAACATGCTGGTTCAATCTTTTTAGGAAATTATTCGCCCGTTGCCATCGGCGATTATTACGCGGGGCCGAATCATGTTCTCCCCACAGAACGCACGGCACGTTTTTCGTCGCCGTTGACTGTTGACGATTTTATTAAAAAGTCGAGCGTGATTCAGTATTCACAAAAACACATTGAAGCTGTTGCTGATACGGTGGCAACATTTGCTGAACATGAGGGACTTACCGCTCATGCTCTGTCACTTCGATTACGAAAGAAACGATAATTTTTTATGTCATTTTTAAAACATATCAAACCATCGGTTCAACGGCTGGAAGCGTACAACGTAAAAGGGAAAGCGTTGTCGCCGGAATTAATGAAGCTTAATCAAAATGAAAATCCTTTCGACTTGCCGGAAGATTTGAAACGGGAATTGCTTGAAGAATTTTTCCAATTTCACTGGAACCGTTATCCCGACGTGCTGCCGAAAGAATTAACGCAGGCGTTGTCGCACTCGCTTCAGCACCCCGTTGAAGGAATTATTGCCGCCAATGGTTCAAACGAATTGATGTACACGATTTTAATGGCAATCGTTGGCAAAGGGACAAAAGTGCTCATCCCGTCTCCGACATTTTTTCTCTATGAAAAAATTGTTCATGTGATGGAAGGAAATGTTGTGAATGTCCCGATGAAAGAAGATCTTTCGTTTGATGTGGAGCGGATTATTGCCGTGTCGAAAAAGGGAAAACCGGCGCTTATTATTTTGAATTCTCCGAACAGTCCGACCGGTCAATCAATTTCAATCGGCGATGTAGAAAAAATTTTGCGTGAAACCGATTCAATCGTTCTGGTCGATGAAGCGTACATTGAATTTTCAGATAAACCGTCGGCTCAGGCATTGCTGAAGCAGTTTGATACGCTGATCATCCTTCGAACATTTTCTAAAGCGTTCAGTCTTGCTGGTCTGCGCGTTGGGTATCTGCTTGCGCAGCCATCGCTGTGTGCAGAGATTTCAAAGCCAAAGATTCCTTTTACGATGAATAATTTATCACAGTTAGTTGCGATAAAATTATTGCAGAAGAAGGATCTGATTGATGAGCGTATCGCGTACATCAAAAACCAAAAAAAATATCTTTACGACTCACTTCGCAAAATCAATGGTGTTACGGTCTTTCATTCAGATACAAATTTCCTTATTTTCAAAACACCGCATAAGGCGAACGTACTGTTTGAAAAATTATTGAATGACAACGTTCTTGTGCGCGATGTCAGTTCGTATCCGATGTTGCAGAATACACTTCGGGTGAATGCCGGAACCGAAAAAGAAAATAATGCATTTCTGGCAGCACTGAAAAAAAACGTGTGATGAAAAATATTGTCACGCTATGATGATGTTGGAATCTAAAGGAGTATCATGAAAATTCTTGTTTTCGTTAATCATGTGCCGGATACAGAAACCAAAGTTAAAGTTGGAGCTGACGGTAAATTGATCGATCCGACCGGTGTCAATTTCATGCTCAATCCGTATGATGAATTGGCTGTTGAAGAAGCACTTCGCACGCGCGAAAAATTTACGGGCGAAGTCGTTGTGGCGTCGCTTGGCGGCGATAGCAACAAAGAAACATTGCGTAAATCGCTTGCCATGGGATGCGACAAAGCCGTGCTGTTGAAAGATGCCTCTGTGCGAGACTCGTTTGCCGTTGCTGGCGCTCTTGCAGACTATGCAAAAGAGTACGGTGCAGAAATTATTTTCTTCGGTAAACAATCTATTGATTATGACGGCGCACAGGTTGGAGGTCTGGTGGCAGAAATGTTGGGACTGCCTTCGGTTTCGGTCGTTGTAAAATTAGAAATTAAAGATGGAAATATCGTTGCAGAGCGGGAGATTGAAGGAGGGCATGAAATAGTTCATACCAAACTTCCGGCAGTCATCATCGCGCAAAAAGGGTTGAACGATCCTCGGTATCCATCTCTAAAAGGCATTATGGATGCAAAGCGAAAGCCGATTGAAGAAAAAACTATTGCTGCCGTCGAATCCCGTGTTGAAGTTGTTGAAATGAGAAAACCGGCGGCGAAAGCACAAGGTAAGATTATCGGTACTGATGCGTCAGCTGCAGCGGAACTGGTCCGCTTATTACATGAGGAAGCAAAAGTAATCTAATCATTGAATTGGGAACTATCATGAAAATTTTAGCATTTGCAGAGCAACGAAACAGCCAGTTCAAAAAAGTTGCTTTTGAAGCTGTGAAAGCGGCGAGGACGTTGGCGGATAAACTCAATGCAGACGTTGTCGCCGTTGTTATCGGAAATTCCGTTGCATCTATTGCCGGACAGCTCGGCGGATACGGTGCAACAAAAGTAATCGTTGCAGAAGACCCGCGATTAGAATTTTATTCCACTACGGCATACGCAAAAATTATTGCCGAGATCGCCAAACAAGAGTCAGCGGATATCATCTTTCTTCCGGCAAGTTCCATGGGAAAAGATGTTGCTCCCCGCATAGCCGTGAAATTGAATGCCGGTATCGCATCCGATTGCACTGCTTTAACTGTCGATGGGGGAACGATTAAAGCAACTCGTCCCGTGTATGCAGGGAAAGGAATGATTGATGTCAACATCAAAACTTCGATTAAGATTTTTACACTTCGCCCAAATGTTTTTACAGCGGGCAATTCAAATGGTGCATCAGCATCAATTGAAAATAAAAAAGTTGAATTGAGCGACGCCGACTTTATCGTTTCTGTAAAAGAAGTAAAAACAGCCAGCGGCAAGAAAGATGTATCGGAAGCAGATATTATCGTTTCCGGCGGACGGGGATTGAAAGCTCCTGAGAATTTTAAAATGATTGAAGACCTTGCTGCATCACTTGGCGCAGCCGTCGGCGCTTCGCGCGCTGTTGTGGATGCAGGATGGCGTCCCCACGATGAACAAGTTGGTCAAACAGGAAAAACAGTTTCACCAACACTCTATGTTGCCGTGGCAATTTCCGGGGCAGTACAGCATCTCGCGGGTATGTCATCGTCAAAATACATTGTGGCGATCAATAAAGACAAAGATGCGCCGATTTTTTCCGTTGCCGATTATGGAATTGTCGGCGATGCATTTGAAGTGGTGCCCGCATTAACGGCAGAAGTGACGAAATTGCATGGGAAGTGATAGTGCATATTGCGGCTGTCAGGTAAATTATTTATACTCGCAGAGAGAGTTGTTCATTTTGGAGAGTTAGTGGAGAAAGTTCAAGTAGACATATTAGGATTATCAACAAGCCCGTCAAGTGCCGGTGCCTACGCATTAATTTTAAAAGAGACCAACGGGAAACGAAAGCTTCCAATTATCATCGGAGCGTTTGAAGCGCAGTCCATTGCTCTTGAGTTAGAAGGAATGAAACCTCCGCGTCCGCTGACGCACGATCTGATGAAAAGTATTGTCGACACGTTTGCTGTGTCATTGAATGAGGTGTGTATCAGCGAACTGCGCGACGGAACATTTTATGCGAAATTGTTCATTGAAGGGGTAAGCGAGACGCACGAAATTGATGCGCGCCCCAGCGATGCTATTGCGCTGGCTGTGCGGTACGGCGCTCCAATTTACGTTGATGAGCAAGTTCTTGGGGAAGCAGGAATCGTTTCCGAAGAAGGCGAAGAGGAAGGCGACGAAGAAACGCCGAAGCAGGAACAAGAACCTCCGACAAAACAATTCACCTCAAAGTTTGAGCAGCTGCAGTCCGCGTTGAAAGAGGCGATTGAAAAAGAAGATTATGAGAAGGCGGCAAAACTGCGAGATGATATCAGAAAATTAGGAATTACCGACTAAGCAACTATTATCTACAAAAAAACCTCATGAGCAATTTCGCCATGAGGTTTTTTATTTTTAAAATAAATTTTTTTACCGCTTTACTAAATCAAGCATCTCTTTTACCGCACGTTCCAACCCGACAAAAGCTGCGCGGGAAATGATCGAATGGCCGATACTCATTTCATCAATCTGATGAATATCGACAACGGATCGTACATTCACGTAATTTAGTCCATGTCCTGCATTAATACCTAGCCCGAGGTTTTTTGCATGCACTGCGGCAGATTTCAGTTCGGCAAGCAATCGTTTCTGTTCAGATACTCCTTTTGCTTCAGAATATTCACCGGTGTGCAATTCAATAATGTCAGCCCCGACTTCTTTTGATGCGTCAATCTGCACAGGTATCGGGTTGACAAACAAACTGACCGGAATATTTTTTTCATGGAACCGTGCGATGACATTCTTTAATTTTTCTTTTTGAGAAGCGACATCAAGTCCCCCCTCGGTTGTCAATTCCTGACGCTTTTCGGGAACGAGTGTGATCAAATCTGGAACAACCTCAAGTGCAACACTGATAATATCTTCGTTCGCGCCCATTTCAAGATCTAATTTTGTTTTTATCGTTTCACGAAGCAGCCGCACATCGCGGTCCTTGATGTGTCGTCGGTCTTCACGCAGATGAACAACAATGCCATGGGCGCCCGCTTTTTCGCACAATGCCGCCGCCGCAACAGGATCCGGTTCAATGCCGCCGCGCGCATTTCGAATGGTGGCAATATGGTCAATATTAATCGAGAGCTTCAAGGTTTCCTCTTAAATCAGACAAAAAATACGAAATTTGCGACATTTTTCAAAACTGGGTAGTGGGCTATTTTGGATGCCCGCTTAAAATCTGCGGGCATGACGATATAGAAAATACGTCATTCCCGAATGTTTTTATCGGGAATCTTTTTCAAGTCACTGAATAAATTTCAAAATAGCCCGCAACCCAAAACTGAAGCCGTAACTTTTAGGGTAGCAGATCGTAAGTAACATTAGTATTTTCTTACATGGAGGAATTGTGAAAAATTATTTTACTCGGGTAACGTTATTCTTTTTCATAACAGGTTCAACACTTTTTGCTCAAGATACATTGCGATCTCAAAGCCATGATGAATCCGACCGGACTGCTGAAGACATTCAAAGCTTTGTTGACGGCATTGTTTCAACAGTTCAAACAGAGATTGAACTGTTCACCAATGATCGACATTCCTCCGATGATCAATCTCAGGATTCACAAACTAAGAATAAAAAAATTGATGTTCAGTCTTCCGAACCGATAACTTTTAACGGTGACACTGAAATTGCAGAGAACGACACGGTGCAGGGTGATCTTGTTGTGAAGAATGGTGAGTTGACGTTACGAGGAGTGATCAACGGCGATGTTCTTGTGGTCAACGGAACAATTCTCATCAAAGGCACCGGACGTGTAAGAGGAAATGTTCGTTCGATGAACGGATCAATTATCAAAGAAGAAGGGGCGGTGGTTGAAGGATATACGGAACAGTCTTCTGAAAAGCGCACATCGAATCACAAAAAAACTCTCAGAGCACGATATTCATATTCATTCAAACCGAATTCATGGCTTGACAATCAATATGTAGATGATAATTTCTTGTTCCGATACAATCGCGTCGAAGGATTTTTCTTTGGTTTTGGATCGGAGAAAAAATTTTATTGGGATGGAAGCAGGCCGGTGTCAGGGTACGGATCATTTGGATATGGAATAACATCGCATAAGTGGCGTTTGCAATTAGGACTGGATCGGCAATTTGCGCAATCGAATGAAATATTGTACGAAGTCGGTGCCGAAGCTCATAGCCTGACCGATACCAAAGATGAATGGATCATGAATCTTGGTGAGAATAATCTTGCCGCATTATTGTTCCACGAAGATTTCCGAGATTATTTCCAGCGTGAAGGATTTTCAATTCATAGCGCTCGATATACCAAAGAAGGTGATGTTTCAACAATGGTTGATGTGCGGTATTTAAATGATCGATATAATTCGATGTTCACCAATGCCCGATGGGCATTGTTTGGCGGAAGGGAATTTCGTTCCAATCCTTTGATTGATGAAGGAATTATAAAAAGCGTGATTGTTTTCGGCGGTGTAAATACGGTAGAAAAATACCGCAAACGTTCTGAAGGGTGGGATATTTTCGGGCGTGCTGAATATGCAGGGCGGACATTCGGCGGCGACTATGATTTTTCTCAAGTTATTTTCGATCTTCGACGTTATCAATCGATCAGTGATGATGATTTGATCAGTTTCCGTCTTCGTGTGGGCGGACTAGAAGGTGCTCCGATTACACAAAGAATTTTCGAGCTTGGAGGAGCGAATACCATGCCGGCGTACGGATTCAAAGAATTTTCCGGTAACAGAATGGTGTTGGCAAATCTTGAATACCAATTAAGCGGTGAAGTGATTGATGAAGTATTTTTCTGGCCGCATAGTTTAAATTTTGTTGTATTGGGAGACGCAGGTTCGGTGAAGATGGTAAACACAAAATGGGGATTGAACGAAGGATTCGACAGTTTTTCAAGCAGCCAGGTTAAATCCGATATAGGATTTGCTCTAAGCTGGCATGACGGCGACGCACGGTTAGGGTTCGCATGGCGGACTGATGAAAGTGCGCCCGTGGCAATATTTTTTAGATTGAATAGAGCTTTTTAATTTTTTTAGCAGATTTTGAAATATGTTGCCCAACAATGCCGAGACGACAATCTCGGCATTGTTATTTTCTTACCACGTACTGAATTCTGTCAGGATCCTGCCGCACAATTTTAACGTTCTCCGGTCCAAGGATAATTGGCTGCACCGTTCCGCTGGTATCGAGAAGGATAGAACGGTAGTCGATGAATGCGTAAAAATCTTTTTGAGTTAACGAAGCGATGGCATTCACCCCCGATCTGATAATAATGGATACCGTGGGCGGGATGAGAACAATCTTTCGATTCTCCGGCACCTGACTGACATCGATTGGAATATCCTCAATAGTCTTTTCTGCAATTGGTTGGACATCAAACATGACACTTGTCGATGTAAGCGAACGCGAGACCTCTAGTGAAAGAGAATCAGAAACTTCAACATTGAGAGTTACTGGTGCATTGACATCATTTAATGTGATTATTTTTGTCGGCCAGTTGCTGAACATATTTAGCAACGATCGTGCTCCTGTAATTGAAATACTTTCCGGCTGAGCTTTCATTCCTCCTACAATACCAAAACCGTTTCTATATGAAGCACGAATAAAAGGGACAATGGGAATTTTTTTTGTGACCTTAACATCTAGCAGCACCAAAACAGTTTCCGGTAAAGTTTCAGAAATACGAATAGAATGCGGCAGCGAAATATGTTCTGCCAAATTATTATACGTGAACAATGTATCTTTTCGAGAAAGCTTGCTAAAGTCAATGGTGTACTGAAGATTCGGCGAAAGCATCGTGCTTAAAAGCTGCCAGCCGGTTCCTTGAATTTTCATGCGAAGCGTTTGTGGAAGAGGAGTAGCAATGGCACGATTTGTCTGGAGGTTTTCAATCTGAACCGGAACGACAATGGTAGTTTTGAATTCATTACCAAGGTCAATTGACAGCCATATAAAAGAAGCAAACAGCAATGAAAAAAAGAAGACAGGTAATTTTTTTTCTTTCATCGGTCATTCAACGGTAGAGCGGTACTTGGTGTGAAATGATGGTTACCAACGCTATTTGCCAAATTTTGTTTTAAGAAGTTCGGCGATCAATTCTTCTTTATTAGCGATGGATATTTGTCTGCCGTAAATAGAAAGCCCTTCAACGCCCCGTGCATAATTTCTCAATTGATGGACAGTAAGCTGTTGAAGCTCGTCAAGGTACGTTGTCCGCTCTTTGGCTGCAGGAGTTTTGTACTCTGCGCGAGCCGACGGTTCATCATCATCATTTTGAGATTGTACTTCTTCCTTTACGTCAAGGGGCTGCTCGGTGGAAAAGAGTTTTGAAATTTCAGTGTCATTTAAAAACGTTTTAGCAAAAACTAGGTCTTCCAATCCTTGAGCAGTGCGTGGAATAACATGTTTTGAAACCAGCTGACCAACCCGCTGCGCAGCGGCAGCTCCGGCCTCCACCGCTGAGCGAACGGCAGCTGTATCGCCGAGAATTTTAATGGTGATCATCGCGGGATCAGTTCGTTCTTTGCCAATGAGTTTTACGTTAGCAGTCTTTAACATTGCATCGGCGGCTTCAAGGGCAGCAACGAGGCCGCGTGTTTCGACAAGTCCGAGAGCAAGATCGAGCATAGAAGTATCATTTGAACTGCCGAAGTTTTTTAAAACCTCGGCAGAGTAATTGGCGATTGAGAATTATTTTCCAGCAGGACGTTTTGGAAGAATCATTTCCACATCGCTGTGAGGACGCGGAATAACATGAACGGAAACTAACTCACCAACCCGTTGTGCAGCAGCAGCACCGGCATCGGCCGCCGCTTTTACTGCTCCGACATCTCCGCGGACCATAACGGTGACATAACCGCCGCCAATTTGTTCTTTTCCGATGAGTGTAACTCTCGCAGCTTTTACCATGGCATCAGCCGCTTCAATCGCGCCGACAAGTCCTTTTGTTTCCACCATTCCAAGGGCATCAAGTGAGTAGTCAGACATTGTATGACTCCTAATAAGTTTGAAGAATTTATATACTCAACTGGTGGGAAATATAGTGAGTGTTAGGGCGAGAGTCAATAAACTTATGCTCCCGTTTTTAGTTTCTTTAACTTTTGTAACTCTCACATTTTTATCATATTTTGAAAGCAAAATAAATTCACATAATCCATTTTATTGAAACCGTAATGGCCACGCAAAAAAAAGAAAAACAATCTAAACTCGAAAAAGACGTCATTCCTTCAAAATATCAACATTTCGCCGCAGTGGCTGTGATCTTCTTATCCCTGATCATTTTTTTTAATACAATTATTTTTGAAGGTAAAATTTTTGGAGCAGCCGATACCATCGCATCGAAAAGCTTTGAAACTTTAGTCAAGGATGCAGACCAACAAGGAATCTTCCCTTTATGGAACCCCTATATTTTTTGTGGAATGCCTGGGTATGCCAGCTTAAGTATTCACGGAGAAAGATATTTTGATATTTCCGCTCTTATTGTCAATAGAGCATCAAAGATCTTCGCCTTGACCATCAACAATCAAGAGGTCGGTTGGGTGTTATTTTATTACTTGATCCTGGGTGCCGGCATCTACTTCTTTGTTTATGATAAAGTAAAACACAAAATCGCTGCCCTTATCGCCGGTCTTGCGGTCATACATGCCACCTATATCATCATTCTTGTGATGGTTGGCCATATGACAAAGGTGCCGGTCATCGCATTCTTTCCATGGATATTCCTGATCATTGAGAGACTGAGAGAGAAATTCAATCTGTGGTTCTCTCTCGTGTTAGTGCTGCTAGTACACTTCATGCTGCTTCCCGGACATATACAGATGATCTTCTATTGTTATTTTGCATTTGGAATATATTATCTGTTTTTCAGTGTTAGAGCGTTCATTAAAAAAGAGAACTGGGCGGGGTATCTTCGTTCCGGAATTGTGTTGGCGGTGGCGACCGGAATCGCATTTTTAATGACGGGCGATCAATATCTTTCAACACTGGAATATTCGAAATATTCGATGCGCGGAGCGGGACCAATCATTCCTTCTGCTGAGGCGCAAAAAAAGGGAACGGCGAACAATACCGGTAGTCTTGATTATGACTATGCGACGAATTGGTCATTCTCTCCTGGAGAGGTTATTACATTCTTCGTCCCGTCCGCGTACGGCTTTGGTGAGCATATGTATCAAGGTCCGTTAACAAATAATCAGGAAGTCAGGATCAACACTTATTTTGGTCCTCAACCGCTACCGGTTGATGCTCCTCAGTACATGGGTGTTGTTATTATCGTGTTGGCAGCTGTTGGATTTTGGAAAAATAGAAAAGATCCGTTTGTGCAATATGCCGGCTTATTAATTTTCATAGCACTTCTCATTTCGTTCGGGAAAGAAATGCCGCTCGTGTACGATCTTATGTTTAATTACTTTCCCCTCTTCAATAAATTCCGCATTCCAAACATGATATTGGTGCTCGTACAATTGATGGTCCCTGTTTTGGCGGCTTATGGAATTGTTTCACTGACCAAAGGTGTCAACGAACGGGAGAAGAAGAAGTGGATGTATGTTGTTGCCGGACTTGGATTGTTATCCCTACTGTCACTTGCCGCTAAAGATATATTTGTGTCTATCTACAGCTCGTTCTATCCCGAACAAGAGTTCATCACAACACTGTCTCGATACTACAATCCGAATATTTTACCTGAATTGTACAAGATCGTGACAGCATTGGTTGTGACCGACTTTTTTGCCGCGTTCGTTCTTCTCACGATAACGTTTGGCGCCTTTTATCTGTACTGGAAGAATACCGTGAAGTTCAGTACTCTCACTATCATTTTGGTTGTTGCGGTATTGTTCGATCTATGGAGGGTGAATTACAAGCCAATGGATGCGAAACCGCACAGAGATATTGAAGGGGCGTTTGCCACGCCGAATTTTGTAAAGTTCCTGCAGCAGGACACGACATTGTACAGAACACTGCAATTCGAAAACGGACAACCACCGTACAACAACACGCTTGCGTATTGGAGGATTCAAAGTGCGTATGGGTATCAAGGTGCAAAGATGCGGCAGATACAGGATGTATTTGATGTTGCAGGGCTTGGGAATCCATTATTGTGGAATTTAATGAATGTAAAATATATTATTTCAGATCGTCCTGATTCCAATCAAGTGTTGCTTCCAGTCTATCGAGGCGAAAAATATGTTCTCTACAACAGAGCAGAATTTCCACGTGCTTTTTTTGTCAATCGGTATGAAGTTGCCAAAGGGCTGGATATTTTAAATAATATTAAATCGATGAACTTCAATCCAAATGATGTCGCGTTTGTAATGGAAGATCTGAAACTGAATATTGATGTGCCTAAAGCAGGTGCTGAGGTGCATTACACACATTATGGAATTCAAGATTTTGAAGCAAAAGTACATGCAACCGGCAATAATCTTGTTTTCTTCAGTGAGTCATGGTATCCCGAAGGTTGGAAAGCATTTATCGATGGAACAGAAACGTCTATTTACCGTCTCAACTACATGTTTCGTGGAGTTGTCGTTCCTTCAGGCGGACATACCATTACAATGAAATTTGAACCACGAGGGTTTTATCTCGGTAAGAATCTAAGTTTGTGGCTGAATATTTTCATCATTGGTGGTCTGGGATATGCTGGTGTAAATGAATATTTGAAACGTAAGAAAGTTACAACAAAGTCTTAAACATATTTCACCGCAGAAGATAAGAGTACTGTTGGGAAATTTCAGGAACATATTTCTCTAAGTCATATCTTATTTTGTGGTGATTTTTTTATTCATGAGAGTATCAATAACGTGTTCAATTTTTCTCCGACATTACAAAAGACGGTATCAAATCTAACATGGCTCTCCGTTGACCGAGTTGTGCGGTTATTTGGTGCTGTAATTGTCAATGCATGGCTGACGCGATATCTTGGTCCAGCACAAAACGGAGTGTTAAGCTTTGCGCTGGCGTTTGTTGGAATGTTTTCTCCCCTTGCAGTGTTGGGTATGGATGCCATTGTTATCCGAGACATTGTCCGCGATCCATCACAAAAAGACGAAATACTTGGTTCTGCATTTGGCTTACGATTGATGGGTGCCTTCAGCGCGTTGTTGTTTGCGGTGATAGGTATTTTTATTGTACGCCCTGACGACACGATGACGAAACTGTTAGTTGGGATCTCTGCCTTGGGACTAATCTTCCAATCGTTTGATGTCATTGATTATTGGTTTCAGTCTCAAGTCCTTTCCAAATATACGGTGTACGCGCGTAATTCGGCATTCTTTACGCTTAGCATTGCAAAAATAACGGCAATCTTATTACACGCCGAGATTTATGTTTTTGTCATCCTGACGTCGACAGAATTGGTTGTCGCGGCGTTCAGTTTGATTTTGATGTACAAAAAAAATGGCAATTCAATTCGCCGATGGAATTTTAAATTTGACCGCGCAAAGGCTCTCATCGTTAACAGCTGGCCCATTATCATTTCCGATCTTGCTGTTTTTGCCCAAACGAGAATTGATCAAGTCATGATTGGACAATTTTTGACAAATGCCGATGTGGGGTTATACGCTGCAGCACAAAAAGTATCTGAACCTTTAAGCTTTATCCCGATGATTATCATGAGCTCTGTATTTCCGGTTATTGTGAAAACTCGAGAATGGAGTGAAGAAGAATATTACAACAGACTGACAAATTTATACCGTATTATGTTTATGTTGTCAATGACAATTTGTTTACCAATATCTTTGCTTAGTAAACCAATTGTGTATTTATTATATGGCTCTAAATTCGCTTTTTCTGGAACATTGCTATCGTTTCTTATTTGGACTCGTTTCTATGCTTTTTACGGAGTGGCCCGGAGCATTTTCATTTCTTCAGAAAATCTCTTTAAGCATGCACTTATCTGTTCGGTGTCTGGTATTACTGTAAACAGCATTGCAAATTATTTTCTCATTCAACGTATCGGAGTGTTTGGTTCTATCATAGCGGCACATTTGGGGTTCATCGTAACTATTTTTGTCGTGGATGGAATTTCGAAGAACACCAGGAAAAATTTTCGCGCAATGATGCTTGGGCTGACAACGTTTTATAAATTTTCTACAAAATAATGAAACTGCTGAAACTTCTTTATCGTTTTTATATTCTCTTAAAGCCGCAGTACGGTTATAATATTTTTGCTATTATGTATAAAATGTTCGGTTTTACTGCTGAATATTTAAAGTATAAGGCTCTGCATAACAACAAGCAGTTTATTGTATCGGCGATGGATTGGTATCCATGTCTGAAAGACAAAACGGAAACAACGCCGCTTGATCCAGTTTATTTTTATCAGGATGCATGGGCGGCGCGAAAGATATTTGAGAATAAACCACTTCATCACTACGATGTTGGTAGTTTGGCAAAAACAATTGGAATCATTTCGCAATTCGTCCCTACAACAATGGTGGATATCAGGCCGGTAGAATTGCCATTGGATAATCTCTATTTTAAGAAAGGATCAATTCTCGAACTGCCGTTTGAAGATAATTCGATAGAATCAATTTCTTCACTGTGTGTAGTTGAACATATCGGTTTGGGAAGGTATGGCGACCCCCTTGACCAATTTGGGAGTGAAAAGGCAATTGCAGAATTAATTCGGGTGACGAAGCATAATGGATTCATTTATTTTTCCGTACCAGTGGAAAACGAAAATAAAGTTTATTTTAATGGACATAGGGCATTCAAACGTGATTATATTATCACGCTTTTTAAAGAATGCAAAATTATTGATGAGTTGTATATTCTTAATAATCGTTTGAGTCAAACTTTTGAGAAAAGCAAAGGTTATACTGTCGGACTTTTTCTTATGAAAAAAATAGGTGAGTAATAAATGTTTTTCCCGCAACTTATGAATATTAAAACAACCGATTTTGTTTTAGAAATCGGCCCAGGTGCCTATCCATATTGGCGGTCTGACTGTTGTGCCGACATATTTGATGAAGACAGCCAAGTTGATCTGACACAATTTGGGGGTTCTGGATTAAATACGAAAGGTAAACCATTATTTAAAATTACAAACGGAAGCTTACCTTTTAAAGATGGTTCATTCGATTATATTATTTGCTCCCACGTTTTTGAACATGTTCCAATCCTCGAACTTCCATTATTAGTTTCTGAAATAATGAGAGTAGGAAAAAGAGCTTACATTGAGTTTCCCAGGCCACTATATGATTTTGTTTATAACTTTAATGTTCATCTGAATTTGCTCGACATCGTAAATGGCGAGATTGTGTGTATCGATAAGACGAAAACAAATCTCCATTCTGTAAAAAAATTCTCTGAATATGCAATGTCATTGAGACAACGTGATGTTTTTTCAATTGATGCATGCTTTCCGGGAGTAATCGCCGTCGGATTTGAATTTACTGGAGTTATTCCGTTACAGATTATTGAGCATGAACAAGAGTTTTGGGACAGGATATTTTCTAATCCTTATATTTCACAACGCCCAGGGTTGCGTTGGCAAATTTTTAATAAATTACATCCTAAGAGAGTTATGAAATCAGTTTTTGGAGAGAAAAATGGAGATTACTTTAACACGAGATTAATGTAAAAGATATGCGAATCATAAAATTATCACGGTTAAAAAGTATTTTTTTCACTCTCTTTAACCGTTTGGAAAACAATAATAATGCAGATTTTCACAAAAATGGTGAAGAACGTTTCCTTACCGAGCATATTCATTCACTGAAAGGTGACATTGTATTATTCGATGTTGGGGCAAATGTTGGTGGCTATTCCGAAATTCTCGTCGAACAGTGCAGAAAAGATCGGCTACACTATTCTCTTCACTTGTTTGAACCGACTCAATCATGTTTTGCGGTGTTAAAACAAAAATTTTCTCTTGATGAGAATATTCATCTGAATAATGTCGGTGTTTCAGATACGTGTTCAACGGCAGATATTTTTTACGATACCGAAAGGAGCGGATTTGCTTCATTGTATCACCGCGATCTGTCTTCGGTAAATGTGGAGATGAACAAAAAAGAAATCATCTCACTTATTCGGCTGGATGAATATCTATCCCAACACAATATTCTGAGAATAGATTTCCTGAAAATTGATATTGAAGGGCACGAACTCTCTGCATTCCGCGGTATGGGAAAGTATCTGAACGTGGACTTTATTAAAGCAATCCAATTTGAGTACGGTGGGGCAAATCTTGATTCAGGTACAACGCTGCGGCAGTTATATGTGCTGCTTCAGTCTGCCGGCTTTAAAATTTACAAGATTAAGAAGAATGGAATTGAGTCACGTCAGTACCATTTGAATATGGAAAACTATCAGTACGCTAATTACGTTGCATTGTCTCCAAAGTATTTCTTGGACATTCAATGATCAAAATTTATCCCAAGATTGAATTTGCGGCAACTTCCCCGTACGGAGATGCAGTACTTGCTCCAAGAAAAATCTTGTGGCAGGGGATGCATACCTGTGTTGAGGCGGAATGTCCATTGACTAAGAAACATGTAGTAGCAACGCTTCCGTCTGGACATGGGACATTGAATTCGTATATCGTAAATCCGACAACAAAAGAAATTTTTTGCTATCCCAATGTTCGCCGATGGTTTGGTGAACCGCTGCTTCATTCGTTGACTCATCCGCAATCGGATGAGGTAGAAATGAAAGTAGAAAAATTTCGCCCCGTCAAAAAAGTGATTATTCTGAATACCATCGACTATCTCTACGGGCACTCACTATTAAAATTGCTGAATGCGGAGCGTCACTTGGTGAATAACCGGAAGCTTGGCTTGGTCGTGATTGTGCAGGACTTTCTTCGATGGATGGTTCCTGAAGGTGTTGCCGAGGTTTGGAGCGTGAGAGTGCCTCTTTCAACAGCGCAGAATTATTTTCCATCGCTCGACCAAAAAATTGCAAAAGAATGCAAACGTTTTTCTCACATCTACCTGAGTAAAGCTCATTCTCATCCCCAAGTTCTCGATATTTTCCGGTTTAGCAAAATAAAACCGCACGATGATGCTGTTGAACCGTTTCGCATAACATTCATCTGGCGAAATGATCGCCCATGGTTCAGTCATCGCTATGTTATTGCCGCAGGGAAAGAAATGGGAATGATGGTACTCTTTCAACAACTGCAGAATCGGAAAATCGTATCTCTCTTTAACAGGATAAGAAAAAAACTCCCCAATGTTCGATATACGGTTGCCGGTGCAGGAACAGCAACACGGTTTCCGTCGTGGATCGATGACAAACGGATTGACATATTTTCTGCAAAAGTTGAACAAAATTTATGCACGGTGTATTCCGAAAGCAGAATTGTCATTGGTGTTCATGGATCGAACATGCTTCTTCCATCGGCACATGCCGATATCACCATTGATCTAATGCCGAAAGAACGGTGGGGAAATTTTGCGCAAGATATTATCTTCCAAGAGACAGATGTGCGAAGAGCTGCATTTAGGTACAGATTTGTTCCGATTCAGATATCAACATCTATCCTTGCTCATCTTATCACTACACAACTCTCTGAATATGAACAGTTTAGTACTCAGATGAGAAAATGAATTCCTCCCATATTCATTTTCTGGATTCGCGACTAAATTTTTTGATGGGTTTGTTTGAATTTTGTTTTGAGAATGCATGCCAAAAAGTGACAATAGTATTTGATAGAATACAAAATTACTTGGGAATTTAAGAGTGAATCGTTGTGCACCAATAGCACTATTCGTCTATAATCGTTTGACACACGTTGAACGTGCAGTTGAAGCATTGAAGCGTAATGAATTGATGGAAGAGAGCGATCTCTTTATTTTTTCTGATGCCTGGAAAAAAAATGACCTGCCCCAAAGTGTTGCCGATGTTCGCCTGTTCATCCATACAATCTCGGGATTTAAGTCGGTTACCATTATCGAACGTGATAAGAATTATGGGTTAGCAAATTCTATCATTGAAGGTGTCAGCTCTCTTGTCGACCGTTTTGGCAAAGTGATTGTTGTCGAAGATGATCTTGTAACATCGAAATATTTTCTTCGGTACATGAATGAAGCGCTTACCAAGTACGAACATGAAGAAAAGATTATCAGCATCCACGGATATTGTTACCCAACAAAACAAAAACTCCCGGAGACTTTTTTTCTCTGCGGTGCAGATTGCTGGGGCTGGGCAACATGGAAGCGCGCTTGGAAATTCTTTGAACACGACGGAGGGAAGTTGTTGAACCGACTGCAAGAAAAAGAATTGCAACATCGGTTTGATTTTGACGGAACATATAACTACACGAAAATGCTCAAAAAACAGATTGCCGGTACCGTTGATTCTTGGGCTGTTCGATGGCATGCCTCAGCATTTTTGCATGATAAATTGACACTGTACCCTGGACGTTCTTTGGTTAATAACATCGGCGGTGATGATCTTGGTACACATACAAAATCGCTGGATGGTTTTCAAACAACGGTTGCGCAATCGCCGGTTCATCTCAGTGATATCCCAATTGTTGAAAATGAAAAAGCACGGCAAGCGTATATAGAATTTTTCAGATCGGTTCGAGAATCACCGCTGCAGCGAATTAAAAATAAGTTACGATCCCATTTCTCAACATGAGTACATCGCATCAACTGGACAATCCGCAGTTCAATGACAATCGAAGGTATGATTATTCCGATCACCCAGATACCGATCGGTACGAATATCCTATCATTGCCGACATGGTAAAACAGAATTCTCGCGTTATCGATCTTGGATGCGGTAACGGGGCATTGCTTGCCCTTTTGAAAAAAGAAAAGCACGTGGTTGAAACAGGGTTGGAAATTTCCGAAAGCGGCGTACGCATTTCTAAAGAACAGGGATTGAATGTACAGTACGGCAAGATTGATGAACGATTGCCTCTTGAAGATAATTCATTTGATTATGCAATATGCAACGTTACGATTCAAATGGTCATGTACCCGGAAGTGCTCTTGCGTGAAATGAAGCGTGTAGCGCAGTATCAAATCATCTCGTTTCCTAACTTTGCATTTTGGAAAAACAGAATTGATTTACTGTTCAGGGGAAGAATGCCCCGGAAGATGTTGTTTGAGTACCAATGGTATTCAACCGGGCATATTCACCAACTCTCATTCAAAGATTTCGAACAACTTGTCAACGAGGTTAAGGGTTTGAAAATTGTTGAAAGAAAGTTAGAGGGATCCCGAAATCTATTGAAAAATATTTTGATGAAACAATATCCCAATCTCTTTCAAATGCTCGGCATTTATCTTTTGGAAAAACAATAATGGGCTTCCTTGCTTCACGTATTAGAAAAGAGCAATTCAATCCACACGTCATCGGCATTTTTACTAATCCGTTTTATTTTTCGCGTCGTGGATTATTTCTTGCGATGACAACTTTAGGAAAAGAATTGCAGGGAAAACTGCTCGACGTTGGATGCGGGACAAAACCGTATGAGCAATATCTTTCTGTTACACAGTACGTCGGTCTGGAAATTGACACGGAACGAAGCAGAACAACATCGAAAGCTGATGTGTTCTATGATGGTAACAAATTTCCTTTTGGTAGAGATGAATTCGATTCACTCATTGCAAATGAAGTTTTTGAACATGTTTTCAATCCGGAAGAGTTTTTAACAGAAGTCAATCGAGTATTGAAATTAGGTGGAAAGCTGTTGGTGACCGTACCGTTTGTTTGGGATGAACATGAGCAGCCGCACGATTATGCCCGCTACACTTCATTCGGTCTGCAGCATATTCTTGAACAACATGGATTTGAAATCGTGAAGCATCAAAAAAGCGTAAACGATATACGGGTACTGTTTCAACTATTCAATGAATACATCTACAAAAAAACGTATGTTCATAATGTCATCTTGCGTCAGTTTTTGAATACGTTATTTATTTCCCCCTTCACACTTCTAGGATTATTTATTTATTGGATATTTCCCTCCAACGACGATTTGTATCTTGACAACATCGTTCTCGCACGTAAGGTAAAGAATGTATAATTTTTGCACACTCTTCGATTCAAATTACTTATCCCGAGGGCTGACCCTGTACCGTTCACTTGAACGCGTGTGTGATTCATTCCATCTGTTTATCTTTGCATTTGATGAAAAGAGTTTAAAAGTCATGAAAAGCCTGGAATTGAAACACGCAACGATCATTTCATTGAAAGAGTTTGAAGATGAAAAGTTACTAAAAGTAAAACCTATCCGGAGTCGTGCAGAGTACTGCTGGACGTCAACCTCATCAACAATTTTACATGTTCTCAAAAAATATGAAGTTGAGATGTGCACGTATCTTGATGCTGACATGATGTTTTTTGATTCGCCTAAGGCATTGTTTGATGAAATGGGTAACTCATCCGTGATGATTACTGAACATCGCTATTCACCACAGTACAATAAAGAAGTAAAGTCCGGAAAGTATTGCGTTCAATTTGTTTCATTTAGAAATGATGAACGGGGATTGAATGTGCTGCAATGGTGGCGCGATCGCTGCATTGAATGGTGCTATGCACGATTTGAGGATGGAAAATTTGGCGATCAGAAATATCTCGATGACTGGACCACACGATTTGAAGGTGTTCACGAACTTCAGCATCTCGGCGGGGGAATGGCGGCATGGAATGTGCAGCAATATGATGTCTTTGAAAAAAATGGTAAATTGTTTGGGAAAGAAATAAGTTCAGGGAAAGATTTTCCAGTAATATTTTATCATTATCATTACGTACGTTTTTTTTTAGACGAGACAGTGGAACTGGGAAGAAGAGAATTAACTGAAAATATTCTGAAAAAAATTTACACCCCGTATTTTTTTGAACTAGAAAAAGCCAAAAAGGAAATCGACGCTATCGATCCGTCATTTGATTCACATGGTGCAGGTAAGAAGGTTTTGAGCTGGAAAACTCCGATACTGTTTTTGTATCGAAAAATATTTGGAATATATCATATCTATTCACATAAAAAGTTTTTGGAAAATTGATGGCATTGCTTATTACGTTAACCACACATTCCGACAAGCGCGGCAATCTAACCGTGATTGAAAATGAAATTCCGTTTAAGGTGAAGAGGACATTCTACATTTATGGCGTTGATGATTCCATCCGCGGAGGACACCGTCACCATAAAACGCATCAGGCATGTATTTGTGTGCACGGAAGCTGCATTGTTTCGAATGATGATGGAACGACGAAACAAGAATTTGTTCTCGACCATCCCAGCAAATGTTTGATTTTGGAGCCGCGTGATTGGCACACTATGCATCATTTTACACCTCATGCTGTATTCCTTGTTTTTGCATCGGAACTATTTGACCCTAACGATTATATCTATGAGCCTTACAGTCATTGAATACGAAAACCTCCGCAAAGCGAATGAGAAATTTTTCGCCGAGTACAAACAGTCGTTCAGTGCGACGCTAAATAGCGGCTGGTTCATTCTTGGAAACGGAGTTAAGAAATTTGAAGAAGACTTTGCGCGATTCAACACGAACAAATATTGCATCGGTGTTGCGAATGGGCTCGACGCTTTGATTCTTTGTTTGCGCGCATTGAAGTTTCAGCGGGGAAGTGAAATCATTGTCCCGTCGAATACGTACATTGCGACCATTCTTTCCATTCTGCAGAATGATTTAAAGCCCATCCTTGTTGAGCCTGATATTCACACATACAATATCGATCCGTTAAAGATTGAAGAAGCGATTACTTCGAAAACCAAGGCATTGATGGTTGTGCATTTGTACGGGAAATCGTGCACTATGGATCCAATTGTTGCGCTTGCAAAGAAGCATCATCTTGTATTGATCGAGGATTGTGCTCAATCGCACGGTGCCAAGTACAAAGGGAAAATGACCGGAACATTCGGTTACGGTGCATTCAGTTTTTACCCTACAAAAAATCTCGGGTGTCTAGGCGACGGCGGTGCGGTAACAACAGATGATGAAGAGTTTGCAAAGAAGATCAGGATGTTTCGCAATTACGGATCAGAAAAGAAATATTACAATGAAGTTGTCGGATACAATTCTCGGTTGGATGAAGTGCAAGCTGGATTTCTTTCGGTGAAGTTGCGTCACTTAGATGAGATTACAACACATAAGCGTAAACTCGCTTCACTGTATCACAATGGTTTGAAAGATGATTTCATCAAGCCGCAGGTTCAACCGGATTTTTATGACGTTTTTCACATTTATAATGTCCGCCATCCTAAACGTGATGCCTTAAAAGAATATCTTTTGAAGAATGATATTAAAACAGATATTCATTATCCCGTACCGCCACACAAACAACATGCGATGAATGGTGTGTTGGATAAAAAAGAATTTCCGATCTCTTCTGAAATTCATTCCACAACGTTAAGTCTTCCAATTTCTTTTTGCCATTCAGAAAGCGATGTACATCGAGTGATTGAAGTGATGAATAAATTTTGAGATCACAATGCGGATTTACGCGCGGATGATTTTGAGGTTTCTGTTCAGTTAAACAACTTCTTCGAGCAGCTCTGCTAACTCTCCGGCAATGATTTCGCGGCTGTAATTGCGTCCAGATGGCCCATTTGATATTACCTTGTCTGCTTGTTGAAAAATATCGCTACCGTTATAATTGTACGGGAAAATTTTTCCAGCATTCATCTCCTCCAAAAATTCTTCCACTTCTTTATTATTGTCGCCAAACGCAATAATCTTGTTGCCAGTCCGCAGATACTCAAAAAGTTTTCCGGGTACGTGACGTTTTTCAGTTGTGCAGACGAGAAGGTAGGAGGCATTCATCATCTCTTGAATGACTTCATTGTATGGCAGAAAACCTTTGTACTGAGTGTTATCATTCAATCCTGCCGATTCGATCGCCTTTTTTATTTCAGGGCTGACCGTGCCGATAAAGCGTAGTTTCAGTTTCCTCCCTTTGTCAATTTCCTGTTTTATATTCTTCCAAAAGCCTGTCGGATTCTGATAATCGAAAATATTTCCAGCGTGTAGAATCACTTCGGTTTGATCTTGCGAGGGTTGCCTTTTAAGGCCCTCGAAAGATTCTTCGTTGTATCCCCAGTACAGTACAGAAGATTTCTTTTCAATCCAGGGATATTTCTTTATGTAATCTTCACGCATGCTTTGTGTTACAAAGATTACTTTGCCAGCATGGTCGAGCGTCGTTCGTTCTAAATAATTATCCAAAGAAAGGGTGAGTGAGCTTCTTTTGAATCCTTTGTAGTAAATAATATCAACCCATGGGTCGATCAACACAGGAACATGGGGAATATTGAATTGTTTGCTCAGTTTCTTTCCAATGAGGTGAGAACTATGGGGAGGACCGATGGAAACTATGACATCGAATTTCGTTTGCGAAAGCATTTTTGTTGCGTCGCTCACAGCAGAAAAATACCATCCAACACGTGCATCAGGAACAAACAAATTCATCCGTATCCATATAGCAAATCGATGACGGACACCGGTATTGGTTAATGAGATTGTTTCTGAAGCAATGAGAGGTACGTC
>JAQUOA010000168.1 GCA_028749215.1 Bacteroidota bacterium
CGGAAATTATTATCGGCAAACAGCGTAACGGACCGACGGGCGAAGTAGAACTGACATTCATCAATCAATACGCACGATTCGAAAACATGGCGGTGCCAGTGTTCGATGAGTATGCACCTCCCGGCGTCAGCAACGAACCAGCTTTTTAAAGGATGAAGTATGAAGGATGAGGGATGAAATATTTTTCACTCAAATTTTTTACTTCATAATTCATCCTTTATCCTTTCTTAATTTTTATAAGGAAAAATTATGGACCGCAGACGTTTCATTTCCGCCGCCACACTCGCGGCAATCACTTCATCTCTTCCCACAAAACTTTTTGGAGCGTTTATGCAGGACACAGAACTCTCCGACGAACAGATCTGTAAAAAGAAATTCGACCTTGCGCTTTCCGCAAGTCTTGCCGGCAAACCGATCGGCGATGTGATGGTAGAGATCGGCAAGTCATTCATCGGCACCGACTACGTGGGGCATGTGCTGGAAGATGAGGGGGAAGAAAAGCTGGTCATCAACATGCGTGCGCTGGACTGCGTCACCTTCTACGAAAATTGCGTCACCCTTGCGCGGTGCGTGAAGCTGAAGAAGACGACGTTCGACGATTACAAAGCACAGCTTCAATTCCTCCGTTACCGCGACGGCAAGATTGACGGCTACCCGAGCCGCCTGCACTACACCACCGATTACTGGTTCAATGCGGAAAAGAAAGGGATTCTGAAAGTGATGACGGAAGAAATTTTCGGCAAGAAGAACGTGGCCGAAATGCCCAAGCCGATCAATTTTATGACGACGCACCGCGACACGTACAAACACCTTGCCGCCAACGACGACAATTTTGAAAAGATCAAAAAGCAGGAAGCGGCGATCAACAAGCGCGCAGATTATTTTATGCCGAAGGGAAACCTGCACATGTTTGCCGATAAAGTGAACAACGGAGATTTAATCGGCATCACCACCAACATTGCGGGTATGGATATTGCGCACACCGGCGTTGCTGTGCGGATGGAAAACGGCAAGCTTCACTTTATGCACGCGCCGAACGTTGGGAAGAAAGTGCAAATCACAGACGTTCCTCTCTACGAGTACCTTGCACGAAATGGAAAGCAGACGGGAATTATTGTGGCAAGGGTGAATGAGGTGTAATTATGACTGACATCCCACGATTTAAGATATATGGGCAAGATAATCCAAGTATTGAGGAAACTATTCAACCAAGATTAAGCTTGAGATCGTGGGATGGTCTAGAAAAGTCAGAAAAGGAAATCGCTTATCAGCAAATTTTGAATGTTGGGTGGTTAAACGAGTATTCGACTGAAATATTATCTTCTATAACGCATTTAAATTTTTTTTTCCTAAAACAATGCCCCGGTAAAAACCTTCACAACACTCCTCCAAAAAAGGAACATCGTAGTAGCTACGGTGAAGATTTTGATAGAACTAAGGCCGCTTTAATAGATTTTAAGGAAATTTTTTTAAATGAAAAATCGGAAGCTTTGGTATTTCGGATGCTATCCGTCTTTGCGGCAAACTTTATCAACGACTATTATCTTATTAGAGCTGAAAAGGAGCTGGATAATGTTACAAGGCAAAAATATATTGAAAATGCTTTTGAGAAATTTGATAGGTTGTCAAATTGTCTAAATCATATTTTTGATCAATTTTTTATAAATGCTGTGCTGACTCGTAGCGGGCTTGTGCCAAAACAAGATAATAAAATTACAGAAAATGTTTATGTCCCTACGTTACAAATATTAGCCGATCCAAAATGGAAGTCTGTCAGCAATGATTTATCGGATATGTTTACAGATTATCGAGAGAAAAATTATCCAGAAACAATAACAAAAGCACATAGGGTTGTACAAAGATTCTTACAAATTCTTGTCGGCGAAGAAGGGAGTAACGCCAAAGGCGAACTTAGTAAACTATTTGCAACTGCAAAATCGCAAAGCGTTATACCTGTTAATCGATTTACTGAACCAATAATTAATGTTTTTCAAGGGTTCGTGGTTTCAGAACGTGCAACCAATAGCACTGCAAAGCCAGCAATTAAGGATGCTACATCTTCTGACGCACTTTTAGTAATGAATGTTGTAATGATATTTTTACAGCATTGCTTGCAAAAAAACAAATAATTTTTTATCTCGCATTCCCAAACTCTTCGCTGCATATGAACAGATGTTTGGGAATTTTTGTTTTAAACACATCCCTCTGCAACACCTGTAGGAACGGATGAAAATCCGTTCCAACTATGCGCGGATTTTGCCCGAAGCGATTCCTTTGGAACATCCGCGTCCACCGTTTTTCGTTCTCTTAATATTACATCCTTCGACGCGCTCGCAAACAACGCTCGCTTGCTCAGGATGACTCTCTGTTTTTGTTTTGGCACACACGCGCCGCCTGCCTGCGGCGGGCAGGCGAAATCACGGAGGAGCGAGCGAATGCAACCACCCCTATTTATTATTTCTCTATACTCACGAGTTTACCATTCCCCTCCTCACCGAGGAGGGGAACACACTTGTCCGCCGCGTTTTTTGGCGGAAGGGGTGGTGGATTTGAAAATTCATCATGCTACATCCAAAGTTGACCGTCACCTTAAAGGTGACGGTCAACTGCATTGGATGTTCCCATTCGCTTACCTCCAATCGATTTCGATCTGATGCGCAAAAGATCTCTTCTCTTTCAAAAGATGCGTAGATTTGTGCGGTATCATTTCTGACATAAGAAGGGACAATCATGACATCCAACAATGAACTTCCTTTTCGCACTGCCGTCGGCATTTGTTGCAGAGTTATTGGAACGAATAGGATTTAAAATTTTGCTGAATGAGCCTCTCAACCGCATGGCAACGATTATTGCGCAAGTGAAACGAGACATCTGACAAATGTATCCGCACGCTTTATGCGTGCGTTAAAAAGCCGCAACCATAAAGGTTGCGGATACTCTGGGTAAGAAGTTTTCAGATGTCTCGGAGCAATTCTACCGTAGAACGTAAAGGATTTCAGTATCATAAAATCTTCCTGAACCTTTTCCGATTTTTGCCGTATCATCAGAGAGGTATTTTCTCGGTTACACACATCATCTGGATATACGACTATGTTTAAAACCATTCGCAACGATATCCGCAACTCGCAGTTCGGTGCCACGTTTCGTAAAGAATCCAAAGAGATTAAAGATTTTTATCTGACGGGCACACAGCGCGAAGAGCTTGCCCGCATGAAAGCAGCGAAGCAAATTTTCTATTACTCCGGCTGGGTGTTGAAGGCAATGTTTTTAAAGCTCACTCCTGTTCGACGCCTTCTGGTGATCATCGGGATACTTCCTTTGTTTGTGATCCGCTTCGGGGATGAGACCAACGTTCAGGGAAATATTTTCCTCGGTACATTTATGTTGGTACTGGTGATTATGTTGGAATTAAAAGATAAACTTCTTGCTCACGACGAATTGCAGGAAGGAAAACATATTCAAGAATTATTGATGCCGGAGCGGACGCCGCATGTAGACGGCTGGTCGCTCTATTTATTCACCCGCTCCGCCAACGAAGTGTGCGGAGACCTGATTGATTTTCTCCGTTTGGAAAAACCGAAAGCCGCAGTCGCCATTGCCGATGTGGCGGGCAAAGGATTGCACGCCGCGCTGCTAACAGCAAAGCTTCAGGCGACCATGCGGGCATTCGCGTTTGATGAACCGTCGCTGACGGCGCTGATGGCGCGGATCAATTCCATTTTTCATCGAGACAGCCCTGCCCACATGTTTGCGTCGTTGTTCTATGCAGAATTTTCCGAAGCGGGCGGCACTATTCGCTTTGTCAATGCCGGACATCTACCCGCTCTGGTGGTACAGCAAGGCACTGTCAAAGAATTAGAAAAAGGTGAACCGGCACTTGGATTGATGCCCTCCGTAGAATATACTGAGCACACACTGACACTCAACACCGGCGAATTATTGGTGCTCTATTCAGACGGAATTACGGAAGCAAAAAATGAACAGGGAGAATTTTACACCAAAGAGCGTTTAATAAATGCACTGCACTCCTCTTCATCATCTTCCCCGGAACAGGTCGGGTACATGCTTGTGGCAGATGTCGATCGTTTTGCCGGAGCACTCTCACCTTCGGACGATCTTTCGTTCGTCATTCTAAAACGACAATGATATTTTTATTTCGCTAAGATTCAATCGTTTTGTTTCCTTGAATAGTATCAATACGAGGATTAAAAGGAACGTCATGCTGATGAATGTCAGCATCTTAGATAACTTTCGGATGCCGAACTGCCGCTTTACGGCATCCCGTACAGCGGGACAAGTTCGGCATGATGCGCATCTTCAAATCGAGATACTTCCTGTTTCCTGCAGTTCTTGCAAAACATCGTTTCCTTTTGTAGCTTTACTTTATGAATCTTGAATCACACTTCGAGCAATTTCGAAAAAATATTCTCGGCATTGACCAGACGTTCCAATCATTCTACGGTACGCAAAAAATTATGTATGCCGATTGGATGGCGAGCGGGCGTATGTACGAACCGATTGAACGGCGCATGCTCGATACATTCGGCCCGTTTGTCGGCAATACGCATTCGGAATCGAGCGTGACCGGCGGACTGATGACACACGCCTATCACCACGCGCATGAAATTATCAAGAAGCACGTCAATGCAGGTGCCGACGATGTGCTGCTCTTTGTCGGCACGGGAATGACCACGGCGATCAATAAATTTCAACGGATCCTCGGTCTGCGGGTTCCGGAACGGTTCCGCGATTCGTTTTCCATCCCCGGAAATGAAAAGCCGGTGGTGTTCGTTACGCACATGGAACATCACTCCAATCAAACAACATGGTGCGAAACAATTGCCGATGTGCATGTGGTAAAACCGACTCACGACGGTCTTGTTGACGTCGATGATTTACGCGCGGCACTGAAACATTTTAAAAACCGGACAATGAAAATCGGTTCGTTCAGCGCCTGTTCCAACGTCACCGGCATTCGCTCCCCCTACCATGAACTGGCAAAGATCATGCACGAACACGGCGGCTTTTGTATTGTCGATTTTGCCGCGGCAGCGCCGTACGAAAAAATTGATATGCATCCTGCCGACCCGCAGGAAAAATTGGATGCCGTGATTTTTTCGCCGCATAAATTTCTCGGCGGACCCGGAACACCCGGCGTATTGATCTTTGACAGATTCCTGTACAATCTAGAGTCGCCCGATCAGCCCGGAGGCGGAACAGTACTCTGGACAAATCCGTGGGGCAAGCACCGCTTTTCTCCCGATATTGAAGTGCGGGAAGACGGCGGTACACCCGGATTTTTACAGGCGATCAAGGCATCGCTCGCGGTGCAATTAAAAGAACAGATGGGTATTGAAAAGATGCGCGAGCGTGAGCAAGAGCTGGTTGCGATGATGTTCAAACAGCTTCGCGCCATTCCTCATCTGCACATTCTTGCTGACCGCATTGAAAAACGCTTGGCGATTTTTTCTTTTTACTTCGACACCATCCATTATAATCTTGTTGTAAAACTGCTCAATGATAAGTTCGGCATTCAGGCGCGCGGCGGATGTTCCTGCGCCGGAACATACGGACACTACCTGCTTCATGTCGATAAGCATCACTCCCAGCAAATCACGGATAAGATTGATTCGGGCGACCTTTCGTCCAAGCCGGGATGGGTTCGTCTTTCGCTTCATCCCACAACCACGAATGCTGAGGTTGGATACATTATTGACGCACTGCAACAAATCGAAAAAAATATTTCAATCTGGCAAAAAGATTACACGTACGATTTACACTCTAACGAGTACCACCATAAAGACGAAATTGGTGCGATGGCGAAGATGACCGAGAAGTGGTTTGAGATGTAAAACAATGAAGTAATTCAATTTAACTACATCTGTAAAATAATAATCAGGAGAAAAATATTTTAAAATGAAAGCATTAACATTATCATCTTTTGGAAGTTCTGATGTACTTGAATACAAAGAAGTAAACGACCCTGTTTTACGGAACAATGAGATATTGGTGGAAATGAAAACCATCGGGTTAAATTTTGCCGATTTGATGAGGCGGAATGGGGTTTACCCAATGAGAGGAAATTCACCGTACATCAATGGTTTTGAAGGAGCGGGCATCGTTAAGGACAATAATGGCCATGCTGAATTTAGAATAGGGGACAGAGTTGCGTTTGCCGATGTCCCTTTTGCCAATGCGGATTTAGTCGCTGTTCCTCTTGACAACCTGATCCCGTTACCGGATAAAATAAGTTTTGAAACTGCTGCATCAATAATGTTACAAGGCTTAACAGCCCATTATTTAACATCCGACAGTCACACAATAAAAAAAGGGGAAACTGTACTCATCCATGCAGCAGCCGGAGGGGTGGGTCAATTGTTAATACAAGTGTGTAAAATATTAGGCGCAAAAGTGATTGGCTTGACATCTTCTGAAAACAAAAAACAAATTGCACTATCGTTAGGCG
>JAQUOA010000169.1 GCA_028749215.1 Bacteroidota bacterium
ACCGAGATTGTTCACTTCGGTCGCTGTCTTCCATTGCAACTCTACATGGTTGCCATTGGATGTTGCTGTGAATGAATTGAGTTCGACCGGCAAAGGTGTACCCGCTTCATCCGCACCCATATAAGGGAATGTTCCACTGCGTACATCACCGTCTATATCGGTTGCGATACCGAGACCTGTTGCACCGATTAAATTGACATCACCGTTTGATCCGCCGGTGAGATGTAAATCATTCACAGATGTAAATGTAACACTTACATTTTTAGAATTTGCATCTTGGAACGATGCTGATTGCCAATTCGCAAGCGATTGCTGTGCTGTCGCAGAAATAAAACCTGTATAACCAGCAGCATTTGCTTGAAACAAATCGTTATAGTCTGTTGTTAGTGAGCCGTTCGCAACATACATCGCATAGGAAGAATCTCCCGCCTCACTACAAGTAATAATATTGTTCTTTGCTGTTGCGGTTGCTGTTCCGGTCACATAGATTCCCGCATAAGTTTGAGGTCGTGTGTTTGCACTAAGAGTGTACGCAAGCTGATTCATACTGATCGTGTTATGATAAATATTAACGGTACCTGCGCTTGCATAGACCCCAAAAATATTCTGAAGATTAGGATCAGCAGTGGCGGTTGTATAAAAATTTGAAATCATGTTGTTGTAAATATTCCACGTAGCATTTGATGCACAATAAATTCCGGCTATTCCAAATGAGCCCGAAGCAGTCAGCTGCCCCGTTTGAAGTGAATCTATGACATTGTTATAAATATTTATGATGCTCGAGAGACCTCCGCCGACGTTGAATCCAAAAACCGCATAGCTCAGAAGACCAGAGGTCGTTTGCTTCACACGAAAGGTGTTCTTGAAGATATCTGTGCTGCCCGAATAGTTCAGCATTATTCCGCGTGTTCTGGCAACAATGAGATTGTCTCGAATCACTACACCGCTTGAAAATGTTGTCAGAGTACTAACGCCATCAATCAAGATGCCATGACCAGCCGATCCTCCAACGTTGACGATATAGTTATTCTGAATAGTAATGTTTGTGGGAACAGAATCTGCGGCTGATGCCGTGGCTTTTGCTGAAATTCTAACCACATAGGAGCTTGAGCCTCCTGTATATCCGTTATTTGCGAGGATGCAATTCTTCACGGTAATATTATTGCATGCACCTGCAATCCTGAGAGGGTACGCTGAAGTCACAGTCCCAGTCGTAATAATGTTGAGATCTCGAGTAGTACCACTTACCGTTTTTGAGCCATCAATTATCACATTGTTAGTAGAAGTCAGAGAACCTGCTGCCGTAGTATCCTTCGATCCAATCACCCACATTCCAAACCATCCACTCCCAGTAAGGTTTGCACTTTTGTTAAATGTCAATGTCACACTTGTCACTGTTGAATATGGTTTGAAAGTGATCGAAAATGAGCCAGTGTTAACACCAAGTTGACAGGTGCTAGGCTCCGTTAAATCGCTTGTAAAGTACATTGTCACGTCGCCATTGATACCTTGAGTATTAAGGGCATTAATAGCTGATTTAAAAGTAAGATAATCCGGATCTCCACCTCCCGGCCTCGTACCAGTTGTTCCGATATAGTACGTTCCGCTTAGTTGCGCAAACGCACTTGTACAGAATAAGACTAACAGCATAAAAAGTTTTTTCATAGTTCTCCCCGATTTTTTTGTGGATGGAAAATGTGGTAGGTATGTATTCATTAACTTTTTAGCATCAACAAGAGGCATCTCGTTGGGAGATATCATCTTGCTCGAATAAAAAAGTGACGGTAAAAATTTGCCGATGTGTAGCAGATATGTCGCGTAGAGACTGTATGACATGTCTATGTTGTGAACAGCAGCAACAATGCGGAGTCAATATTATTTTTTATTCAACAAGTGTCAAGGGACAGAGAGCAAAAAAATTAAAAAAGAAGAAAATTAATTCATTTAAAATATTTTACAAATGTAAAATCAGAATTTAGAAATGAACAAGACGAAAGTGTCTTTTAAAATATCGACGAGAAATGAAGAAAATATTTTTCAATCAAAATTTTCACTTAGAATGGCGTTTTAAATAAAGAGAGTTTTATCGGATTTATATTTTTCGTGCGCGTTGCACAGAATGATTAAAATGGTAGCAAAAAATAAAAAGGGGACGGATTTTCATCCGTCCCCACATAACCCCTTTGCGGTTTTGCGTGAGATGTTTTACTTCAACAGTGACATCTTTTTCAATTGCACAAATTGTTTTCCGTCGCCTGTTATCGATTCCGCTCTCAGCCGGAAGAAATAAACGCCGCTGGCAACATGCGTACCGTTATTGTTCGTTCCATTCCATACAACGCGGTAGTAGCTTGCGTTTTGAATATCGTTCACCAACGTCTTTACTTCCTGACCAAGAATGGAATAAATGGTTATCGAAACACGGCTTGCTTGCGGTATGCCGTACAAAATGGTTGTTGACGGATTGAACGGATTAGGATAATTATTTTGGAGCTGGTATTCTGTCGGAATTCCCGAATACGGATCATGAACTCCCAGCGAATTGTCTGTCACATCGGTTGAATCCATTGCCATCAACTGATAACCGCCGGTGGTGGTGGTAAATTGTCCGAGCACACCGGTAAATGTAACTTTATTGATAATGTTCATTCCGTCAACGTCACCGTCTGCCGCGTTCGGTGTTCTCAAGACCACGGTGTTCGTTGAATCAGTCGGATCCGTAACCGGATACGATGTTGCAGCAGCATATGCACCGCTTCCGGTAACAGAAAGATTGATCACTTTGATCAACTCTGCTTCATAATCTTCACCATTCGCGGCAATTTCTTTCAGTGTTATAAGTTGCGCTACAGGTAAAGTATTACTGCGCGACATGCGCGTAACACTCACAATGCCGGTCGTAGCAATTTCTTTCAAGGATCTAAATTCGGATGTAGCACCAACAACTTGAATCTTATCTCCCTTTACAAAATATCCGGTGGCAAGTGAATCGTGCAGCCATCCGGTACTGCCGGAATACACAATAATTGCTGCCGAAGTATCCTGCATATAGATGTATGAACCTTTTGCCCGCGTGATAACACCTTCAATGAAGACTGTCGTTCCGTTTGCAGTGTTGCGAGCTGCTTTAATACTGCTTTGTGCAATACTAGTTCCGCTTGCGGTAATGGTATCATGTACTTCGGCACTGTTGCTGGTAAATATAATTGTATCCAATTGTGTTCCGCTGACAAGAGGTGTGTACGTAACATAGAACTTTGCCGAAGCATTCGTATCCAAATTTGCCGATGTCGGAGTGACAGTAAAGACTCCGTTTGATGACGTTACTCCGGTGATCTTAAGCGAATCAGTTCCTATATTTGTTACGGTGATGCTGTCTTTTTTCGATTGCCCCACAAGAATTCCGGTAAAGGTTAGTGTTAACGGTGTTGCCGAAAAGATGGCTTCTTTGATAATTCCTGTTCCACTTATCGTAATGCTGTCTAATTTATTTGGAGCATTATGGTAGAAGTAAATCTTTGCACTTTGCGGACCTTTTGCAACAGGCGCAAACGAAACTGCAAATTTCAATTCGCCGGAAATCGCAATGGTAGCATTTGTCGGTGATACAGTAAAGAGAGGATTATCTGACTTTACCGAATCAATTTTAAGACTTGCCGATGATCCAGTATTAGATACGGTAACACTGTCTGTCTTGGTAGAATCTTTCCATACTTTTCCGAACGCCATGCTTGCAGGTGATGCTGAAAAACCAGCTGTAGGAATAACTGGCGTTGCAACGTATTCATCGGCACCGATATCGGGCGTTGTTGCATTTCTCAAATCCCCATCGATGTCTTTCGTTATTTCAGCGATTGGAGTGCCAGCATCGGAGACGACTGAAACGGGATACATTGTCGGTACAATGTGAAGATTAGATTCTGAAACAAATCCTGGAACATCTGAAACTGAGTTAGCATCCTGCGATGACGCCGTTTTCCAATCAGCAAGTGTTGCACAATCCGTCACTCCGAACTTGCCAACCTTCCCGGATCCACCTGCGGAATAAAGATTGTTGTAATTAGAAACAAGTGTTGGAGCGTTGGTGGTATCAACATAGATTGCCTGCGTTGCATAATCGCTTTCAAGGTTCGCAAAAATATTATTCTTCAAGTTCACAGCACGTGTTCCGGAGGCACCGTTCAGTTTCATATAGAATGCTGCTTGAATTGGCGGTGTCGCGCCTGCTGTGTTGGAACCGTTCGCCATAAAGATGGAATTGTAATAAATATTTGCCGTAATACCGTTTGTTGTGGCTGTTGCAACACCGATACCAACAAAAATTCCTTGTGCAAGATCAGGGAAAACAAATCCCGTAATAATGTTATTGTAAATATTATAGATACCTTGTGTACCGATCTGAATTCCTTCAATGCCGTATGATCCTGCTGTTGTATTTGCCGTTGAAAGAACGATAATCTTATTATTAAAAATGTTTGTTACATTTGTTGATGACCCAATTGCAAACGCATAAATCCCTTCACTCAAATTTCCCGCTGTTGTTTGAGTCACAGAGATTTCATTTCCAAACACATCAGTGTTTCCGGCATTATTCAGAAAAATTCCTCGTGTTTTTGCAGTAACTTTATTATTGCTAAAGACAACACCAGTCGGAAATGCCGATGGTGCCCCAGAATTTGAAATGGCTATTCCTTGTCCTGCGCTTCCAAAGGTATTGGTAACATCACAATTGTCGACCATGATACTATCGGGAACATAGGTGCCGGCGTATCCCACTGCTGCCGTTTGCCGTACAGTGATCAAGATCGCATAACTGACTGATTGTCCGGTTACAACAACTGTATTTTTTATAGTGATTTTATTAGTGTTTCCAAAGATTCTAATCGGATTTGTGTTACCACTAATTCCTGTATTGGTTTTGATCGTAAGATCGCGTGTGGTACCGCCATTCGTATTCGAACCATCTATGACAAAGTTCTGCGTGCTATCGTTTAGGGTGATACCGTAGTTTGAGCCCGATGTTGTGGTAAGGTTTTTTACTCCGAAGATAAATCCGCCTGAAAGCCCCGTATTGTCTGTAGTCTGTGTAAATGTAATTGTAGGCGTTATTCCAGTATATGGCTTGAATGTTACAATTGCACCGTTAGTGTTTCCAAAAACATTTACGTTCACTGGTTCGGTAAGATCGCTGGTAATATAATAAATGCGATCTGTGGTAATCTCTGCAGTATGCGCATTCAATGAATCGCAGGCAGCTTTTAAGCTTGCATAATGGGCTACCTCGCCAGGCACATTACCTGTTCCGATGGAATAGATATCACTCGCCTGCACCAATGCGCTTGTACAGAGCAAAATAAAAAATGTAAAAAGTTTTTTCATAAACATACTCCTATAAAAAGTTAAACAAAAGATGAATAGTGGTGATGTTACAAAATTTCGGCGGCAGAATAACTGGAACATTATTTTGATAAGAGGAAAATTGTAACAGCAATAATACGGAACCTACTGTATAAAAAAGTTATGCAAAATATTCATTGATATTCAGAGAATGTCAAGGGACTCTTTGCTCGGCTTTATGGTTCATCGAAGAAGAGAAAGGTAACACAATGGACATAAATAAAAGATTTTTAAAGAAGAGAAGAAAAACATAATATTTTGTCTTATAATAGCGCCGGACAAATTTGTCCGAATCGCATCGTTGAATTTTTACAATTGTAAAAAATATTTTTTCGATGTACTCAATATTTTAAAATAAAAAAGGCGAACCGGAATTCGCCTTTCAAAAAAAATATTTTGAATAATTATTTACTTCTTCCCTTTCTGTTCAATCTTTGTCCAGGCATCTTTCAATGTCACTATCCGGTTGAACACAGGTTTTCCGGACGATGTGTCTTTGCTGTCCGCACAAAAATATCCGAGGCGTTCAAACTGAAAGCGCTGTCCCGGCTCTGCTTTCCCAAGCATCGGTTCCACTTTTGCTCGCCGTACGACTTGAAGTGAATTAGGATTGAGGTTCGAAAGAAAATCTTTTGTACCCTCTGCATCATCAGGATTTTCTTTTACAAACAGACGATCGTACAATCGTACTTCTGCATCAACAGCTTCAGGTGCAGAGACCCAATGAATCGTCGCTTTCACTTTTCTGCCGGCATTCGCCATTCCGCTTTTTGTTTCCGGATCGTACGTGCAGTGAAGCTCAAGAATATTTCCCTTCGCGTCTTTGATCACCTTCTCGCATTTCATGATGTATGCATACC
>JAQUOA010000017.1 GCA_028749215.1 Bacteroidota bacterium
ATCGGCATGATTTCAGTTCTAACTGTTGCCTTTGGCGGTTACCGCTACACGATAATTTCAGGTTTGATCTATTGGCTGGTTGGCCCTGCGCGGGCAATCATAGGTATGTCCTACGGACGAAAAGTAAAAAGAATACTTCGACAAGGAGGGGACATCGATGTCTAGAGGAATACCTGATTCAAGGAATTACCCGAAACATTTTTGCGCTTATTAATAAAACAATATCTTTCTCAGTCTGCTTAAAATAAAACTTCTTTTTCTAAGGCAATTTTGTTTGTATTCCAACAATCTGCTTGGAATTGATTGATACCATAAATCCACTCCGCCAACCCCAAAACCCTAAACTCCGCCGCGGCTATTTAAATTGTTGAATCATTCTGTCCCCAATTTCATTGTCGAAATAAAATAAAACAGTTTTATTAAAAAAATTGCTTGACAAGATAACTCAAAAGTGTTACGTTTGTGCAAACGATTGCATTGCACGTTTAATCACACGCTAATCTTCATTGAAAAAAGCTAATATTTGCAATATATAATTGTAATTGCGGGCAAAAATGTAGTTTTTTCACCATTTATAATGCAAACGATTTCTTAATAGTGTCTTGGAGGATCCATATGTCAGCAAAACTTAAAGATATAGCACTGAAAACTGGGTTCTCACAATCCACAGTTTCAAGAGTTCTCCATAAGGGCTCACAAAAGGTTTCTATTAGCGAAGAAACAATTCGAATTATAAAAAAAACTGCTGAAGAACTCGGTTACCGTCCCAATATCCTTGCACGCAGTTTAAGAACAGAACAAACTCATGAAATCGGGATATTGGTCCCGGATATTTCCAATCCGTTCTTTTCCACTATCGTAAAAAATCTTGCAAGTGAATTAAGGAAATTTGGGTACGGCACCGTTGTGTATGATACCGATGAAAATACATCGCTCGAAGAAGAATCACTTCGCCATCTGTTGGACAAACGTGTTGATGGGTTAATTGTTGCTGCTGTCGGTCAAGAAGCAAAGCATCTCAAAGAAATTGTCCATAAAGGAATACCATTAATTACGATGGATCGATGCTTCAACGATTTTGATGTTGATGGAGTAAGCGTTGATAACGTCCAAGGTTCAATAATGGCAGTTCAGCATCTTTTAAATGAAGGACATCAACGCATCGCTTTTATTCAGGGATTGCCCGGAACCTATGCGAATGAAGAACGAAAAAAAGGATATGCAAAGGCGCTTGAATTGGCAGGAATTCCTATAGACCCACAACTTATTGGCGGTAATGATTTCCGTGCTTCGAACGGTTACATAGAAACTAAACATCTCCTCACCATTAAAAATCCACCCACAGCAATTTTTTCTGCAAGCGATCTTATTACACTCGGCGTATTGGAGGCTTTGCGTGAAGAGAAAAAAATAATCCCTCAAGAAATTTCCCTTGTTACTTTTGACGATCCATATTTTACAAAATATCTTTCACCCGCCCTTACTGCTGTTGCGCAACCGATTGAACGCATGGTTGAAATTGCCGTGAATCTACTTTTTCGTAGAATGAAAAATCCGCAAGAGCAAATTCGGCGCGTACTATTAGAACCAACGCTTGTTGTGAGAAATTCGGTCTTGCGTGTTGCACGGTTATCGGTTGTAAAAAATATTCGTGATCAAAACCTCTGAGGCCTTGTTTTCATATTCATCTTTTGCGTCATCCAGTATTCGAATAAAAATTTCATATGACGATCACGAAGCAAATTTTGACGCTGTTGAGTTAATACTGAGAACTAGTACTAAAATACTTTTCACGATGAATTTTTCAAAAAGAGGGAGGATGTAATGTTTATTGTTGAATCATATTCATTTGCGGTTGTGTTATGTTTTATCACCATGCTTTGCTGGGGGTCCTGGGCAAACACTCAAAAACTTGCAAGCAAAGAATGGAAGTTTCAATTGTTTTATTGGGATTACGCCATTGGTGTTTTACTTTTGGCTATCATCTTAGCTTTTACGTTGGGAAGCAATGGAGAGCATGGCAGAAGTTTTATGCCGGATTTATTTCAAGGAACATCTTCATCTTTTTGGTCAGCATTTATAGGTGGTGTGCTATTCAATCTTTCGAATATCCTTCTTGTTATTGCCATTGATGTTGCAGGAATGGCAGTTGCTTTCCCAGTGGGTGTTGGATTGGCATTGGTGCTTGGTGTGATTACAAATTATATCGCAGCTCCTATTGGAAATCCAATGTTGCTGTTTGTTGGAGTGGGAGCGGTCGTTATTGCCATTATTCTTGACGCCCTCGCGTATAAAAAGTTGGCACTGCAGGGGGAAAAAACTTCAGGAAAGGGAATTATTTTTTCTGTTTTGGCAGGCATTTTGATGGGGTTCTTCTACCGATTTGTTGCGGCCTCAATGTCATCTGATCCTGTAAACTTAGAGCTTGGTAAGTACAGCCCGTACACTGCGGTTGTAGTTTTTTCCTTCGGAATATTTCTATCAAATTTTCTCTGGAATAGTATTGCCATGATGAAACCTGTTGAGGGAGATCCGGTTCCGTTCAAAGATTATTTCAAAAAAGGTTCTCCGCGTCTTCACGCGATAGGAATTCTGGGAGGAATTATTTGGAGTATTGGCATGTCGCTCAATATTCTTGCATCAGGATCTGCCGGCTTTGCCATATCGTACGGATTAGGGCAGGGTGCTACGATGGTCGCTGCATTTTGGGGCGTCGTCATTTGGAAAGAATTCAAAAATGTTTGGAAAGAAACAAAAAATCTTATTCTACCGATGTTCCTTCTTTTTATTCTTGGTATTGCGCTCATCATTATTTCCAGAATGAATTAATTCTACCCTTATGCGGCAAGGCACTAAAAATGTTTTAAAAAAAATGGAAGGTATAGGATTTAGGTAATGAATAATTCAATCGTAGTTATCGGCAGTTCAAATACTGATATGATTCTTAAGATGAAAGAAATTCCGCGTCCGGGAGAAACAATAATTGGCGGAACATTTTTTACGGCTCAAGGAGGGAAAGGAGCGAATCAGGCGGTGGCTGCCGCAAAGTGCGGCGGTAAAGTTTCTTTCATTGCAAAAATCGGCACCGATGTATTTGGAGATAACGCTGTTCAAGGATATAAAGAAATCGGCATCGACGTGAAAAATATTATTAGAGATAAAGATACGGCTTCTGGAATTGCTCTTATCTTTGTTGATGGTAAAGGCGAAAATGCAATTGGTGTTGCATCGGGTTCGAATGCACTCCTTTTACCTAAGGATATTCATTGCGTACGAGATAGTATTTCCAGCGCATCAGTGTTACTGATGCAGTTAGAAATTCCTTTAGATTCGATCATTGCAGCAGCAGACATAGCTCATGAAAAACATATTCGCATCATTCTCAATCCGGCTCCGTCACAGCACCTTCCCGATCATCTACTTTCAAAAATATCGATTATCACCCCCAACGAAACCGAAGCTGAACAACTCACTGGCATTCGGGTTTTGAACATGGATGATGCATTGAATGCTGGTGAGGCTCTTCTAAAAAAAGGTGTTAAATGTGCAATTATTACGCTCGGCTCGAAAGGAGCAATTGTAGTTACGAAGGAATTTTTTGAAGTATTCAGTCCTTTTAAAGTGGACGCTATCGATACGACGGCGGCGGGGGATACCTTTAACGGAGCTCTTGCCGTTGAACTGGCGAATGGCAGTGATATTAGAGATGCTGTTCGGTTTGCGAGTGCCGCTGCCGCAATATCGGTAACCCGACTAGGTGCACAGTCATCGGTACCAAATAGAAATGAAGTCGAGCAGCTGCTTTCCGAGCAATTATTTCAGGTTGATTAGAACTTATATTCATTAATGAAGCGAATACCTATTCAATGTGAAAACAAACAAGAAAATAAACGACACGTATTCTACACACAATCCTACTCACTAATCATTTCATAACAAGAAAGGGGAAACTATGGGAGAAATTACCATGAAATAAAAGTTTGTTGTAATTCACATCAATTCACTAGTAGTTTCATAACACAAAGGAGTACTATTATGAAAAAGATTTTTCTACTTCTCGCCGTTTGTATGGCGATGGCAGTGCCGCTTAAAGCCCAGTGGCTTTTAAACGGTTTTGAAACTGCCGCTAAAGATTCAATGATATCGTTTGATCAATATCCAAGTGTACCTGTGACTCTATCCGACACGGTCATTGCCGGCGGTTCAAAACAAGGAGCGGCAGCCTTGGACTTTAAGTGGAGTGTCAAACCTAATCAAAGTTGGGGTGGATATTCTGCAATACGGTTTTATCGTCCACGCACTAAAGATAATACCTATTACGCAAACAATACTCGAAAGCTATACAGAGACAGTTCGTACTTTAATTTTGGCGGGGCAAAGTATTTAAGTATATGGTTCAACAACATTAAACCATCGAGTGCGAAAAAACAGATACTCTTCCGAGTAAGACTTGATGAAGGAAGCGATCCACAGACCAATTACTGGAATGACAATTCAAAAGCAGAACAATGGTTTTTGGATTCGTGGAATGTGTTCGACACAACGGCAGGCTGGAAGCAATTGATTATACCCCTTGTGGATAGAGGCGCCACCGGTACACCAAACGATACAGGATTTTGTTGGACAGGATGGAACGACGGAGGTTTAGGAATTCCAAAGCATACACTGGATTTCAGTAAAATTGTCAGGTATGGTTTTGAATTAAGCAGTAAGAGTCAACTTCCTAATGACAGCATCGTTAGCGGTGAGATCCTGTTTGATAATATGCAATTGCTGGATTACAAATATCAACCAATTACTAAATTCAATAGTTTTACTGCAGACACAACGGGTCTTGTTTTCCAACAAAACGATGCAGGCAAAATTACTCTATCGGAAGAGACTGCGGATACGCTTATCTCTCCTTCAGCATTAGCAATTGACTACAAAGTGAATTGCGCACAATCGTGGGGTGGATATGCAAACATCGGAAGAACTTTACCTGCAGCAACATTTTTACCTCTGAAGGGAACCAATACAGATGTATTACTATTTGTTAAAGTTAAAACACCGCTTACATCCTCCACTGGGACAATTAGCAATAAAGTTATAGCGCGATTAATACTAAAAGAGAAGAGCGGTGAAGAATGGTATACGAGAATGGATGTGAAGCTCGATTCGGTCGGTCTTGGTCTTGGCTGGCAGATGGTGGCGATGCCGTTGAATGGTCTCAAGGGTCAATGGACAGAACACGATATTAGACCATATGATGGTTTTTATGTTGTCACGGATTATAGCGGCACTCCTCATACATTAGATCCTGATTCGATCGTTTCATACAGGATAGAATTTTCAGCGTATGTGTATACCGGCGATCCATACAATGCTGGTCTTAATTATACCGGAAAAATTCTTGTCAGCACATTGATGCCTTCCGGCCTCCGAATAGATCCTCGGTTAGCGGATTTAACACCTCCGGCGTTAGTGACTGGTCTCTCTGCGATAACCGCCACTCCTTATATGAATAGTATACTATGGAATGACGTGCCGAATGAGAAAGGTTCGATATACAATGTGTACTTCAGTGAAAAAGCATTTACCAAAACTACCGATGCTGGAGTAGCACAGCTTCCACCTTTTAATATAAAGTTTGGTGCACAAGCGACTACACACTTGTTGATTTCACCTGTTACCGACCAGAATGTAACATATTATTACGGCATAACAGCAAAAGATTCAATGGGAAATCTTAATCAACCGGCAATTGCTGGACCGTTTACAAACAAGGCAAAAGGTGTCCCGGTAATTTCTTGGGGAGCACCGCCAAGTTTTGCGGCGGATGGTAATCTTAATGAATGGGCAGGAATTCAACCAATCAGATTAAATTCTTTCGGTCCGAATCCAACGGCACACGTGGTGTCGGGTGGCGTACTGACTGACAGCCTAGACCTTTCAGCAAAAGCATATCTCGCCATGGATGCGAATAATCTCTATGTCGCGTTCGATGTCGTTGATGATACGGTTTCCATTGACACAGCCGGTGTCAATACATGGGCGCAAGATTCTCCAGATTTGAACATTGGTTTGTACGATTCCAAAGGTTTGAACCACGCAGGTTATGGACGTGGAGCCACACCTGATCATATGTTTCGTTTCTCATTGAACCGGCTTAACAATGATCATAATGGGACAGTTGTTATGTACCCAGGGGCAAATTACATATTCAAGAAGAAATCATTAACGCCGGGGTATATTGTTGAAGCAAAGATGCCATTTACTCTACTGGCGTCCCTCTACGCGGGTGATTCATTGTTTGTGCCGAAACAGGGTATGCGTATTCCAATAGACTTCTCGATCAATGATCGCGATGGAAAAACCGGTATCTATGATCGTGAAGCAATTCTTGCCTACTCCTATTTGAATAATAATAGCTCGTACCAGAACATGTATAATTGGACGTACACATGGCTTGGCATTCCACAGAGTGTCCAACAAGATGAGGCAGTCGCAAGAACATTTCAACTGTGGCAGAACTATCCGAATCCATTTAATCCGACAACGAACATTAAGTACAGCATTCCGCAATCCGGAATGGTCAGCTTGAAAGTATTTGATATTCTTGGACGTGAAGTGATGACGGTTCTGAATCAGTTCCAGGCTGCAGGATCCTATACAGCAACGCTCGATGCATCAAAACTTGCAACGGGTGTATATGTTTACCGGCTTGACTCAGGTTCGTTTAGTTCGGTAAAGAAAATGATGCTGATAAAATAGCAGAGGCAGTTTTACACAACACTATTGCGGTCGCCTTGAATGTAAGGCGGCCGCAATTTCTTCAATTTTTTCTCATCTCGCATGAAGCAGTAGTACACCGTATTATAAAAGCAGCATCACGCACGGCATGCTATTTTTATTACACGGTGAACAACAATAAATAAAATATACTTCTATGAAAATTTCTCGACTACCAACTACACTCATTGCCTCGATACTTTTTGTCTCATTTCTTCCGCTGTGTCTGTATGCGGGACAAACAGGGAAAATCGTCGGGAAAGTGACCGATAAAAAATCCGGTGAGCCTGTCATTGGCGCATCCGTTCTTATCCAAGGGACAAAATCCGGTGCGTCTTCAGACTTTGAAGGATTTTACAGCATCAGTAACGTGCCGCCCGGGACATATGAGTTATCGGTAACAAATATTGGGTACAAAAAATTACTGATCAAAAACGTTATTGTGAAGATCGATTTAACAACAGACATTGAAGTGAAGTTAGACGAGACAGTGGTTGAAGGCGAAGCCGTGATTATTGAAGCAGAACGCCCGCTAGTGCAAAAAGATCTCACATCCTCATCGGTCACTGTTTCGTCAGAAGATATGAAAGTGATGCCGGTGGAGAATCTTTCGCAGGTCATTAATTTGCAAGCCGGTGTGGTCGGCGGTCACTTTCGCGGAGGGCGGAGTGGAGAAGTTGCCTACCTTGTGGATGGTGTGTCGGTGAATAATCCTATGAGCGGCGAAGCGGGATTTGTTCCCGAAAACGCCTCTGTCCGTGAAATGGAAGTGATCAGCGGTACGTTTAATGCAGAGTATGGACAAGCGATGTCGGGCGTGGTGAATATTGTAACACAGGATGGTTCATCGGAGATGCATGGCTCCCTGGAAGCATACATCGGCGATTACGTTACCAACCACACCGATGTATTCTTGAATCTTGACAAGCTGAATTTATTGCGCAATAAAAATTATCAATTTAGTTTAAGCGGGCCAACCTATGTCTTGAACAATCTCTCGTTCTTTACGACCGGGCGATTGCAGGACGAAGAGGGGTATTTGTACGGCAAACGTGTGTATAACATCACAGATACTAAACCAACATTTCCGAATCCCAACGACCGTTCCCGTTACATCAATAATAATACTGGCGATGGAGCGATTGTTCCGATGAACCCGTATCGTAAATATTCGTTCAACGGAAAACTGACATATACCGTTGACGCCTTTAAATTGAGTTACAGCGGATTTATTGAGAATGCCAAATGGAAAAACTACGATCACTCATTTAAATGGACGCCCGATGGCATCATTAATCGTTTCAGTGAGAACTGGATACAAAATTTCCAGATCAATCACATCATCAGCAACAATACATTTCAATCTTTAAAATTTTCACTGAATAAATTTACCGGTAAAGGATATTTGTACGAGAACCCGTATGACCCGCGTTATGTCGATCCGAACCAAGGCGTTGCGGTTTCAAATTACACTTTTCGGTCGGGTGGCAATCAAGGGGGGCGGTACGAGAATCGCAGCCAGTCGCTGATCGGTCAATGGACGCTTGCATCACAACTGACAAAAGAACATAAATTAAGTATTGGGGTAGAAGGGCGGGTACATAATCTCTACGATCACAGCACAGGGATGGTGATTATATCAACCGGTGCTGATACAGTATTTACGCCGCAGTACCCACAGCTTGGAACGATCGGCAACTTGCGGTACGACAAATCGCCGCGTGAAGCTTCGGCCTATGTTCAGGACAAAATGGAATACGGCATCATGATTATCAATGCCGGTATCCGTTTTGATTACTTTGATCCAAACACTAAATTTCTTGCCGACCTTAATAATCCGACACGGAATCATCTGTTTGATACATTATCTACGTCAAGCGGAAGGATACCAAATCCGAGAGGACCTGCCGGAACGTTGGTGAAAACAAAAGAGAAATTTCAGGTAAGTCCGCGTCTTGGTGTTTCGTTCCCGATTACCGATCAGGGGATCATTCATTTTTCGTACGGCCATTTTTTCCAAATCCCATCATTCGGCAATTTATATACAAACTCGGGTTACTTAATTTCGCCGACGGCACAATTACAAAGCGTGGCCGGCAATCCTGATATTGATGCACAGCGCACCGTGATGTATGAAGTTGGTTTGCAGCAGCAATTCCTTACTACCATTGGTTTTGATTTTACTGTGTACTACCGTGACATTCGGAATTTGCTTGGCACAGAAATCGTGCAGTCGTATGAAGGATTTAAGTATGCACGGTACGTGAACCGCGACTACGGCAATGTGCGGGGATTTATAGTCTCCGTCGAAAAACAGTATGCGGACTATTACAGTCTGCGGGCAGATTACACCTACCAAATTGCAGAGGGCAATGCCTCCGACCCATTGTCGGTATACTTCAATAATCAATCGGACCCGCCCTTGGCAACAAATAAAAAAGTTGTTCCTTTGAATTGGGATCAACGTTCAACACTCAATGTCTCATTGAATGCCGGTGAAAAAGGCGATTGGATGACAGGATTAATTTTTGGATACGGATACGGCTTCCCGTACACCGAAAGTATTCGTGTCAGCGGCGGACTCCGGTTTGAAAACGGCGGCGTGAAACCTTCAACATTCAATTTAGATTTTCGCGCAGAAAAATCGTTTTCATTGTTAGGCTTGAACGGTAACGCATTTATGCTTGTCTATAATGTGCTCGACATTAAGAATGAATACAATGTGAATGATGCAAGCGGCCGCGCGAATGTTGATTTATTTACGAGCGAAGCCGGCCCTATTTATGGTTTAAATACGTTGCAGGAATATTTGAACGACCCAACATCGTTCTCATCACCGCGTAATGTAAGAATTGGTGTGAACCTTGACTTTTAACTCACGTACTGAAGTTACGCAAGAACCACATTTTAATAGCCCCCACATTCATGTCGGGGTAAAGAGAGTGACCACTCTCCCGGGCTTTAACCCAAAAAGGATTTTTTTTGCCTAAAGCCGACAGGGGGAACATTCTTAGCCCACGACGTGAAGGTCGTGACATTGAAAATCATATTTTTGCATAACATCAGTCATTTATCTAACTCAAAGTTGGCAGCATGGATTCTTCTATGAAAAAAATATCTGTATCTATCAGGATCACACTACTGAGTGTGCTCATTGTTGGTATGGCAGCGGCGCAGATCACTCAGCAAACTCAGATGTATCGAAACGAGCCCAAGGGAGATATCCATTACCGAAAGAAAGGATTGTTGGATGGAAACCGGGTTCGGACAGTTTTCCAAAATCAAGGTGAAGTCTCCGATTGGTGGCAAGGCGTTGTTTCGGGACCGCATGGAGAATGGCCTAAAGGAACGGGGCATCGCAGTCTGGATGGTTATGCAGTGTACATCGCATCGAAAGTGAAGATTCTTAATTCATTCGGAACTGAACAATATATCACTCCGCTTGAAACGTCATATCGCGAAGTAATGGATTTTGACCCGGTCACGCATGATCTTTGGGGATGTGAACCGGTTCCCGGATATGTGAATGAGGCTTCAAAAAGTCCTGCAATTAATATAGACACGTTAACATTTCCTCCACAATGGCCCCGCTCATTATTTTATGAGAAGTACGGAACGGACGAGGAGTCAATCAAAAAATGGGATGGATATTGGTATGGGTATTTCGGGCGAGGTGTGAGCAATGCCCAATTGGAAACATTTTTTGTCTACGATGATTCGAAGGATAAAGAATTTACTAAGCCTCCTTATAACTATTTCCCGATTCAATCCGATCTGGACCGCGGGGGGCTTGGTATTCGTGTTGAAGCGCGCGGATTTCAGTGGACGCATGTGCTTGCCGAAGATATTATTTTCTGGCATTACGATGTCGTGAATCTCTCTGACCGCGATTACGATACGACGGCGTTTGCTGTGTATGATGATCCAAGCGTTGGTTCTGCACAAATTAACGATGCCAAGTTTGACAAAGTCCTTGATCTTATGTACACATGGGCGCCAAGCGGAGTGGGTTTGCCGGATAATTATAAAACAGGGTACTACGCGCAATCATTCTTAGAAAGTCCTGGTATCGGTAATGATCATATTGATAATGACCAGGATGGGATTACCGATGAACGACGTGACAGCGGGCCTGGAGTGGAAATTATTGGCAAAGCAAATATTCTTGCCTACATGAATTCGCATTACAACATGACCGACTTCATGCGTTTTTATCATTATCAATCCACCGACGACATACCTGCCGTTCAACAGGGAGTATGGTGGACAGGCGATGAAAACGGGAATTGGCGCACCTACGCCGATGCAAATCATAACGGTAAATGGGATCCGGGTGAAGATCTCTATGATGATGTCGGATCCGATGGTGTTGGGCCTTTCGATCCTCAGTATAATGGCCCGGATGCCGATGGTACAGAAGGTAATGGCAGACCGGATGATGGTGAACCTGATTTTGATAAAACCGACAAAGATGAATCTGATCAGATTGGTTTGCAGGCTGCCTACGTTGCGGTTCTCGCAACAGATGGTTCCGGCCCTTTTCCCAAAAATGATGAAACTGTATGGGATATAATGACCGGCGGATTTAGAGATACTTCTGTCACCATGAGTAATATTGCGTGCGTTTTTTCATCCGGAGTATTCCCGCTGAAACAAAATAAGCGGGAGCGGTTTTCTGTCGGAATGATATGGGGAAACGATCTCAATGCCATTATCTTTAATAAAATTACCGTGCAGGCTATTTACAATGCCTACTATAATTTTGCCTCACCGCCATACACCCCGACACTGAGCGCTGTTCCGGGAGATAAAAAAGTCTATCTCTTTTGGAATGATGTTGCAGAAAAATCCTACGACAGATTCCTCCGACAGTTCGACTTTGAAGGGTACTTATTGTACCGCAGTAATGAGCCGGAATTTCAGGATATTCAATTAGTAACAGATTCACGAGGAGAAGCTAAATACTGGAAACCGATTCAACAATGGGATCTGGTTGACAGTATCAAAGGTCCCGATCCTGTAGGAATTAACGGTGCCCATTTCTGGCGGGGCGATGATACAGGATTGCGGCATTCTTTTATTGATTCAACGGTAAAAAACGGAACACGGTATTATTATGCGCTCGTGTCGTACGATCGTGGTGTTGTTCCTTCAAGACTCGATCCGCTTAACGGGGCGGTGGGTGGATTGTCGGCATCGGAGTGTACGAAAATTATTACGGAAGATTTCAACGGCTCGCTGAAATTTGTCGACAAAAATTGTGCGGTTGTTACACCGAACGCACAAGCGGCAGGATACGTAGCGGCACAACTTGGAGGAATCTCTACACCGCTGCAGCACGGAGGGATTGGAACAGGATCAATGAGTACGTACATCGTAAATCCGACTTCGGTGCTCGAAGGGTATACCTACCAAATAAAATTTGATTCTGTCGGCGGGTTTCCTGATTATAAAACAAAATCGTTCACTGTACTGCGCCAAGCACCGGCAAGCACGGCAGCTGATACGCTCATCAAAAAGGCTTCCGTGAACAGTTCATCGCCTCCATTTGACGGACTGCTCATCAGTGTCCAAAACGATACGGTGGTCGTTTTGAATGATACGGCGACGGGTTTACTTCCCGGATCCCAAACCAATGCCACATTGACTGCACGAATTGATAAATCATTTCCCGCACGCAATGTTGCATGGCCTGCCGATTATGAAATACAATTCTATAGCACAAATCAAGATACGGGAGCTTTTGAAGATCCATCGGTCCCGTTCATCAAAGCCCCGGTAAATTTTACCATTACCAATATCACACTGGGATATCGCTGTAAATTTCTTATTCAGGATATGGATGGAAACGGAAAGTTCTCTGCCGGCGATTCTATTCGTATTCTTGACGGCTATAAAGACGATACTAATTTTAAGGTCTGCTATACGTTCTCCTACATGTTCACGCGTACACCAATTCCTCCGACAGACGGAGACCGGTTCGTCATTAAAACTAAAAAACAATTTGTCGGCGGTGATTATTTTGAATTTAAATCGCATGCATCGCGGTTGGATAATGCCATCGCAAAAAGTCAATTAGATAAAATTTCTGTCGTTCCGAACCCGTACGTTGTAGCGGCAAAATGGGAACGCCGGTCATTGTATCAAAGCGGACGCGGAGACAGAAAAATTGATTTCATTAATCTTCCGGCGGCATGCACGGTAAGAATTTTTACGGAAAACGGCGCGCTGGTGAAAACCATTGAAAAAGTTCCTTCGGCAACCAACGGCGCTGTGTCCTGGGATTTAATTTCAGATGACGGCATGGAAGTAGCCTACGGCCTCTACATCTATCATGTCAAAGCTCCTGCCATTGGTGAACATATCGGCAAATTTGTAGTGATTAAATAAGGAAACTATCCAATGACTATTAAAACAAAAAATATTTTTCGTGTTGCTGCCGTACTATTGTTGAGCTTATCGTTGTTGCATGGGCAGGATTTTAAATCAAATGTTTCAAAAAAAGGAACTACCGCCGCTCCATTTCTTTCAATCGGACAAGGGGCACGGGGACTGTCAATGGGGAGTGCCTTCGTTGCCGTTGCGGATGATCCGAGTTCGATGTATTGGAATCCTGCCGGCATTGCCGAAATCAATGGTACAGCGATGCTGGTAGATCACACGCAGTGGCTGGCCGATATTCAGTATAACTATCTTGCCGGTGCAATGCATCTTGGCGAGATTGGAACGCTGGGTGTTTCGTTTACGTCATCGAATATCGGCGAGATGCGGGTTACCACAACCGATAATCCCGAAGGCAACGGGGAAACATTTTCGGTTTCCAATATTGCCTTCAGTGTCGGGTATGCGATGAAACTTACCGACAGATTTTCCATTGGTTTCAATCCAAAAATAGTGTACCAAAAAATTTGGAAGATGAGCGCAAGTGCGATGGCAATTGACATGGGCGTGAAATACGATACCCCGTTCGACGGTGTAATTCTTGGAATGTCGGTTTCCAATTTTGGCGAGAAGATGCAAATGGAAGGAACTTCGTCGACGGTGTTGCACGATCTCGATCCATCAACGACCGGAAATAACGGAAAAATACCTGCCAATCTTACAACGGAAGAATGGGCACTGCCGTTAAATTTTAAGGTTGGTATTGCCTACAAAGTTCTATCTGACGGGACGAACAAATTAACGCTCGCTGTCGATGCATTGCATCCGAATGACAATTATGAAAGCATTAATGTTGGCGGAGAATATATCTTTAATGATTTTCTTGCTCTTCGCGGCGGATACAAATCGATGTTCCTCACTGATTCGCAGGAGGGAATGACGCTGGGGGTTGGTGTGAGGCAGGCGATTGTCGGTAATTTTCAGTTTACGTTCGATTATGCGTATCAGGATTTTGGTATCTTAAACAATGTGCAAAAGTTTTCTATCGCAATTATTTTTTAAACTCTATTTTCAACTTTTAAAAAAAACAGCCATGAATATCTCCTTTCTTAAAAAAAATATTAATTATTTTCTGCTGTTCACTCTCCTCACAGGCAGTGTATTTCTTATGCAGGCTCAAACCATAGGATTACCCATGACATGGAAATTTAAAATGGGAGACAACGCAGAATGGGCCGGTGCAACTTTTAACGATTCATCATGGGGAACGAAAAATCTGCAAGTAAGCTGGTCAGCGCCAGAGCTAAAAGAGAATGTATTCGCATGGTACCGAACCAGGATCATTATTCCTTCCAGCATGAAAAATGCCATTGAAAGAGGAAATGGATTAAAACTAAACCTTGGAAAGATTGACGATGTTGATTTCACATATTTCAACGGAAAACTGATTGGGCAGATGGGTTCCTTGCCTCCGAAGTATGTAACCATGTGGGATGTGCCTCGTGTCTATTTTATTTCTCCGAATGAGATCCGCTATGATAAAGAAAATGTCATCGCCGTCAGATTGTTTAGTCCCGATGTTGGCGGCATTGGTATGTACGAAGGTCCTTATAATTACGGTCCTGTTCAATGGTCAGATTTTGTTTCAAGTACTGATTCTATTTTTGAAACACAGAATAATACAATCACCACAGCCGTTAAATTTTCAAACCGGGGGGTGAAAACTTACAAGGGAACCTTGGAGTATTTTATTAGTACCAAATCCAATAAAGAATTACATAAAGAAATGAGGGAAATTGAAATTCAACTTGGGTCAGGCAACGAAAACGTATTTACGTTCAATGCCTATCAACCCGGTAAGGAAGATTTTCTTAAAATAGGATACAAGTTTACCGAAGCCGAAACAAACAACAGCGGGAAAAATGAGCGCTCGTATTTAGTCAATAAACACATAGAAATTAAAACAGGAGATGAACCGAAGCCGGTGGTACAAAACAAAATTCCTGATTCATATACTTCTCTTCCTTTTAAAGATCAGCAAATGAAGGGATACCTTGAAAAACGTTTGATTCAAAATCTTGAAGAACGTCTTTTAAAAGTTGATGAGAAAGGATTGTTAGGCTCGTACTTACAAAGACCGGGCAATCATCCGTGGGCCGGAGAGCACATCGGTAAATATTTAGAAGCGGCGTCTAATGTTTGGAAATATACACACGATGCCCGTTTGAAAAAACAAATGGATCGAATGATGTACACGCTTATCAACACTCAATTGGAAGATGGGTATCTCGGCACCTATTCTCCGGATGAATATTGGACGAGCTGGGATGTGTGGTCTCATAAATATAATCTCTACGGCTTGCTTGGTTATTACACGACCACAGGGTACCAACCTGCTTTGGAGGCGTGCAAAAAAATCGGTGACCTTTTGTGCAAAACGTTTGGCAATAAACCGGGGCAGCGGGATATCATCGATGCCGGCACACACATCGGCATGGCGGCAACAAGTGTGTTAGATCCTATGGTGGAGTTATACAAATATACCGGAGAGAAGAAATATTTGGATTTCTGCTACTACATCACTGATGCGTATGAACAGAAAAACGGCCCTAAAATTATCAGTTCGTTAATGGAAACAGGGCAAGTCAACAAAGTCGCGAATGGGAAAGCGTACGAAATGCTTTCGAACATTGTGGGGTTAGTGAATTTATACAGCGTCACCGGCGATGAGAAATTTTTGAAACCTGCACTGAATGCATGGCAGGATATAACAACGAAAAGATTATATATCACCGGATCGACCAGCTCGTGGGAACATTTTCAAGGTGATGAGGTGCTTCCTGCTGCTGAGAAAGATCACGTCGGAGAAGGATGCGTTACGGTTACATGGATTCAACTAAACCATAAACTTTTGACTGCCACCGGTGAACCAAAATTTGCAGAACAAATTGAAAAATCCGTCTACAACCATTTATTGGCTGCGGAGAATCCGGAAAATGGATGCGTGAGTTATTACACCCCGCTGATGGATAAAAAACCGTACATCGGAACCATCAGCTGCTGCACATCGAGCGTTCCCCGCGGCATTGCCATGATCCCGTACTTTACGTTTGGAAACGTGAAAGAGATACCGACGCTGATGATGTACGAGCCGGCAACGTATACAGAAACAATCACGACAACGGACAAAAAAAATATCACTTTGTCGGTACAAGTTTCAGGAAGTTTCCCCGAAAGCGGAGACGTGACGTTGACTGTAAATACGTCTAAGACTGCTTCTTTTTCAATAGCATTACGGGTGCCTTCGTGGTGTACTTCTTTTATTGCCAAAGTGGGCGGAGAAGAGTTTAAAGGTACTCCAAACCAATACCTGACAATAGCCCGTACGTGGAAACCAAAAGAGAAGATTAAAATATCGTTTGATATGACGATTCAAACAATAGCCGGAGGTAAAAGTTATCCTGATGAAATTGCATTTCAACGAGGGCCGCAAGTCTTAGCGTACGATCAATCGTTAAACGCAGAAAAATTACAAGATTCAACATCAGGGAAATTCTTTGTTGATAAATCTCAATTCAAATACTCACCAAACCTCCTGCCAAAAGAATGGATAGGCACGCAGTCATATTCTGTACCGATAACAGGAAGTGGAAAAGAATTAGTGTTGGTTCCTTTTGCCGATGCAAGCCAGACCGGAGCGGCTTTACAAGTTTGGCTGCCCGTGAACGTAGTCAATAAATAAAGGGGTGTAGAAAAAAAATTAAAATGGGATTCGCCGCTAGTACTTTTTGTGGATTGAGTACTACTGTACCATGCAGATTACTTCTTGTCAATAAGGCGGTGAGTCCCATTTTTTATTCTCCTAAGCACTATGAAAAAAAACCTCATTCTTCTACTCTGTATTCCAATTACTCTTTTCGCGCAGACAAAAATTTATAAAGGAGCGGAATATCGTACGATCACTGCATACAAATATGGCAGATTTGAAGTACGCATGAAATCGATGGCGCGCGAAGGAACCTTGGCATCATTCTTTACCTATAATGATAGTTCTGGTACACCGTGGAATGAAATTGATATCGAAATTCTTGGCCGCTATACGGATGATGTTCAATTTAATCCGATTACCCCGGGACAAGTGAGCCATGTAAGCCACTACCAAACATCATTTGACCCGAGCCTCGATTTTCATACGTACGCGTTTGAATGGACCCCAACGTATGTGGCGTGGTTTGTTGAAGGAGTAGAAGTTCACCGCCAGACAGGCGCGTACATAGAAGCATTGACATATCCCCAAAAGATTATGATGAATGTGTGGATCCCTCAGTATCCGGGGTGGGTTGGCCAGTGGGATGAGAATGTGCTGCCAGGATTCGCGTATTATGATTGGGTTAGTTATGCATCGTACACTGCAGGAGCAGGAAGTGTTGGGACAGGGAATAATTTTACGCCGCACTGGAAAGATGATTTTAATTCGTGGGATCAAAGTCGTTGGACAAAATCAACACACACATGGAATGGTAACGCGTGCGACCTGCTACCGGACAATGCTGTGTTTAGTGACGGCAAGCTCGTTTTGTGTTTAACAAAAGAAACTGCAACAGGATTTGTCGATTATACCGGACCGTCAATAAGTTATGGACGAGCGGAAGTTGACGGCGTAAGAATCCGATTTACGGAAGAAGTGGATCCGGCCTCCGTTGAAGATACATCACATTACATTATTACAGGAATGCCGGTACTAACGGCAGCGTTGCAGCCGGATTCACAGACCGTCTTTTTGACGGTGGCAAATTATGATACTGCGGCAATCAAAAATGTCGTAATGGTAAATATCAAGGACCGTTTTGCCAAAAATGTTTCGCTCGTTAAAAATGTTACGCTGATAAAATCAAAACCGCTCTCGTTCCCGATGAAAATTAATTGCGGCGGCGATATGGTTGGAAATTATTTTGGCGATCAAGAATGGAATGCAAGTGTAGAATACGGGCGGATGGACGGTGCAAAGAAAGCGTATTCGTCTTCACTGCCGATAGCCGGAACATCGGAGCCAGAGATCTATCGTGCAGAACTATCCGGCGTGGCTGAATACAACGTGCGTGTGCCGAATGGTTCCTATGATGTGACGCTGATGATGGCAGAAAATAATTTTACATCAGCCGGAAAGCGAATATTTGATGTAAGCATCGAGGGGAAGTCGGTACTGCAAAAATTCGATTTGTTTGCCGCTGCAGGAGCAAACACCGCCTACGAAAAAAAGGTGACCAATGTTCTTGTGAGTGACGGTATACTGGAGATTCATTTCTCCGCTTGGATTGACCAGCCCATTATCAACGGAATCATTGTTTCAAAATCTCCTTCAGGCATCGCGCAACAGAACACTGTGCTGCCAAAAGATTTTGAATTATTTCAAAACTTTCCAAACCCATTCAATCCTGCGACAGTGATCAGTTATCAATTACCAATCGCCAATAAAGTAACTTTGAAAGTGTATGATGTTTTAGGAAAAGAAGTTGCCTCATTAGTGAATGGAGTTAAAGAAGCGGGATATTATTCCGTAACGTTCAATGCAGCAAAACTTCCCAGCGGAATATATTTTGCACGGTTACAACAAGGTGATAAAATGCAGACAAAGAAAATGATGTTGTTGAAATAAATGACAGCGTACCATTGCTGTAGGAGGTACTATGAAACAGAGTACAATAGTGATGGCAGTATTGATGGCATGTATTCAAAGCGTTGCCGGAGTAAAAGTTATTGCTCATCGAGGCGGTTCATTGTTGGCTCCGGAAAATACCCTTGCGGCTTTTCATAATGCCATCGCACTAAAGGCTGATTACCTTGAGCTTGACATGCAATTATCCAGCGATGACTCAATTATGATCATGCACGATGCAACGGTGGACAGAACAACCACTGGCACCGGAATGGTACGGTCAATGACATACGCTCAGCTGCGGGCATTGGATGCCGGTTCAAAATTTGGTCCCTCTTTTGCCGGAGAAAAAATCCCAACCTTATCTGAAGTGTTGGCTGCGGCAAAAGGGAGCGTTAATAATATTAAACTATTTCCGGAATTTAAGTCTTCCGAGGCAAATGTCGTGCAATTGGTAGTTACCATGCTCCAAAATTGGAACATGCAAAGCAGGGCAGTGCCATCAAGTTTTGATATTAACCAATTAACTGCTGTAAAAGCGCTGGATGCAAGTATACAAGTGCAACTCTACGCAACGGCGAGTACTGCTACCATTAATCAATTGAAAGCTGCCGGCGGAGAGTGGATTGGGAGTGATGTTACTTCGCAAGCCGTTGTAGATTCAGCACATTCAAAAGGAATTATGTATAACAGCTGGACCATTAATAGCGCCAGCCAAATGGTGCCGTTAATTAAATTAGGTGTCGACGGCATCATCACCGATGATCCTAAAACATTGATTGCGGTGAGCGACACTTCGGCACCAAGCGATGTAGTTCTTCAATCCGCAGCAGTGAGTGAAACGAAAGTGACACTCAGTTGGAGTACAGCCACGGATATTCAAAGCGGTATTGCAGGATATGAGATTTACCGCGGCACCAGCGCAGCACCAACAACACTCTATGCAACCGTTGGCACTGTGACACAATATGTTGACCAAACCTATACAGAAAATAGTACCTATCACTACAGAGTGAAAGCAAAAAACAGCGCGGGAATTTTAAGCACAAATTATAGCAATGAATTATCAGCATTGACCTTGACTGACTTGACAAAACCTTTTGTTTCTTTTGTTACTTCGCGAGGAGATTCAGGCACAGTGGTTGTAGAATTCAGCGAGCGAGTCGATTCTGTTACCGCGTTGACGAAAGCGAATTATACAATCAATAAATCGATTGTGGTTGTGAGCGGAACATTAGCGCGGGATCAGAAGAGCGTTATTCTGGCAACGACAAAAATGAATGATACATCGTACACGCTTACCGTAAAGAATGTTAAAGACAGAGCCGTAATGCCAAATGTGATGATCACAAGCAACAATACTTTTGTTCACAAAAATTCATCATCGAATGTCGTTGCGTACTATCAACTCGATTCCATTGGAGAGAACGGTACCGACACGTTGATCTATGATGCAACTTCAAATGCAAATAATGGAATTATTAAAAACGGTCCGGTTATTTCGGAAGGGTTGTTGGGAAATGCCTTGAGCTTTGACGGCGTTAATGATTATGTTCAATTTAATACGTCACCATCGTTTGATGTGAGCAGTGCTGTTTCCGTTTCAGTATGGGCAAAGCTGGCATATTTGCCAAGCGAACTCCCTCTTGCGTATGGAGCGTTGTTCGATTCTGAAACAGATAACTATGTTCTGTATGAAGACAAAGGGAATAACCAATTGCGATTTAAAGTGTCAACCTCCAATGGTGCGGCACGTCCGGCAATTCCTGCGGCTGACGTAAAAACAGGAGAGTGGATTCATATTGTCGGTGTGTATGACGGTACCAACGCAATGATCTATTTGAATGGGGTATTAAAAGGGACGCTTCCGCTGACTGGAACAGTGAATGCAGGTCAAGTGGCCATGTTAGGGAAAAGTTCTAATTCATCTCCAACCTACTTTAAAGGCAGTATGGACAACATTCAAGTTTTTAATACAGCGTTAAGCCAGGCTGAAATTACTGATATGTATACCAGTATTAAAACTGCTCCTTTGTCAACCGTCGGTATCGGCGCTGTTGTAGAAGAATTACAACCGAAAGAATTTTCATTGTTGCAAAATTTCCCGAATCCGTTCAATCCGACGACCAACATTACATTTGGTGTTCCCCAAAACAGTATTGTGAAGATCGTCGTCTACGATGTTATTGGCGATGAAATTGCAACATTGGTGAATGAGAACTTTGCACCCGGATTGTATACGGCTCCATTTAACGCAGCTACGTTTGCAAGTGGGGTTTATTTCTATCGTATGACATCGCAACCCTTACATGGTGAGCAAAAAATTTTTACGAGTGCCAAGAAGTTACTATTGTTGAAATAGTACTAAAGAAGGTGTGGATGCCAAGGGCGGATATCATTTCCGCCTTTTTTATTTTCATTTAGAATATTCTGAATTCACAGCGTATACTTTGACCATGCATGTATATTTACTAACGTAGAACTTAAAGCATGTTAAAATATTCTGGTCTCACTACTTGCCTTAGGATAGAAGGTTACATATCTTTAAAAATAATTTCCCGCTCTCGTAGTTCAAGTGGATAGAACCGGAGTTTCCTAAACTTCTAATCGCAGTTCGAGTCTGCGCGAGAGCACTTGTATGTAATAGTGTTTTTTGATCTTTTCCAATCAGCAACTCCTCACGTACTTCCACTGCACCGATAGACAAGCAATCTAAATAATGGCTAAAAAGCGATCAAAACTGGGAATTTTTCCCTTCCCGTTACATTATTTCGTTGTTGTTGCGCCAACTTTCTTTTACAGTAAAACTGGTTTGAGAAGATGCAACTTGACTTTTTCTTTTTCTTGTGGTATAATAAATACCACACAGGCGGAGGCATTATGACATTTGGAGAATTTATACGCGCGAAGAGAATTCAAGCGGATATTAGTTTGCGTGAATTTTGTCGGAAAGCAGAACTTGACCCAAGCAATTGGAGTAAAGTAGAACGAGATATGTTACCCGCGTTGAGTACTCGTGATTCACTTGAAGCGATTGCAAAATTGCTTGGAATTAAGAAAAATACAAACGATTGGATCACATTTTTTGATCTTGCTGCAATTTCACAGCAAAAAATTCCCGATGATATTTTTGAAGATAAAGATGTAGTCTCGGCGTTACCCGTTTTTTTTAGAACAGTGCGAGGGGAAAAACCAAGTGATGAAGATTTGAACAAACTTTTTGCCTTGCTTAAAAAACGATAGATGCCTGTCGATTTTTCGAAAATATCGATTGCATTCCTGAGCGTCGAAGAAATTCGGCGCAGAGCAGATGAATTTCGTGAGCACTACTGGGGCACAAAACTACCCATTGATGTTGAATTGATAGCAGAGCGAAATTTAAAATTATTTATCATACCCGTTCCGGATCTTCGTTATCAAGCCCAAACTGAAGTATTTCTCTCCGGTGATCTAAAAGAAATTGTTTATGATCCGGGGAGATCAGATGTACGTATTCGTTTTTCTATTGCACACGAAATTGGACATTTCATCCTTCATAAAGATATCGTTTCAACACTGCGGCCATCTTCGTATGAAGATTGGAAGGAAATACAGCAAACAATTCCGGACGGATTTTGGGGACGGGCAGAATACCAAGCTCGCGAATTTGCCGGACGACTTCTCGTTCCACGCACCCTTCTTATTGATGAACTGAAAGCACTGCGTCCATTAATTGAAAGAGCAAAAGACGCAGTGCCAGACCTCGAGCTTCCTGTTATTAAAGAATTTGTTTCACCCAAATTAGCAAAACGATTTTTTGTATCGGATGAAGTGATTGTTCGCAGAATTGAGGCTGAGAATATTTCACCAATTCAATAGATACACTCTACGCAACGTACCCAAAACGAAATGCAAGAGAGTATCGATACCTTGAAGCAAAGAAACCTCTACACCTTCACCACCCTTTAATAAAACAGCTCACATGACGCATACAGAGAAACATTTAAAAAGCTCGGATTTTATTTCCGATATCGTTATTGGAATGAGTGACGGATTAACCGTTCCCTTTGCCTTAGCGGCTGGCTTAAGCGGCGCAGTGGCCAGCAATAGCATTGTCATTACCGCGGGCATTGCCGAAATAGTTGCCGGCTGTATTGCTATGGGGCTGGGAGGTTATCTTGCCGGCAAAACTGAACAGGAACATTATCAAAGCGAATTAAAGCGGGAATATGACGAAGTGGAAGCTGTTCCCGAAAAAGAAAAACAAGAAGTGAAAGAAGTGTTTGCCGAATACGGCATTAGTGAAGAGGGGCAAAATACATTCGTTGAAGAGTTGGCAAAAAATAAAACCAAATGGGTAAACTTTATGATGAAGTTTGAATTGGGTTTAGAAGAACCTAATCCGAACAGAGCCAGAAATTCAGCAATGACCATAGGCGCGGCATATTTTGTTGGAGGGTTATTGCCGTTGTCTGCTTATTTTTTTACCGATATGCCGCACGATGGTTTGTTCGTATCAATCATTTTTACAACAATCTGTCTGTTTGTTTTTGGGTATTTCAAGAGTAAAGTGACCGGACAGCCTGAAGTAAAAGGCGCGCTAAAAGTTACCGCAATCGGGCTTATTGCGGCGGCGGCAGCGTATTTTGTGGCAATAAGTTTCCAAAATGTAATTCATTGATTTCAGAAAAAGGTAAATTGCTTTTTCAATTGGCAGCCGTTTGTATTCCAAAGGATGTTGATGAAAAAATTATGTGCATTATTTTTATTCTTGTTTTTATTCAACTCTTTCGCCGAGGCGCAAGTTGTTGATTCGACAAACTTCGTCACCGACAGGCCGGGTGTTGCAACACCGCCGGACATTGTCACTCTACAGAGCTTCCAGATAGAAAATGGTTTCCAATACGAGAAATACTCCGATGGAACCATTCTGAATGAAAATATTTTGTTCTCTTCTTTACTTCTGCGGTACGGCTTGTTTGAAATTGCTGAAGTGCGCGTGCAAACAGATTACGCTTATACCTTGCAAAGAGACAGCTCAATATCTTCCAGGATTATTGGATTTAATCCGGTAACGATTGGAACGAAAATTAAACTGGTTGAACAACGAACTATCATCCCTAATGTTTCGCTCTTACTCAATCTCGCGCTTCCGTTTATCGGCGAAGATGAATTCAGGCCTGAACATGCAGCCCCTTCATGTTACCTGCTGTTATCAAACGACTTGTCTGATAAATTAAATCTCTGCTCTAATTACGGTTTGATATGGGATGGAAGTTCATCTATCCCGTCTCATTTTTATGCTTTGTGCATTGGGATGGATGTGAGTAACAACGTGAGCATTTTCCTGGAGGGATACGGACTTCTGAACCATTTCTTAAAACCGGAACATTATGCCGACACCGGTTTCGGATATCTGATAGCAAACAATTTGCAAGTCGATTTTTCGATTGCAGGATCTTTAAGTTTATACTCCGGTTATTATCTTCTGAATATGGGAGTCGTTTGGGAGTTGTAATTACGGTAAAAAATGAAGGATGAAGAATCCATTAAAAGTTTTACCAC
>JAQUOA010000170.1 GCA_028749215.1 Bacteroidota bacterium
TCGGGATACGCTTCGATCTTTAATTCCGAGTATGCCCACAGTCCAAGCGCGACGATGACAGCGGCAATTGCCACTGTAAGGTAACGCTGGGCTAATGAAAAATGAACAAATTGGCGAATCATAATTTTTTTCTTCCTTTACATATAGGTGCATGAATGATGAGCAACATCTTAATACCCAAAGCTCAAGGCTTTGAGCAGCATGGCACCTTTCACAACAACTTTTTCGTTGTCGGAGACACCTTGAGTTATTTCTATCCACTCGCTTCCTTGCGTACCGGTCAGGACTTCGCGCCGTTCATATTTTCCGGGGGAGCGTTCGATAAACAAAAATGATTTACCAAGTGCCGTGAAGACGCTTGACACAGGCACCGCAATACCGCTTTGATCGGCAATGTCAATCAGGACTTCGCCGTACATTCCCGCCAGCAATCGCTGGCTTGAGTTTGGAAGAACCATTTCCACTTTCACCGTGCGCGTTAAAGGATCAATAATATTTCCCATGGCGGTGAGCGAGCTGTGAATTTTTTCGCTGGGATACGAATTCAAAATAATATCCGCTTTAATGCCGACATGGGTTAAGCGCAATTGAGTTTCGGGAACGTCGGCAACGACCACCGCTTTTTGTGCGGGCAACGACAAAATTCTTTTTACATTGACCCCCGCAAGACGGATTTTATTTTCCAGTGTGGCAAGAGTCGTTTTTTGCGAGCCGAGTTCCGTTTCGGCATCGAGCAAATCTTTTCCTGCGGCAGCTTGATGTGCAACGAGGTCTTTCAAGCGTTCCACCTGATTTGTCAGTTTTTCAATCTGGGATGTTGTCTTTCGATATTCGGACACGGCATCAGATAGTTCCGACGATTCAAACGCCAGCGACGCCTGTGCTCCTTCGCCGGCATCGGATGTCGTCAAAATAATTTTACACGGCACACGTAAGTCTGAAATAATCACGCGGCGTTCAACCGGCTGGCTAAGAATTTGGTCGGAGTTTTTTGTATCGACTGTAATGAGAGACGGGTCGTCAATTTTTTGCATTGCCGACTGTTGAATCTCATTCGCTTCAATTTTTAGTTCTGAGTTCGAACGTTGGCATCCGTCGATGACAATGAATGTGAATAGCAGTGCAACTGTTACGATGATCTGTTTCATAAAATTTCCTCCTGAACGATGGCATTTGAAAAATTGATTCTACTAATCTGGTAGCGCAGCTGCGCATCGATATACGAAATGCGCGTTTCGGTGAATGAACGCTGGGCGTCTAGAAAATCTAACAACGTCGTATTGCCCAAACGGTACGCTAGTTCAACGGATTTTAACACCTCTTCTGCATGAGGCAGTACCGTTGTCTTTTGCTCCTGCACAAGGGTTCGAAGAGAATTCATTTCTTCGTACGTGCGGCGGATTTCGGCGTTCATCGAATTCTGCACCGAAGCTAAAGCAAATTGTGCTTGCTCAATTCTCGCTTCACTTTTTTCGCGTTCACCCTGATTGCGATTAAAAATCGGAAGGGTAAAATTTAAACTCACTCCGTAGAATTTTGTGAATTGCTGGTTGGAATAATCGCCGGAGATGGACATATCAATGCCTGAATATGACTGTTGAAGCTGCTGGTTTGCTTTCTCGACTTCAATTTGCTTTTGCAGTGCAAGAAAATCCGGACGGCGGGTCATGGCAAAACTCACTGCTTCTTCGGGTGAACGCACAGGCTCGGCTGTAAGTTCATCAAGAGACGACCGAAGCTGAAGGGAATCATCATACACGGTTCGTCCCATTAACACTTGCAGATCAATTAATGCTGAGTGATAGTTAATGAGCAGCTGCTGCACATCGGCATCGTACTGCAAACGAACCAAGTCGGCGCGCGTCACATCTACCACGGGGACTTCCTTTTTCTCTGCACGCAAACGGGTGAGGTCGACGAATGAGTTCAGCCTGTTTAAATTTGTTTTTGCCAATTCATATCGATCGTGCAAAGCAAGGGCGTTGTAGTATGTAATCTGCACCTGCCTTCGTAACTGACGGGCAAAGTCTGCCACTTGGTTGTGCACTACTTCAGCCGTTCGTTCCGCAAAGTCAATTTTTTTGCCTCGGTGCCCGGCAAGATCAATCGGCATGGCGAGCGATGCGCCGTAATATTTTTCTTCCGGAGAAAAATGTTCTCCCGATGACGGCAGCACATCGCCGATGAGATTCAGGGAAGGATTGGCAAGTAAGCCGGCTGATGTGACATCCCCCTGCGCAATTTTTTTATTGAGTACAGCCGCCTGAAAATCTTTATTTGCCTGCAATGCTTCACTCACGGCATCGTGCAGTGTCAGCTCGGAAGCATGGGCAGAAACGGCGGCAAGAAAAATGCACGCAATGACATAGCGTCGATAATTCTTATACATAAAACCTCAAAAATAAATGGAGAAATTCTTTTCCTTATGGTGAAGAAAGCTCTTTTTCAGAAATTGTTACGGTGTGTTGTTGTCATGAGTATACAAACCAGGAATGCCTGCGATAGAAATAGTACAGCATCTCCATGCAACGCTGGAAAATGACAGCGACAAGAAGGAGATGTTTAAATTAACAGCGTGGAATTACGGAGGTACAGCGAATCTTGAAATAGAAGGAGAAAATATTCAACCGAAGTTTTTTTGACAAGCGGAACAATACCTACGACGGTTTCGTGATTGATGGTTTCAAGTGAAAGGCTGTCATCATCAGTCAGAACAATAACGTCGTGAGTTTTTGACAATGGTGCTTCATGATGAGCCCGAATATGAGTTCCATGATGGGCATGTGTCGGCTGGAGCAATACTGCAGAATCATTGTCCATCCCAACGCTTTCAGGATGGATAACAACGACAGAATTTCCCAAGGCAATATCGGCAATATTGGAAGCGTCAATAAATTCAACGGCGATAAAAAGCCATAGAACCCAATGGATGCTTTTTTGCGATATTAAATAAGCGAAACGTTTCATCGTGTATTAGACGCTGAGCCTAAGTATTTGTTCCAATTGTAGGATTTAGAATCTAGAAAGGGGAATAATTTTTACTACTTATGTAAGATACAAAATTCTCATTAAACAACCAAAACTGGAATGGCCAGCTTGTGGCGCACTTTGGAAACGGACGTGCCGAAGATAACATCTCCGAATCCCGTATGACGATGCCCGCCCATCACCAAAATGTCCACATGATTTTCTTCGGAAAGGCGCACCAATTCTTGGGCAACTCTTCCGTACCCCAGCACGTGTTTCACGTTCATTCCCGCCCCTTGCAGTTGCCGGGTAATCTCGTGAAGGAATGTTTCATCGCTTCGCGCTTCACGGTCATCGGCGTCTCTTCCAAATAATTGAACGCTCACCCCTTCAACAATGTGGAACAAAATCATTTCGGCATGATGTTGTTGTGCCAGCGTGCGCGCATGGGCAAGCACACGCGCGTCTGTGGCGGTGTGATCCACTGCGACGCCGATACGGTGGTACGTTTTTGGTGAAAGATCGTACATCGGAATTATCTCCGCCATTTCTTTCCTTCGTAATCGCCACGCTTTCGGTAATGAAATATAAATCAATAAAAGAAATAACACTACGGTCAACGGAACAATTGTTACCCACAGCCAAAACGCATTGGCTCCGGCACCGACGATCCACTCTTCAACAGTGCCAAATAAGAGCCAGGCATTGAGTGCAATGATCACGCCGGCGGTCATCCATGACAAAATTTTTACCCACAGCGGGTTTGTGAATGATCCCATCAATGTTTTATCGCCGGTCATTTGAATGAGCGGAATAACGGCAAAAGGCAATTGCAAACTTAAAATTACCTGACTCAAAATCAGAAGAGTGTACGATCCATGCTCGCCTTTTAGTCCGATAACAATCACGGCAGGAATAATCGCAATCAATCGAGTAATCAACCGGCGAAGCCACGGGCGGATTCTGAATTGCAAAAATCCCTCCATCACAATCTGTCCTGCCAATGTTCCGGTCAGCGTTGAACTTTGTCCTGCGGAAAGGAGTGCAACGGCGAAAAGAACACCGGCGAATGTTGTTCCAAGCAACGGTGCGAGGAGTTCATGCGCTTGCTTTATTTCCGTCACAAGAATGCCATTCTTGTAAAACACCGAAGCGGAGAGAATAAGAATGGCTGCATTGACAAAAAAGGCAGCGTTCAACGCAATGGCGGTGTCAAAAAAATTATATTTGCACGCTTGCCGTTTTCCTGCCTCGGTGGCATCAATGGCGCGAGTTTGAACCAGTGCGGAGTGGAGATACAAATTATGGGGCATCACTGTCGCGCCCAAAATACCGATGGCAACGTATAAACTTTTCTGTGACAGTCTTGGAACAAAACCGGTCACCACCTCCGACCACACCGGCTGGGCAAAAACCATTTCAACAGCGAAACAAATTCCGATAGTGGCAATGAGTGCAAGAATGAACGCCTCCATTTTTCGGATGCCGTAATGTTGAATAACCAAAAACAACATAGTGTCAACACCGGTCAGTATAACGCCGTAGAGAAGAGGAATATGAAACAAAAGATTCAGTCCGATTGCCGTTCCTAAGACTTCGGCAAGGTCGCAGGCAGCAATGGCAATTTCGCACAACAGCCACAACGTGTACGCCACAGGTTTCGGATAATTTTCCCGGCAGGCTTGGGCAAGGTCTCGGCCTGTTACAATCCCCATTCGCGCGGCGAGCGTTTGAAGAAGCACCGCCATGGCATTGGACATCAACAAAACCCAGATGAGCTGATATCCGAAACGCGCGCCTCCTTCAAGATCGGTCGCCCAATTCCCGGGATCCATGTAACCCACACTGATAAGGTAGGCCGGTCCCGCAAATGCAAAAAGCCTTTTTACCATGCCGATATTTTTTGGAATGGCGACGGAACGGTTCACCTCAGAAAGCGAAATAGATTTTTTAGTGTCAATTATATTCATTTACATACTTTCCACAAATATGTTTTGAGTAATTGTGGCGCTGATATTAATATCTTTTGTATCGATCGTAATCAACATTGAGTTGTCAAATTTCATTTTTTGTTTAACGAGAATTTCCTTATTGAGGGAGATACCGATGGAGGAAATATATTGAAGCATTTCGGAATTTGAATCGCTCACGCGAAGCACTTTCACCGTCGACCCTTCTTTTGCTTCATCTAAAGGATAACTCATTGAGCAATATATTTTTCCGTCTTTCGTCGGTATCGGATCGCCATGCGGATCGATCAATGGATGGCCGAGGACGTGATCGATTTTTTCTTCCATTTTATCGGACATGATATGTTCGAACCGTTCTGCCTCGTGGTCAATTTCATCCCAGCCGAAATGGAGTACCTCCACTAAGAACATTTCCCACAGACGATGCTTGCGGATAATTTGCAGTGCAAGTTTCTTTCCTTCTTCAGTCAATTCCACTCCTTTATATGGAGTGTGAGTAAGAGTTCCTTCTTCCGCTAATTTTTTAATCATCTCTGAAACAGAAGCGGGAGAGATTTGCAATTTTTCCGACAACGACGAAGTGGTAACCTTACTTTCATTTGCCGAGAGTTTGTAAATATTCTTGAGATAATTTTCTATTTGTTCGCTTGCCATGGTGTTGTTTCTCACACATTCATCAGTCGTGGTCGCAGCTGCAGGAGTCGTTCATCGACTCAGCTTTTTCAAAACATTCTCTTCCTTCTTTAACGGAAAAGTACACCAATCCCATCGCCCCGGCTGCATCAACATACGGAACAGAAAATACTTCGTACAAAAAACTCGAGGCCAATAATGTGATTGACATATAGACACAAACGACACTGCACTGAGCATCGGCGATGATTGCTTTAGAATTTAATTTTGTTCCCACCAATTTTTTGTAACGGATCAATGCAAGCATGCAGAGAATTGAGATTAAAGAAATGACGACACCCCAAAATGTTGAGGTCGGCTGCTCTCCTTTAATGACAGAAAGAATTGATGACACAAAGAGTCCTGCCGAAAGAACATAAAATGACCATCCGGTAATTTTCAACGCTGTAATTTCAAATTTGCTCTTATTGCTTTGAGGATTTTGATGTATTCGAATGACCAGTGCCGCAATGCCTATTCCTGAAATCGTTTCGATGAAACTGTCCACGCCAAAACCAAAAAGAGTCAGCGATTCATCGTGATATCCCAGCATCACGGACACCGCCCCTTCGACGATGTTGTAAACTATCGTGAAAATGCTTAAATACATTGCATATTTATAGTATTGCTG
>JAQUOA010000018.1 GCA_028749215.1 Bacteroidota bacterium
CCGATGCAAACGTTTTTTGATTCACTTGATTTGGCAAAGAACAAAATGCTTGATAACTTAAACTCGGCTGACATCAATGTCGCCGCTTAATTCACAAATGTCAGATGATGTCTTGACTTGTACAATTAAAACAAAAATATTTTTACAGAAGAAACAATTTTTCTTATTGACTTTAGCTTTTCACTTGAGTAATACTTCGTTTTTATAGTCCCTATCATTAATTTAATTTTTAGTTTAATTCTACTTAAATGATTCGTTTGATTCACAACTGTAAGATCAAATTCTTGTAATGAATTTATCCCGTCTTTAAATTCTGAAACAAAGAAAGATTTTTTATGCTCCTTTTCCTTTTCCAACAAATATTTCCATATTTCTAAATGCTTTTTGGTATAATTATGCCAATTCCACGATGAAACAGATTGAATAAGGTTTGTCTTTTCAATTGATATACTTTTAAATATTTGGATCAATTCATTTATGTTATTGAATTGATATGTGATTCCACCTTGTGCATCCAAATGGTAACCCTGGGGAGTTACTATAGTTTTAACCCCGGCTGCCAGAGCATCAATAAATCCCATTGATCCTTCATCTTCGCCCAAATACAAATAATAATCTAACGATGGAATAAGTTTGACATATTCCCCATAATCAAAATCATTATAATATTGTACTGTAAATCCAAGATTCTTCAATGTGCTCACAATATGATCCCAGCCCTTTCCCATTATTCGAAATTCAAACAAACGGGGATCAACTTTTTGCACCAAATCCAATAACATCGTTTCCCTTTTACAACCGCTTTCTTGAACTTTACTTGTTATTCCAATGACTATCTGCTTTGGCTTAATCTCAAAATCATGGGCGGGATTAACAAAACATAATTTATTGCGAGGGACACCCATAATTGACAATTTATTCATGGTGTCTCTAGACATACAGATACCCAACTTTGCTATCTTCAATTGTCTCTTCACTAATTCTAACTTTGCATTAGAATCAATATGTGTAATCATTAATGTATCTATTGTAGATTTTTCACCATTGAAATCATAGTAAATAATATGATGATTGATATCGGCGACAGGGTCAACTTTTTTCCCTATTTCTGAATGCACATTAAGCTTTATTAGAGTCTCGTTTAGCTTTTTAGCAAACTTCCCCAAAATCCACTTATCTACATCCTCATAACAAACAATTTTTACTTTCATCATTTCTCATCTACTTTTTTCGCAATACAACTCACGCCCCATGTTTTTTCATCTATCCCGTTTCCAGTCAACCACTCCTCAAATTTTATCGCTCTCAAACCAGATTTAGCTAGAAAAAACTCTATCTCAGGTTTAAAAAAATATCGCATCAGATGCTTTTCTTTAATTGCCTCCACAGATTTTATTTTTTTTTCTTCAATTATTAATTCATAATTGACTTCAACAATATTGTCGTTTATTGAAATGACTGGCTCAGCTAATCGATAAATTTTTAATTCATCATCTTCTAATCTCTTTATCCGAACTTCAGGCATATTATGCAAAACAGCCGGCCCATACCAAAAATCAAATATAAATATTCCATCATTTTCTAAATGAGATGCCACGTTGGTAAATGTTTTTTCAAGTGCATAATTTGTTGTTTGATAACTCATTACATGAAACAAAGATGTAATAATAGAAAATTTTTTATCTAACTTAAAATTAGTTGAATCAGCAGTTTGGAATTTGCAAGATTTATTTATCTTATTTTTTGCAATGCCAATCATCTCCTCGGATGAATCAATTCCGGTTACATCATATCCTTTTTGGGATAAATTATAAGCATGTGTTCCTGTCCCACACCCAATGTCTAATAACGATTTGCCTTTAATTGTTGAATATTTATCAATAAGTGAAGCAATGTAATCCACTTCACGAATATAATCTTTATCCTTATATAATAAATTATAATATTTTGCGTAGTTATTAAAAATCATAATTTTCAGCCTTTTATTTTGAACGAAAATCTCTAATTATTTTACAAATAAATATTATGTCTTCTTCTTTCAGGTTGCTCGAGGATGGCAAATAAAATCCGTTCTCAGATAAATAATCGGTAACAGGATACGACCCTTCCTGTACGCATCCATATTTCAATAATGAGGGTTGTTTATTCATCCCAACAAAAAATGTTCGCGTTTCTACACCATTTGTTTTCAATTCTGCAATCAGTTCATCCCTTGTTTTACCATAGATCTTTGGATTAACAATAATTCCGTTCATCCAATGGACATTCAAGATACCAACATTAGTTTTTTGTAATACAATTCCTTCTATTTCGGCTAAGTATTTCTTGTACAATTCTGCATTACCAATTCTTAAATTTCTATAGTAGTCAGCCTTTTCAAGCTGGGCAAGCCCGATAGCAGCATGTATGTTTGACATGCGATAATTAAATCCAATATCATTATGAATATAATTCCGTGGACCATCGAGAGAAAAACAAAGATTTTTAAAATATTTTACTCGGTCATAAAAATTCTTATTATTTGTAACAACCATACCACCTTCACCCGTGGTCAGATTCTTATTTGCAAAAAAACTGAACGCAGTTATATCCGCCAGGCTCCCCGTCTTTTTTCCATTGTATTCAGCACCATGTGATTCAGCTGCATCATCAATAACCAAAAGATTATATTTTTTTGCAATCTCTGATACTTTGTCCATTTCACAAACATTGCCAAAAATCGAAACCGACATAATCGCTTTTGTTCTTGATGTTATTTTTTCTTCTATCCTATTTATATCTATATTCCATGTAAACAAATCCGCATCTACAAAAATTGGGATTGCACCTGTATAACAAATAGAAAAAGCCGAAGCAATCATAGTGAAATTTGGGACAATAACTTCGTCTCCTTTCCCTATACTAGTAGCAAGTAATGCCAAATGTAATGCCGCTGTACCATTGCATGCTGTAACCCCATATTTTACGCCACAATAATTAGCAAATTTTTCTTCAAATTCTTTTACGTATTTTCCGGATGAAGATATCCATCCCGTACTAACACAATCAGTTACATAGCTCAATTCATTTCCATTTAAAAAAGGTTCGCAGACCGGTATAAATTTCATATTATGTTCTCACTAGGATCAATAATCTTGATTTTACCAATATCAATTCCTTTAAATCTTGTTTTATCTTGATCTCCAGCATACGGTCCCTGTTTGACTTCATACATTTCAATTTCTTCCAGCACTTCGAAACCATGCCCACCAGTAGCAAGCAGGATTAAATCTCCACCCACTAATACCCTGCTTTCAATATACTCTTTTGTTTCAGTATAAAAATCGACCCTTAGCTTACCCCTTTTTAAGAAAAGTACTTCTAAAGTATATTGAACTTCTCTCACAACCGGATTATGCACATGTGGTTCGATTATTTTTCCGGTTGGATGTTTCATGTAAGCTAATTGCTGTGAAAATTCATTCGGTGTAAAAAAATGTATCCCAGTTTTGTTAAAATCTTTTCTAACAATTATTGCTAGTATTTTATTTGAGTTTACTATGGTTTCAACCATGCGGAATATCTCGTTATCTATGTTTACTTTTGTTTTCATATACTCCAATCATTATCGCATTCGCACAAGGGAATGGAGAAGAATATTTGGTGTGTTTAACGTTGTCATATTGAACTTGCTCTCAAGTATTAGATTATACTACTCTTTTGATTGTCCTTAACATCATTCAAAAAAGGAAATTACGTTTTTACTCATTCGATTAGCACTTTTTTTAATTCTTCTCAAAAACTGTCGACCCAAAATGATGCTCCTCCACCATGGATTCATTATGCCATAATAAAATATTTTCTCCGGTTTGCTAACATCACGATACGTATTCAATATTATTTTATTATTTCTCGTTTCCTTCGGAGAATAATACCTATCAATTATTTCTAATTTCCTTTTAAAAACAGCTTCTTCATTGTAATCCCTAATTGCTCTTTCCCAACCATTCGCTGCAATTTTTCTTCTTTCTTCCTCGTGTGTTAGATAATAATTACATAAATCTATACATTCTTCAATTGTATCAAACCCTACAACTTCTTCATTAAGTGTAAAGAGTTTTGCTAAATGTTGTTTATTATCACAGATTTGTAAAACTCCATTTGCAGGAAGATAAAATGTTCGAAGATTAATGGGACCTGTAGAGTTATGAATATTAGGCCCGATCTTTGTCCTTTGCAAATAACTCACCTCGTCTTTTTTTGCAAGGAAGCCTTTTGACCATCCATTACCATAAAAATGTGCATCAGGAAATGCTCTTGAAAGTTTTTGTAGCCTTTCTCTTCTCCATGGTGCAAGTTTATCCATCATCATGAATAAATCAATCTCTCTCTCTCCACTTAGAATCATTTCATAACTCAAATTTTTGTCATACATCTCCGAATTGATAGAAAGTGTTGTCCATTCTACATTTTGAATACCCCAACTTTTATATGTTTCAAGTTCAGCAATATTACCCACTAAGCAAAGATCGTATGATGCGGCGACCGGTTTGGATAAGTTATGTGAATTTTCCGGGTCGTCAAAACATTGAAATACTGTGAAAACAGGAAGTTGTTCTACAAATTCAGGATGCAAGTTTATCCCCGCCGCATTTATGAGAATATCCTTCCCTTCAATTGCCTTTTGTAAATATTCGTACAACTTTAATAATTTCTTGTCACCGTATTTCCATTGTCTATCCAACTCTCTAAAAGTCAAACATTGCGCAGGGGGATCAACTGTTAAACAAAATCCTTGAACATCAAATCCACATTGTTGTAGCCTACGTAAATAATCAAGCTCTACTTTCTCTGCATCACCGTATGTGTTTTCTGCAGGGTAATTGGGGTATCCATATAAAATTTTAAATTTTTGCAATTCGTTAATCATTCATCTTTTAGACTTTATAAATTCCAATCCACGAATCTTTTATATGAAAGATTTTGCCCGTTAGCAAATTCCGTCGATAAAGACTTTCAACACCTAAGCAAACATCTTCTATCCAATTAAATTTATCAACTAAAGAAGGATTAAAATCATGCCAAAGAATAAAAGACCCCTGGAACATACTCCTTAATATCTTTTTTGTGTCATTTACCACAAACTGCTTGTCATGACACCCATCTACAAATGCAACATCAATTCGCCCAATGTCGGGAGTCCAGGTTGCTGTATTAGCAAATATTTGATTTATGTTCTTTATACCTTTTTCCTTATAATAGTTTCCTATTTTATCAATTTCCAAAGCAATGGTTGTATGTTTTCCGCCTTTACCTGAAACAATTTCCTCCGGAGGAATATTTACTGTATGCACAATACATTCAGGAGCATTAATTGCCATCAATGCAGTTCCTTGTCCACCCGCGGTGCCAATTTCTAATGCAATTTTAGGTTTTACATTACGCATAACTACAGCCAAGCTTTCCGCATCTCTGATGCGACGTTCATTGACGTCTTCTATATAATCAAAATCATAAATATCCGGTCTATCCAATACTGGATCGTCTTCCCAGCCAAATACTTTCTGTAACTCTTTATAATTATTTAATTCAATAACGTTTTTATGTAGAAAATAGTATTTATCGAAAATAGAATAACTGTTATTCTTTAGATTATTAATTTTTTTACTGACCGTAACACTTCTTTGAAATATTTTTTTGTATGTCATTTTTATACTCTATATTTGGGAAATAAGTTAAAGCTATTTTAAATATTTTTAATAGCTATTAAATTAATTGAATTCTTACTTAAATCAATACCAGATTTCATAATATCAAAATAATCACTATACTTGTCATTATTACTCTCATCAAATATGCTATAGCCTATTGTTGTCAAAAAATTATATAATTTTTCAGCTGAATCACCTTGCTTTTTTAATGTATAATCGCATAATTCAAAAATAATTATAGGACTATGTGTTTGTAATATTTCCCGACTTCCACTTAGCACCCTATAATCGTATCCATCAACATCAATTTTAATCAAATCAATTCGATTAATTTTATTTAACCTTGAATAATTATCTAACGTAGTAAATTTAACATCCTGAATTATTTGTGATTGTCCATTCACTCCCCCTCCGCTTAGCCAACTGCTCCTAAAATTTACCCCTCGTGTTTCAACTGCATCATTTAATGCAAACGATTCTATGACAACATTTTTAACATTATTGAGGGATATATTTCGATTTAATTTTTTTTGTACAAATATCATTGGTTCGAAAGCATATACTTTCCCATTTTCCCCAACTAATTTTGACATGTGCAAAGTATGTGCACCTATGTTTGCACCGATATCAAAAACTACCATTCCCTCTTTAATAAATTTCCTTAATGCTTCATATGTACCTTTTTCAAAATAACCATATAGGTAAATACTTTTATCTATTTCTTCATTTAAGTCAACTTCCCATCTAATTCCATCTCTTATGATAATTTTTGGATGTTTTCGAGATATTTTTATTATTATTCTTTTAAATAATCTTTTAAATCTTTTTTGTAATTCAATAATTTCCACTCTAACTCCTGATGCTTGATTGATTTATCTATTTGTATTAAAAAAATATTTTTTTTGCAATTCATTAATTTGTAAACAAAACGCATACTTATAGTTAAGAAAAAACAGTATGCTTATGTAATAAACAATGAATAAAACAAATACCATTGAATTAATTTCAAAATATTTAGCAAGAACAAAAAATGGCGCAATTATAAATATGTTTATAAATAAAATTTTAACAAAAAGGTGGGAAATAGCCATAAGATTTATGAACGGAAAATTTTTTTTTATCAAAAAGATCGATATTAATAAAATGCTAATACACAAATAGCATAAAACAGCCACCGGATAACCAATTGGCCCCATAATTTTTAATAAAAAATATAAAGTGGGTATAAAAATAATTATCATGACGATTTGACTGAAAAAATTTATCCTTACTTTTTGGCTTGCTGTAAATAACCTGGAAATTATCGTATTAATTGCCAAAAAAGGTAAAAGAAGACCGAAATATTTTAAGAATTCCGAAGTTATTTTAACAGAGTTCTGATCAAATTGTCCGCGTTGATAAAGTACTTTTACAATTATAGCAGGGAAAAAAAATAAGACCAAACTTATAGGAATGAGGATAAATACTAAAGTTGACAGAGATTCAAAAAAAGTTTTATTTAAAGTTGAATAATCTTTTTTTGCAGATAATTCATTAAACTTTATAGCAATCACCTGACTCATTTGTGTAGTAAAGAATTGATCGGGAATTGTAGAAATTTTTTGACCATAATTTAGTGCTGCGATTATGCCTGAATTAAAACCACTAATTAAAAATAGCGGCAAAAACGAGCCAACAGTTGTTGTAATATTTCCTAGTTGTGCATAAAAAATATTTTTTTTAATACGTAAATTTATTTTAATAAATTTGAATTTGAATGCCCACCCCATCCTTTTTAATAGTATTGTTAATAAGACTATGTTTAACATATATCCAAAAATTAATCCCCATAAAATACTTAAAATGCTTAATGAATTATGGAATAAAAAGATAAACAGTAAAACAAACAAACTGTTTACCATCGCGGCAATCATGGGAATAGTAAAATATTTATATGAAGTGAGTATATCAGTCAAATATGAAGTTAAATTCATTAACATCAATAACGGAATAGAATAGAAGACTAATTCTTTACTAATATTAAGTGTATTTTCATTAAAGTTAGAGAGTATAGAAAATATTTTAATGGGATTTGCTAAGAGAATTAATGTTAATACCATGCTAATAAACGAATACAAATAAAGAAAAAAATTTAAAAAAATTATAGCTTGTTCATTACTTTCCTGTACCCTAATTCTCATAGCTTCTGGGATGAGTACAGTGTGATTCAGGCTTCCAAAATATATAGAAATTAGTCCCACAGACGATAGACAATAGAAAAAAACATCTGTCTCAGACTTTGTTCCAAAATAATAGGCTATAACTAAACTTTGTGAAAACGCTAAAATCTTAGCTAAAACATTGAAGCCTGAAGAATAAAATAACCCTTTTCTATATGACTCGGTTTGCAAGAAGGAGATTTTCAAAATAGCTTCTCTTTATACCATTCAATGGTTTTTTTCAATCCTGTGTCAAAATTAATTACAGGTTTGTACCCCAAATGTCTTTCTGATGCATCAATATTTGCAAATGAATGTTTAATATCTCCAACACGCTCCTCTTTATAGATTGGTTGGACATTTTTTCCAAGAATTTCATTCACTTTAAGAGCTAATTCATTCAACGAAATTCTTCCATGGCAGGCACAATTTACTGCAATACCCGAAACATTGGTAGTTGTCGCAGCAAGCACATTGGCTTCAATTACATTTGCTACAAATGTAAAATCACGGCTTTGTTCACCATCTCCATAAATAATAGGTTGTTGATTGTTTAAAATTGCAGTAATAAATTTTGGTATCACTGCAGAATATTGTGAATTGGGATCTTGCCGTGGACCAAATACATTAAAATATCGAAGTGCAATTGTTTCTAATCCATAAATTCTCGAAAAGACACTACAATATTTTTCTCCTGCAAGCTTAGAGACTGCATATGGAGATAATGGATTTGGAATCATTCCCTCATGTTTCGGCAGTTCAGGATTATCGCCATACACTGATGAAGATGACGCAAAGACAACTCTTTTCACTTTTGCATCTCTCGCCGCATCAAGAATATTTAAAGTACCACCAACATTTACTTCATTTGTTGTAATCGGATCTCGAATAGAGCGAGGAACTGAGGGTAACGCGGCTTCATGTAATATCACATCAACTCCAGCCACAGCTTCCCATACAATGTGGTAACTTCTAATATCGCCTTCAATCAATTCAATGCGGTCTTTGAATTCGATAAGATTCTCATGCTTTCCCGTGGAAAAATTATCAAGAACACGGACAGATTCACCTCTCCGCAATAATTCTTCAACCAAATTAGAACCGATAAAACCCGCACCGCCTGTCACAAGATACTTCATACCTACAATCTCCCGTCAACAATTTCTTTCGGGAGAAAACCTTTTACATCAAAGATTACCGTATTTCCGTTTTTAATTTTTTTGAAATCCATTTTTTTAAATTCAGAGTGCGAAACAGCAAGAACAATACCATCGTATGTTTCCGTCAACTCTTTTTCGGATACCTTAATTGGTAAATGATATTCATGTTGCACTTCATCCTTGTTCGCCCATGGATCATAGATATCAATATCACACCCGAACTCTTTTAACTCGGAAACGATATCCACAACCTTGGAATTTCTGACATCAGGACAATTCTCTTTGAATGTTATGCCAAGTACGAGTATTTTCGCTTTATCGATCTTATGACCTTTTTTTATCATCAACTGAATTAATTTCTTTGCCACGTACGCTCCCATCCCATCGTTAATTCTTCTTCCCGCTAAAATAATTTCAGGATGGTAATTAAATGTTACCGCTTTGTGCGTTAAATAATAGGGATCGACACCGATGCAATGTCCGCCAACCAATCCCGGTTTGAATGGAAGGAAATTCCATTTCGTCCCCGCTGCTTCCAGAACATCCAACGTATCGATTGCCATTAGATCGAATAATTTTGCCAGCTCGTTTACGAATGCAATATTAATATCACGCTGTGAATTTTCAATAACCTTTGCAGCCTCTGCAACTTTTATTGATGGAGCTAAATGAGTACCTGCAGAAATAATTGATCCATAGAGAACATTGACAATTTCACCAATCTCAGGCGTACTGCCGCTAACAATTTTTTTGATCGAAGATACTCGATGGTCTTTATCTCCCGGATTAATTCTTTCGGGGCTGTATCCGCAAAAGAAGTCCACATTAAATTTAAATCCGCTGAATTTTTCCAGAACAGGTACGCAATCATCCTCAGTGCAACCGGGATAAACAGTTGATTCGTACACAACAATCGAACCTTTTTTCATTATTTTTCCTACTGTCTCACTCGCTTTGATCAATGGAGTAAGATCGGGACGATTATATCGATCAACTGGTGTAGGAACTGTAACAATAAAAACATCAACCTGTTTTATATCCTCCGGTGTTGAAGAGAAAGAGAGATATTTTGAGTCTTTCAATTCATTTTCTGAAACTTCAAGAGTCTTGTCAAAACCATTCTGTAGTTCTTTTATACGCAATTGATTAATATCAAATCCAATTACCTTGAACTTCTTGCCAAATTCTGTTGCAAGCGGCAACCCGACATAACCAAGACCAATCACACCTATGATTGCTTTTTTCTCTTCAATTTTTTTTAGGATTTCTTCTTTCATATGTATTGTTCTATATCCACGCTTTCACAATATTGCAATAAAATTAGTGCAATTTTTTATATTTATCAATTTGACAGATAATATAAGCATTTTCAGCGTTGTATAAAAGCAGGCCACATACTTTTTATTAAAGTTGTGGAAACCGTCACAGAAGAAAAGCAAGAAAAAATATGGAAGGAATCCACCACAGAGCTTTTAATTCCGCTCTGTGTATCTGGTTCGTGCGTTGGAGAGAGGCTGTAAGTCCGCCGTCTTTCGCGCTTTTTGCGTCCGCCGGTTTTCGCGCTCTTTGCGTCCGCCGTCTTCCGCGCTCTTTGCGTCCGCCGTCTCTCTCGCTTTTTGAGTCCGCCGTTTTCCGCGCTCTTTGCGTCCGCCGTCTTTTTGGCGGATTGGCGGATTGGCGGATTGGCGGATTGGCGGATTGGTGGAGGTGTCCCGATGCAATCGGGACGGGGTGTGTACCAAAACAAACCCGCCATGTGCAATGCCAACCTTGACAAGGTTTTTTTCATCAAGCAATAAAACCATTTAAAGTTTCATCAAACTGTCAACGAACCCTTGTCAAGGTTATGTGCAAGGATATCAATCAAATCTTCTCAACTTTTTGAAGACGTCAACCTTGTCAAGGTTTTCCAAACATCTGCCCTCCTTATGCACACTGCTAACTAATAACACATTCTTCATTATACATTATACGTTAATCATTACTAATTCTTCTGTGTGCCTTTGCGTCTCTTGCCGATTCGAAGGATCACTTCGTAAAGGCATCCCTTTGGGAGCGGTGAAAGTTTTTATTTTTGTTTTTTCCCAAAATATTCCTGATAAACGGGAAGTAGTTTTCTTTGAATTCTTTTCTTTGCATTTTCTACCATCGAAACATCGATGCCCAGGTCCTCAGCTATCTCCTTGTTTGTATCTTCAACAAGAAGGTCAAGAAATATAATGCCTGCATCGACATCATCCTTAAGCACTTTCAGACAGAGAGTTTCAAACTCTTGTAACAGAAGCTCCTGCGGGTATCCATCCCACCCCGGTTGCTTCCCTCGGAACCCGGACATTCGTGACTCTTTTCGTTGATGAAGAACGTCATCACCGCTGTCATAAAGATTCACGCTCCCTTTATTGGCATGAGGCTTGGGACTCTCACCGCTTCCGTAACAGTAATCCTCTGTAAACGGCACCATCCGGAATTCATGGAGCGTCAAATTGAAGATATGGCTTTTAATAAGCATAAAAAAATATGATTCAAAGCTTGGGTATTTTTCCTTATCCCATGTTCGTTCTCCCGTACACAATTTTTCAAAGAGTGTAGTGATAATATCGTATGCCTCTATCACGCACTCCCGCCTCCCCTTGAATGAATGTTGAAGCCTGCAGTGCGCGGTAGCAATCCAATTGTGGTACACTTCTGGACGTTTTTGAACTACGTTCTTAAATGTTTCGCAGATTTCCGGCAATGTCGCAATCACGGGCGTATCCTTACAAGAAAAATCCGGAGTTGTTCAGTGCATCGAATGCCAAAACCCCTCAATCCCCGCTTCCCATTATCACCTTTTTCATCAAGAATCCATACCTGCTGACTGATCTGTAATAACCAATTACTAATAACTAATAACTAATAACTGATAGCTGATGACTGATGGCTGTTAGCTGTTAGCTCTCAGCTAATAACCACTCACATATGTATCATTAATCATTACGCATTAAACATTATACATTATCCATTATACATTATTAATTAATAATTACTCATTAATACTATTCAATGCATCACTTTTGCCGCCCCGCTCAAAAATTTATCATGGAAAAACTACCCACCCAAGTTAGTATTATCAAAACCGACAGGGAGTCATCTTTTCCGCCGTTGATATCTTTCGATACTCTTTCGGTCCTCTTGGCTCTCCGCTCGTATAACATATAATACAATAAATTGTAGAAAGAAAACCGAGATATGGAAATCGGGCAATCTCGTCGTGAAATCCGCTCTGCGTCATGGCGGTGGAAAAGCACGTCTGCTCAAATACGCGCCCCTACCTCTGCTAATCCGGAGTAGTATATCAGTAAATCGCACACCAGAGGAGAGATGGCGAAATAACTTGAAGCAAAGCGAAGTCATTCTGAATCCGCCAAAAGCGGATGAAGAATCCATTGTTGGTGTCGTCAATGTAAAATAACAACAAATTAAATGAAAAGGAATAAAACTATGGCAACGCTCAATAAATCGATTCTTGGAAAAGTAAGCGGGACGATCGGCGATATAACATTCCGCCAGCGGAAAAATAAAAATATTGTGTCCGTGCGCCCCTCTTCATTCATGCCCGGCAATGATCCTGATTCTATTGCCCGCCGTGAAAAATTTTCGCTCACAACAAAATTGGCGAAGGCGGTCTATTCGCTGCAGGATATAAGGAGCCGGTGGGAGGCGGAAACTCCTTCGTCAATGCTTCCGTTCAATCATATCATGCAGTCTAATTATGCCGCTGTGGAAGGCGGAGAACTCTCTGCTCTCGTCAAACTTGCACCGTGGCACGATTTCATCATTTCGCTGGCATCAACGGAAATTTCCGCCGGCCTCATTAATCTGAGCGTTGCACCGTTCGGCAGCAACACCGGCATTAACGCGGCAGAAGAACCAACAGCCAATGTACTGGTTCTCCTCTATGTGAATAATCCTGTTGATACGTCGGTGGAAAAGAATGGGTTTCTGCAGTTTGTCTCCGAAAGCAAACCGGTAACTCTCACAGAGGCTTTAAACTTTTCGGTACAAATGTCATCGGTGGAATCTCAGCTGATTGGTAAATACCATAATCAAAAGCTGTTTGTTGCAGTGGTAACAAAAAGTGCGGCAGGGATTGTGATAGGATGTTCAAACACTTGTATGGATCAAAAAACAATTCCGTAACCGTAACTCTAACCTTGTCAAGGTCATTCGTATGAGCATCATGAAATTTCAACCTTGACAAGGTTTTCCAAACATCCACCACCTCTGTGTACTATTTCACTGAACCTATGCGTTTACTCTTCCCCTCCTCAATGAGGAGGTAAATACACTTGTCCACTCCGAAGGAGTCCTTCGTGACCGTCTTTTTCGTTTTTTGCGGATTCGTGTAAACCAGCCTTGCAAAGGTTTTATTTGCTGCCGATATCTTTTGGAAGGTTCCCTAAAATGCAGAAGTGTATTACTATGGAAAGAGCCACCACGTCACAATGTGATGGCATTGCTGTTGAATTGCTTCTATTTAGATTACCAATAACTAATTACCATTGGCCAATTTCTAATTACGAATTAAACATTACGCATTAACCATTATCCATTACCAATTGCTTCTCCCCATCAATCATAATTCATCCTTCATAAAAGCTTTTCTCTCCGCCCTTTGCGTTGAAAGCTTTTGTTTTTCCATTATCCATTATCAACTGTTTTCTCGTCAATCTTCCACACTCTCATGAACGGAAGAAGCAATCTTTTCCTCTGTTTCCGGAATTCCATATCGATCTTTTGCAAAGCAACAATCTCTTTTACCTTCTCTTCAAAACTCAATGCCGCCTTGGCGCGGTGAAAACGCTCTTTTGCGTCGAACAATTTTTTCGTGTCGTAGTTATGTATCATACATTGCTCTGAACTTGGTATACTTTTCTGTAAGGCCGAATTTTTCTACCACCGAAATAAAAAGCTCCTGTGAAAAAGAACACTCGCTAAAAAATCTCACTAACCTTTCTCTGTCCTTTGCCCTGTTGGTATCAAGCATAATTGCCATCAAATATTCGGGCCGCATAACAAATGTCTTTATTCCAAATAATTCAACCTCGCGGGCCTGTTCAACGGCTTCCGTAACCAAAGGGTTATACGCCGGCAAAAATTGGACCGGAATTCCTTCGATAACAATATGTTCATCCAAGCTCTCGTATCCGTGTAATCGTGCCCATTCATACAGCGGCTTCATAGAAATCAATGGCGTTTGGGACATCTTCATAATCACCATCACATCAAGATCATACGTAACACCAGCTTCAATATAATAAAAATGAGCAATCCCTCCTCCAATAGCGTACTTGTCAATAATTCCGCTTTTGCTCAATTCTTGTAATTTCTCTAATGTTGCCTTCATGGTGTTAAATTTTTTTACTTATGGGATCCACCGGCCGGCTTCACGTATCAATCGGAAAAATACACGGTATGTCTATTTTCGTAACCATCATCATGAAGAAACGGCTTTATTCACCCCTTTTAAAATCTCATCCTTCAATTCTGCCGACAATATAAACATTTCCCGCGTTGAACAAAAGCGTTGAGCAGCCCTTCAGAGTTGACTGTGTGTTGATTAGTCATGCTGAGCGAGTCCGCTTTCGGGACGAGTCGAAGCATGAGCAAGTCCTTAGTCATCCTGAGCAAGTCACGACGTTGTTTGTCGTGACGCGTCGAAGGATATTTGAGCAGCCCTTCGACTCGGTCACTTCCTGCCTGCCGGCAGGCATGGCGTTCACTCGCTCAGGTCCACCGGACTCCTTCGGAGGTGACTTAGTGCAACCATGGTTTCCGCCTAAGGCGGACTCACCATGACCACTCCAAAATTTTTGCGATGTTTCTAATAACCACTCACCAATTTCTAATTACGAATTACACATTACGCATTAACCATTATCAATGATCAATTGCTTTTCTTTGTGCCTCTGTGCCTCCGTGGTAAAAACTTTTGCTGTCAGCTGACAGCTGAAAACTGATGGCTCATAGCGTATAACTGTTTTACCGTGCAGAGCGAAGTATTTCCATGGATTTCGAAATAGCGTCCTGATCAATAAGCCTATTCATCAAGTATTTATGCAAAATGCTTGAGATCAGTGTTTGATACGGAATCCCCTCTTGCTCAGAACGCAGCTTTAATTCAGCCAATGTTGATTCTGAAATGCGGATGTTGATGTTCCGGCTTTTTTTGGAACGTTCCAGGATGGTCTCAATATGCTTACGCGTTTTATTCCTCACCGGCCGATAGGATGCAACAGCACGTTCTATGGCGCGCTCAGAACTGTCAAGTTTTATTTTCATTCCCTTCTCCGTACAATTGATGGAATCTTCGACTCGGAAATACCGTTTTCAGGATGATAGTATCACCATCGATAACAAACGGTACAACGTGAACGTACCCATGATAACGAACCACAAATATTTGCTGCGTTGGACGGCTGGGATTCTCGAGAATGTCTACATACTCACCGGAGACTATTAATTCGGCGATCTCTCGAATATCGATGTTTCGTTCAAAAAGTAGTTTTCGCTCTTTTTCTTGATCCCAAATAATTCCCATAGCCCAATATATCACATTAGGTATACAATGTCAATTACGCTTCTCAGCACCCTCCGCCTTGAAATCTTTTGTTTTTGCTTTTCTTCATACTTTTCGCCAAAGGCGCACTTGTGCGCCAATCTTTATGGCGCATCAGCCTCCGCGAAGTGGTCCTTCGGACTGGCTGACATCATTCATCCTTTGGCGCTCCGCGCCACATACTTGCTCTTCTTTGTGCCTCCGTGCCTTTGTGGTGAAATTTTTTTTTTTGCTTTCCCCCAAAACATTCCTGATACACAGGGCGCAGTTTCCGTTGAATTCTTTTCTTGGCATTTTCCACCGCTGAGACGCCAATGCCAAGGTCTTCTGCTATCTCTTTGTTGGTCTTTTTATCAAGCATGCCAAGAAAGATAATTCCTGCATCCGCATCATGCTCAAGCTTTTTTAAGCAGAGAGTCTCAAGCTCTTGCATGGCAAGTTCCGGCGGGCAGTCATCCCATTGTACGCTTTCTCTCAGGGGTTTGTTGTATGTCGGAAAATCATCGTCACTGTTATCAAGGGCATTCATGGCGGCAGGCAGTGTTCTGGTCTCACTCTTTCCTGAAACGTAATTCTCTGTAAACGGCACCAAGCGGTATTCATGGAGAGCGACATTGTAGACGAGGCTTCTAATCAGCATAAAAAAATATGATTCGAAACACGGGTATTTTTCTTTATCCCATGTTCGTTCGCCAGAGTACAGTTTTTCGAAGATAGTGTTGATCACATCCTCTGCTTCAATCACGCACTCCCGTCTTCCCGTAAAAGAATGCCGTAGGCGGCAATGTGCCGCAGCCAGCAATCGGTGGTACAATCCCTGATGATCGTTAACTATGTTTTCGAAGAGTTCATAAATTTCCAGCGGTTCTGCTTTCAACGGTCAATTCCTTACATGAAAAATTCCGCGTTGTTCGCTTTCTCTAACACCTCATCCCTCTTTACTTCATCCCCAAAATTACCTTCTCTCACCAATTACCAATAAGGTATCAACATTAAACATTAATCATTATGCATTATGCATTATGCATTATGCATTATGCATTATCCATTACTCATTAGTTATTACTATTCACATTCTCAATTCCGCCGTCGGTCTGTAAAAATTATCGATGGAAAAACCACCCACATAAACTAGTATAGGTGTTATGGACACATTCGGCGCATTTTTCATATTGATATCTTTCGATGATCTTTCGCTTCTCTTGGCTCTCCGGCGGTGTAACATATTATACAGAGTTTTAGCCAAAGAAAAAAACATACCAAAAAGTATGGTATCGCTCCGCAAAAGCTGTACCACGTTGCGATACAGAAGGGACGCCGCAATTCAAATTCGGGCACCTGACTCTGGTATAGTAATACGGTTTAGATTAAAACTGTTGTCATTCTAATGGCGCTGTAGCGCCGGAAGAATCCAGAATAATATGGATGCTTCATCCGCCTTTGGCGGATTCAGCATGACAAAGGATTTGTGCACGCTTCGGCTTCGACAGCGTAGGAGTCGAAGGATGCTACTGATAAACTAACAACAAATAAAATAAAAAGGAGGCAGCTATGGCAACACTCAATAAGTCAATACTCGGAAAAGTGAGCGGAACGGTCGGCGATATCACCTTTCGGCAGCGAAAGAACAAAAATATTATTTCGGTAAAGCCCGCCCATTTTATTCCCGGCAACGATCCGGATTCTATTGCCCGCCGCAAAAAATTTGCGATGGCAACAAAACTGGCAAAGGCAATTTATTCGTTGAAGGAGGTAAAGAGCTTGTGGGAGGAAGAAACTCCATCGTCCATGCTTCCGTTCAACCACGTTATGCAGTCGAATTATGCCGCCATTGATGACGAAGAGCTGTCCGCTCTGGTAAAACTGACGCCGTCGCAGGACTTCATTGCTTCGCTGGTATCATCGGAAATTTCTGCCGGCCGCATCACTGTGGGAATTGCACCGTTAGGGAGTAACACCGGTATCAATCCTGCAGAAGAAACAACGCTCCAACTCCTCGCAGTGGTGTACCTGAACAATCCTGTGGATGCATCGGTGGAAAAGAATACATTTCTGCAGTGGGCATCGGAGGTACAGCCGCTCACACTCACGGAGGCGTTGAATTTTTCGTTGCAGATGTCATCAGTAGAATCGCAGATCATCGGAAAGTATCACAATCAAAAGCTGTTCGTTACCGTAGTGACAAAAGATGCGGCAGGTAATGTGGTAAGCTGTTCAAACACATGTATGAATCAAAAAATCGTTCCATAACATCAAATCCAACCTTGCGATGCCCTGCCGCTTCGCAAGGTTTCCTTTTCTTTGTTTTTGTTTTTCCTCTGTTAGCTGATCACTGACAGCTGTTAGCTGTTCACTGAATGCTTTACTCAGCTCTTAGCGTGAAGGGTGAAGAGCGCGTAAGTTTTTTTTCAAGAGGCGCTGTTTCAGCGGTGCGGTTTCATCCTTTAACTTCGCGATGAACTCTTCGGAAGTCAAACGGTAAGTTTCATGATAATGATCTTCGCGAATTTTGTGCAATATTGTAAGAATTTTTGGTTCTTTCATAATTTGTCCTCTACCCAGCTTTGGGGCGTTAATATTTCAAGATTGCATAAAAGCAGAGCATTCACTTTTTACAAAACTTTTGAAAGACATTATAGAAGAAAAGTAAGAAAAAAAATATGGAGAGAAATGTATCACTCAAGTGACCGTCACGTCACAGGTGACGGTCACTTTGTAAATCCACCACCACCGCTTCAGCCTTGCAAAGGTTCTGCCCGCCATGTGCAATGCCAACCTTGACAGGTTTTTCAAACATCCACCACCCCTATGTAATATTTCGCTGAACTCATGGGTTTACTCTTCCCCTCCTCAATGAGGGGGGAAAGGGGTGGTGTATTCGGAGATTCATCACGCTCGTTTCTGCCCGCTCCGAAGGAGTCCTTCGTGACCTTCATTCGCGTTTTTTGTGGATTGGCGGATAGGCAGAAGTCAAAGAATGCAACCATGGTTCCCGCCTAAGGCGTACTCACCATGACCACTCCAAAATTTTTGCGATGTTTCTAATTACCACTCACCAATTTCTAATTACGAATTAAACATTACTCATTAATCATTACTCATTAAACATTATCAATTGCTTTTCTTTGTGCTTCTGTGCCTCCGTGGTAAAAACTTTTGCTGTTATTTCATCCCTCATAATTCATCCTTCATCCTTATTCTAAAGTTTTTTCGCCAGCACTATAACCGTCACCGCACTCACCGTAATCGCAAACACATCCTTAATGGTCTGCCCCAGGCTCTCTCCTTCTTTTTGCGGAGGAGGAACCGGTACCTTTGTCACCACAATCGTCGATCCGTCTTTCACTTCGCTGTTGCCGCCAAACCATCCTGTCCTGAATTTTTCTGCGTTGCCATTCGGATGGAAGAGAATAATAAAATCTGCGCTGTCAGCCAATCCCCCTGCCCTGTCAATGTAATCCCACAGCTTATTCCCTTCCACAAACCCGAGAAGCCCGGGATTATTTATTTCGCCCGCTATTTTTACGGCGTTCGGTTTTTTTGGTATATAGACGCTGTCTCCCGCCTGCAGGATAACGTCTTTAGAAGATTTAGGAGCATCGACGAGTGTTTGAAAATCGACATTCACTCTGTCATTCTGCCGCATCAACTTTCCACCCCGTAAATACGCAGCGGTTGTCGGTCCGCCGGCGCGCTTAATCAGTTCAGAAAGATATTCGTTGTGCGTAATCAATGCATAGTCGCCCGGATAGTTCGCCTCTCCGGATATTGTCACGATCTGTTGGATGTGAAAATACGGATTGGGCCTGATAAAAATCTGGTCGCGATGGTGCAGTTTAAAATCACTTTTTCGGTATTGTTCAAAGTAGGCAAAGCTGTTCACTGTCACTGTATCCTCCAGGTCCGGAAGTGTAGAAACGGTGATGAACGCTAAAGTATCTGCCTCTTTTTTTTCTCCCACTCTGGCAACCTCAGCCTGCAGGTAAGAGGCATTTTCTGTGTACCCTTCCGCCAGCATCAGAACATCCACCAACGTCATATTTTTTGTCAAAGGATAGCGTCCGGGTTTTTTTACGCTTCCGAAGATTTCCACAAATTCTTCCGGCAGCCGCCCCACATCAAGCGTATGGATGATTACCTCGTCTTTTGATTGAAGTGCCATATTAGCGGTTTGGTCGCCGTCAATCAACGCTTTCAAATCGAACGGGATGGTGATTCGCGTCCGATTATCTTCCTGCAGGCGTGTCAGTTCTCCCCTCGCAAAATATGTTTCAGGCCGTAAACTATCCGCCAGCTGAATGAGATCCTTCAGTTTCATGGCGGGAGTCAATTGGTATCTCCCCGGTTTATACACCGAACCCGAAATGGTCACGTAGTTCTTGGCGCTGTCCATAATAGAGTAAAAGGTAATCATATCACCATCGTCAAGAACATAGTCGCCGTTCTTGGAAATGATCTCACGGAAATTGATATCAACGTAACGCCGTTCCAATTCGTTTTTGATTCGTTCTTTCAGCGGAATGATTCGTTCCACCTGAACACGTTCAAGGTACGATGTCGGAAGGTTGCCGCCGGCGAATTCTATCAATTTCTTTAAATTCTCTCCCGGAAGAAGTTCATAAATACCCCTCCTGCGGATTTCCCCTTTGATATAGAGTGAATTTTTTCGGACAGGCACGTAGATGATGTCGTTATTTTGCACTCTAACATCATTGTTCTTTTCGGCACCTGTAAAATATGCATAGAGGTCGATCTTGGCGATGACTTTATTCCCTCGAATCAAACGGACATCACGCAGGCTTCCGTTCACCGTTGGTCCCCCGACCGCAAAGAGTGAAGAGAAAATAGTCGCATAGCTGTTCACCGTGTAGCCGCCCGGATTCTCCACTTCACCCATAATAAAGATCCGCTTCGGCCGGATTCTTGCCAGCGTCACATCTAACCAAACCGTAGGAGGAGTGGACAACAATCCTTGAAATGATCGGGACAATTGTCGTACCAAACTTTTTTGTACGTCAGTAACCGTAGAACCGGAAACAACCACAGGTCCAGCTGTGGGTAAAAAAATTCTCCCCTCCTTATCCACCGTCAATTCACTTTGCTGTTCAACTTGTCCCCAGATACTGACGCGAAGAACATCTTCGGGTCCGATGATGTAATCGGGATCGACGGGGCCGGAGGCGCTCGGTTCAAATGCGGTAGGAGTGGTAGAAAAAACTTCATAGCCGAAATAGGTCAGCCCCTTATCACTCTTTATCGGCTTTTTTAAAGGAGAAGGAGGTGTGCGTTGTGCCGCCGATTGATCTTTGATATTCGAAATTCCCTGCGGTCCGGATTCAAGAATCGTTTGTGTTGATGACGCAGAACCTGCGCCGCCGGCAAGAAACGACTGCAGATCTATTCCATTCTCTTTGGCGCGCTTCTCAGCCTCTTCGCGCGTCATCCCAAGTTCTTTAATTTTTTTATCGATCTCTTCCGGCGACATCGTTCGCAATTTTCCCTTTGCTTCGGTGGTTTGCTGTGGTGTCAGTTGCTGTGCAGGAAGAGGTCCTTCCGGCAGAAGAAAAAGTAATCCCGCCGATAACAGTAACAAAATTCGAATTGTTTTTGACATGTACATGTTGACCTCAGGATAAGTAATAATCATGTATAGACGCTTCACGTTGAGAAATGGCGTATTCTCTTTATCGTATGCCCGCAGATAGTAATCGGGCATCCTGGATAATCTGCTGGCTTTGTTCCTGCAGGATGCACCCTCAATCGTTCTATTCGTACAATTAAGTTCAATCAATTTTTCGGTACATCAAGAATCGGTACACCAGGGGGGAAGACATCTATTTTTTATAAACATCGCAGACGAGTGAAATCAGGGACAGATCAAAACTCTTCGTCATGTCTGATCGTTTCATGCCACTGAATAGTGTCCCCCCACACTAAGATGTTCGAAAGCACCAATGAACACTCCACGTTTTCTCCCCGTGGATTAGTTCATCAAAGCTCTGTGTAACATAAACATTTTCTCCATTGAACAAAAGGAAAGAATTCTAATGACGCATTATGCATTAATCATTACTCATGTTTCTTTGCGTTTCTCAGCATCTCAGCGCCCCTTGCCGATCCGAAGGATCACTGCGTGAAGACATCCCGTTGGGAGCGGTGAAAGCTTTTATTTTTCTTCATCCTTCATAATTTGCGCCATAGGCGCACTTGTGCGCCAATCTTTATGGCGCATCAGCTTCCACGAAGTGGTCCTTCGGACTGGCTGACATAATTCATACTTGCTCTTCCCAGCGTCTTTGTGTCTTTGCGGTGAAAGTTTTTGCTTTTCTTCACCCTCTCATAAATTCCGAAATCATCGCCACAACGTACTCTATCTGTTCTTTCTGTAACTCCGGAAAAATCGGCAGTGCAAGAGATTGACTTGCTGCATCATTCGACACAGGATAATCCTTGTCATTCGGTTTCAAATATTGGAAACATTCCTGCCGGTGAAACGGAACGGGATAGTACACATCGTTGCCGATTCCTTTTCCCGTAATGAATGTGCGCAGGGCATCCCTCTGCTGAACACGAATAATAAATTGATTATAGATGTGATAATTTCGGATTCTTCCTTCTTCCTTCTCACTTCTCACTTCTCCTTTCCCATTTCTTCCTTCTATCTTCGTACTTCTGTATTCTGTATTCCGTATTCCGTATTCCGTATTCTGTATTCCGTATTCTGTATTCTGTATTCCGTATTCTGTATTCTGTATTCTGTATTCTGCTTCCCTATATACCGCCTTCGGCAGCAACACTCTATTTTTTCCATCATATTCAGTTGCTCCTTCACATTCTGCCAGCCCCGCTTCAATAAACAACTTTGAATACAATTCAGCATTTTTCCGCCGCCCTTCTGACCATGAATCTAAATACGGAAGCTTTACACTTAATACCGCCGCCTGCAGTGCATCAATGCGAAAATTTCCGCCGATATATTTATGGTAATATTTCGGATTCATTCCATGCACCCGAAGGTCTTTCATGCGTTCACCCAATGAATCATCGTTGGTTGTTACTAATCCTCCGTCGCCAAAACATCCGAGATTCTTGCTGGGGAAAAAAGAAAAGCATCCGATATCACCGATCGTCCCCGCATGTCTGCCATCTTTATACTGCGCGCCAATTGCCTGCGCCGCATCTTCAACGACAAGGAGTTTATGTTTTTTTGCGATCGCCATAATCGGTTCCATGTCGGCACTCTGTCCGTACAGGTGTACCGGAATAATGGCTTTTGTTTTTGCCGTAATTTTTTTCTCAATCTCCGCAGGATTGATATTCATCGTCACCTTATCGACATCAACAAAAACAGGCTTTGCATGTAAGCGTGCTACAACACCTGCCGTCGCAAAAAAAGAATATGTCGGGACGATGACTTCATCGCCGGGTTGAATGCCGATCGCCATCAGCGCTAAGAGTAAAGCATCGGTACCGGAAGAAACACCGAGTGAGTGTTTGCATCCAAGGTAACGGTTCATGGCGCGTTCCATTTTTTCAACTTCAGGCCCGAGAATAAAATACTGCGACTCAACAACACGCTTCACGGCATCATCAAGCTCCGCTTTCAAGTTTTGGTACTGTAATTTTAAATCCAGCAATGGAACGTTCATTGTGCTGCCATTAAAATGTAACGATGATACATCATATATTTTTGAATTCCGTAGTCCGGCGGTGATTCAATTTATTTCTTTCAAAAATTTATTGCAACAAGCTTTTGTTCTTGATTACGCCCTTGCAAGAGAATTTTTATTCTTCTGTAAGATATCTTTAGCAATGATTTGAATCTCACGATACGCATCATCAGGAGAAATCTCTTCAATCCATTGAACTCTCGACAAAAAATCTTTCGGAAATTCTGTTACGATAACACTGATATCTAGCGGGTCAATATAGGTTGTCTTTTGTATTGCTTCGTGAAAAACTTCTTCCCACGCAAAAGAATACGCTCTGCATAAGAAAAGAATATCAGCAATATCTTTTGGCTCTCTCCGTTCTAAGGCACATATTTTATTGGACAGGATATTCCACCATCCATCAACACGCGGGTAAAGATCAAACGATTGCACCGTACCCGAATGGTACGGTATATCATTCACAAAATCGATTTTCAAATCAACGTCTGAAGTACGGCATTGAATTCGTACGAAGTCTTCTGCCCTCTTGGCAATATCCATCTCAATGCCTGCTCTCTGTATCGCTTCAAGTGCGCGATGTACTTGATCAGAAAAATCTATCGCATCGTTAACAAAAAAATCAAGATCATCAGAGAAACGATGATGCAAATACCATCGACTTAATGCAGTTCCACCGGTAAGATAAAAATCTGTGTTGCAGGCTCCAACCGCCGTTAACACGATATCTTGGAGTGGATAGAGTTTAGTGGAATAGTACCCTTTTTGCAATGGCATATTTTTTTTGCAGATCCTTTGAGTGAAGCCT
>JAQUOA010000171.1 GCA_028749215.1 Bacteroidota bacterium
CTATTGCAATCAAAACTACATCATGCCATATCTACTTGTTCAGTGTTGCCGGTGCAGGCACCGGGTCGCCGTTTGTTCTATGTCGTGCACCGGTATCTTTCACCACACGCACGGAGAAGTACATGTTATAAAATTCTGTCTCATTCGCACGAAGCATTTCCATAAAACGGTCTATCTCTTCGCTTAACAATTCATCCGCTTTATCAAACAGGTCGCTCATGCTTCCGCGCGCTCCTTTCCGCTCCGCAACACTGCTTTCGCGTACGCCTATTGCGGTAGAGTATGCCTGCGCTTTTGCTATAAGCTCTGTCACTTTTTCTGCCGTAATGCCGAATGCCGCAACTCCTTCTGCATTGGCAGTAGCGAGGTCTGCTATTACTCCGCCGAAAGCCGCAAGCTCCGTATCACGCATAGAACGAAGTCGTGATTCTGTCATGTGGGCTTTTTCTTTGATCTCTGCGTTGTTCTGCTTTCGTCCGTGTAAATACACCGCAGAGCAAATGGGGAGCAGTAACGAGACTAATGCATCTTCCGCATTGTACTTTGTCTGCGTTTTACCTGCCGTTGCACCGTTCACTTCTGTAGATTTTGTCTTCAGTTCGTTGACCATTGCTGTCAACTCTGTCACTGCCTGGCTGAACCCTCCGACCGATTTCACTTTGGCATCGTTCGTTTGCAAAAGGGTTAACAGCCCTTCGTACATCGTCAGCCTGTTTTCTTGCCTCTTGTTCATAGTTGCTCCTTACGATTTTTATTAAGTGAATGAGTAGTGGTTAGTAATGCAGGCCGAGAATTTATTCTCAACCTGCAAAATTTTTCACCCATCGCACAATCTTGTCCTGTTGCATCCAGTTTTTTCAAGATTTTCACCGTTTTATTGGAACAAACTCCGTAAATTTTCCGCAGAGCGCATTTTTTCCGTTTCAAACTCCATTTTATCGCTGTCAACTGACAAATATTTCCCGTCACCTGACATAATGTTCCCGTCAAACTCCATTTTTTGAATGCCACAGTTCATTTTATTCTTGCAGATTGCATTTTTTTATTGCCACATGTCATTTTATTGATGTCACGGTTCATTATTTTCCTCTCACCAAGCATTTTTTTATTGTCACACTTTATAATTTCATTGCAGATTCCATTTTAGCGTTGTCACCATTCATTTTTTCACTTCCAGATCCCAATTTTTTGATGTTGTAATGCTTCTAACAGATGTCATGAATCATTTGAACGGATGATGCTGTCCTTTTTTTGATTCCTGCATCCTATGGTGAGAGTGAAAAGTGATTGAGTGGTAAAAGAGTTGGTTCTTTTTTTTTGCATGGTGCAAAAGTTGAACAGCTACGCAAACTGCATTACAGCAGAGTAAAGCGGGAAAGCAGGGTGGACGCCATGAGGCATGGCATCCACCACAATAAAAAATTTATTTCACAATAAACTTACCGACAAACAGCAGTTCTTCTTTCGATTCCAATTTCCAGTAGTACAATCCGGGAGATAAATTCTTTTTCAGCGTTAACGATGTTCCATCCACCGTTGTGGACGACACCGGAACTTCTTTGTTGCTTAACACTTTTACGGTGACCTGCTCGTCGTAACCTTTCCATTTAAAAATAATCGGCTGGCTGGCTACTTTCCCGACGATAGGAGAGAGAGCCTCGATGGATGTAGAACGGAATTGGTTCTGCACTAAATCTTCCATGTTTGGCGACTCAGTAAAGTTTGCTACAAGCAGAGCGTCGTTATCCTTCTTCACCGGCTGTTGTTTCACACCATGGGCAGGCTCCTTCACAATTGAACTGTTGGGTGTTGTTGATTGAGAGAGCACCTGTTGAGACGGCTGGTTTTGATTGATGGTGTAATAGTATCCAACACCCAGAAGTGCAGCTCCGGCAACAGCGGCGGCAATTCTGTATGGTGTGTATCGGTGCAATGGCACTCGTACGGGTTTATCAAAATACGGATGAGCTTGAGACGTATTGTACACTTCATCCGCCAGCAGTTCGTACACTTCCATAATTTGTGTTTCGCATTCGTCGCACTGTTCAACATGGCGACGAACATCGTTCGGAACGTCTTGAAGCCGCGACAGTTTTATCCCGTCAACATACAAGGCAACGCCTTCTTCAGACAAGTGCCCGTTGGTAAAAAATTGTGATGTACGCATAAAAGTATACCTTTAATTATGGTGAAAATAAGTTATGTCAATTTTGGCAACTGCATTGAATATTTATCAAGAAGAATTTTTAATGATTCATCCGAGTGTGTGCGTCTCGGCGGTGTTCCGTTCAACAGTTTAATGGTCTTTTCAACATGTGCTTTCGTCCATCGTCGAATGGAATCTCCATGAACAGCTTTTTCTTCGTACTTGTTGAACATTGCTGCGATTTCCTCAAAAACTTTCTCTACTTCCATTTCTTCGTACATACCGCCGAATGTCATCATGAGTGATTCTTTATCGTCTTTTAAAATTTTGGGACACCAACGCACAATTTCATATCGCCGAAGAGGAAGCCGGTAATGGAGTTTAAAACAGATAACCATCTTGAAACGGTCGTCCTGGTATAATTGCATGATAGTGTGAAAGCGTTGGATCTCAGCTTCGATAATAAGGTCGAGATCAGGCCCTCCATCGGCTTGGATATGTTCAGACAACGGTATCGTTTCGACAACTTTGTTTCTGCCTTTGTAGAGTTGAAGGCAGATACGCCGGATGACAACATTGATGTATGTCTGAAGCAGCACTTCACCGCTAAAATGAACGGCAATGGAAGGTAATTTTTCAATGAGCTTTTCATTAACGGTCTGAATAATGTCGTCGTGCTCTTCTTTGTCAAACATGCCGCTTTTGGTGTACTGCTTAACGGTAATGTGAATAGCTTTTTGACACAATAAGATAAACGCATCCGGATTTTTTCGGAGTAATGAAATATCAAAAACGTTGTGTTCGAGAGGCATTGGTGTTTACAAACAATAAAAGTATCAACGAAGATGCATGGCGATTGTGAAAATATACAAACACCTTGCGATGAGAGCAACTTCATCTTCTTCGTTTTGGTTTGATGGCAGTAAGAAATATGTTGTCGGTCACCAATCATTACACTTTTTGTTTGTGCGCCCAGTTAGGATAATAGTTTCCTTTGGCAACATTATTTTCCCAGTGCAATGGTTGAAGATTGTCTAAATCATCCGTACCTCCCAGGGCAACTGGAACTATGTGGTCTATTTCCCACCCGTATTTTGTTTTTTTCCCGTATTCCTGCTTTTTTATGACATCAGAACAGCAATCTTTCCGGAAGAAAAAAAAGCCAAATTCCTTTTGGGCTTTTTCCCACACAGCGTCGACAACACTGCGGCTAAATGGTTCCCCTCTTGTCGTCGTATTCATTGATCGAACTGCCGATGGAATACCAAATTCAAGAATGGTATTTTTCCCAGACAACTCAATGTTATTGGATAAGTCCATAGTTATTTTCTCCTCACGTGTAGTACACCCCTTTATAGTACATATATCCCAAAAAAGTCTAAATCGGATTGATGTTTTGAATATTTTTTTATTTTTTTTTGAAGTGCTCAATATGTGCAGGAAACGCAATTTTTTTTGACATCTGAAGTAAAAAAAAATGCGCAATGAGAGGGGCAATATTTAGGCTTTATAAAATGTTAAAAATAGCTGTCCTAATTTTTAGGAGAGCAAACTTTATAGTCGTGATGTGTATTCCGACGATCCCGACACCTCTAGAATCATTTGAAATTAGTGAACCCTATAGGCTTTATGGATAGGATGTCATATGAAGGATGGTCTTTCCTTTATGCCACCTCCTTTCGTCCATTCAAAACTGACAGCCGATTCGTTGCTTCTCTTGCGAAGTTTTGGTATCTTTCAGTCCAATTTTTTAGAGAACCCGAATGCGTGCCATAATACCGGTGGCCGGAGTTGGAAGCAGACTTCGTCCACACACATATACTGTCCCCAAAGTTCTTCTGAACGTTGCCGGCAAGCCAATTATCGGCCACATTATGGATAAAATCATTGCTGAAGGTTTTGATTCGGCAACGATTGTGGTGGGATATTTAGGCGACCTGATTAAAGATTATATTACCGCAAATTATAAAATTACCGTTGATTTTGTTGAGCAGGAAGAACGCCTCGGCCTTGGACACGCAATTTATTTATCACGCCATACCATTTCTAAAGATCCGATTTTAATTATTCTTGGCGATACAGTTTTTGATGTCGATCTCGGAAGAATGATTAAAAGCGACTATTCGGCAATCGGCGTTAAAGAAGTTGCCGACCCGCGTCGTTTTGGCGTGGCGGAAACGCATGACGGCTTCATTACAAAGCTTATTGAGAAACCGGAAAATCCTACAAGCAATTTAGCTCTCGTCGGATTGTATTACATTAAGCATCCCGATGTATTGTTGGATTGTTTGAAAGAAATGATCAAACGCGATGTCCGGACAAAAAATGAATATCAGCTGACCGACGGACTGCAGATTATGATTGAACGCGGCGAGAAGTTGACGACGTTCGCCATTGATGGATGGTACGACTGCGGTAAACCCGAAACACTGTTAGAAACTAATCGCCATCTGCTGAATGAAACGGCAACGAATGGCGTTCATGAGGGCGTCGTTGTTATTCCACCGGTCTTTGTATCGCCGAGTGCCACGGTGAAAAATTCTGTCATCGGACCGTTCGCGACAATTGCTTCCGGCGCTCATGTTGAAAATTCTATTATTAAAAATTCAATCATCAGTGAAAATTCTTCGGTGAAGCTGGCACTGCTGGAAGATTCTATTATCGGGAACAACGCGTCTGTGACCGGAGCGTTCAAACGAATTAATATCGGCGATTCATCCGAATTAGAGTTTTATTAAACATTCAATTATTTAACCTAAAGGAGCATTCTTTTCATGCGTTATCTTTTTACCTCAGAATCGGTGTCCGAAGGACATCCCGATAAAGTCGCTGATCAGATTTCTGATGCAGTGCTTGATGCGCTTCTGGCGCAGGACAAATATTCCCGTGTAGCATGCGAAACATTGGTAACCACCGGACAAGTAGTTGTTGCCGGCGAAGTGACCACCAATGCGTACGTTGATATTCCAAAAATTGTACGAGACACTATCCGTGAAATTGGATATACCAAAGCTGAATATAAATTTGATGCCGATTCGTGCGGTGTCTTAAATGCCATTCATTCTCAATCAGCGGATATTGCCATGGGTGTTGACACCGGCGGTGCAGGCGACCAAGGAATGATGTTCGGTTATGCAAGCAACGAGAATTCTGCCTACATGCCTTCCGCTATTATGTATTCTCATCAGCTCGTCAAAAAACTTGCCGATATTCGAAAAAAGAATTTGAAATTGATGCCGTACTTGCGACCCGATGCAAAATCGCAAGTGACCATTGAATACGAAGGACGCAAACCGGTTCGCGTTGATACCGTTGTTATTTCAACACAGCATGATCCCAATGTATCCCAAAAACGTATTCGCGAAGATGTGATTAAGCATGTCATTAAGAAAGTTATCCCTGCACACTTGTTGGATAAAAAGACAAAGTATTTTGTCAACCCGACCGGACGATTTGAAATTGGCGGACCGCACGGCGACAGCGGTTTAACCGGCCGCAAAATTATTGTCGACACCTACGGTGGACGCGCTCCGCACGGCGGGGGTGCATTTTCCGGAAAGGATCCGTCCAAGGTTGATCGCAGTGCGGCATATGCAACTCGCCACCTTGCAAAAAATGTTGTTGCGGCAGGCCTTGCTGAAGAGTGCCAAATTCAAGTTGCCTACGCCATTGGTGTTGCACAGCCTGTTTCTATCTACGTTAATACATTTGGTACCGGCGTAATGCCCGATGCAGAGATTGCAAAAATTCTTGTAAAGAATGTTGATATGACTCCGCGTGGAATCATCAAACGTTTGAATCTGCTTCGCCCGATCTACAAAAAGACGGCAGCCTACGGTCATTTTGGACGTAATGAAAAAGAATTTAGCTGGGAAAAACTGGATCTGGTGCCGATGTTAAAGAAAGCAGCGAAGTAAAAACAATTTTTAATTAATAATTCGTAATTATTAATTATTACAATTAACCCCGTGCCGACGGCATGCCTTTGGCATAAGGTTAAACTATAAACAAAGGAGAACTATGAGTTCAGTAATGGAGGCAGCGACGAAAGTAAACGGAAAAA
>JAQUOA010000172.1 GCA_028749215.1 Bacteroidota bacterium
TTAGGTCCAATCCTCTTGGTGGTTGGGTGCTTCGATGGAAATACCGCTATAAGGTTGAACATTTTACTCCCTGCATTTATAAACGTATGAGGTACTCCGGCCGGTACTTTTGCCACATAAGGTGCTTGAACTGTGAATGTCGTATCGCCGATCCGGTATTCAGCGGTGCCTTCGATCAGTACGTGTGCTTCTTCGACGTCATGCACATGAAGTCCCGGACCGCCGCCTGGGTGCGTCTCGGTGATGATGAACGAGAGAGCATCGAAGCCATATTGATCGCCAGTAAGGCGATATGTGAATTCACCAGGCACGCGATATAGGTGGTCCAGCTGGTTAAAATTGAAATAGGGAGCGTTTGGGTCGTGTGGTTTCTCTGGTGGATGGGTGAAGTCTTTTTCAGGCAACTTCTCCTGCGTTTGGGACGAAACCACGCCGCTAAATTTTTCAGAGAGAGCGGCACCGCCAAAGATTACGATGGCGCTCGCAACTATGAAGGCGACAATAAATATTGTAAGTTTTTGAGCTAGAATGTTCATGCGAGTCATGCTCCTTTTCGTTGAACAATAGATTTTGCAAGTGATAAAAAAACTTCTGGCTGCCTAACGTTCGATTTCACCGGCTTGCCTTTTTTTTTTGCGGCCGTTCGGTGGAAGGAATTGTTAGGTACCGTGTAAGAAAATTGCGTGAGGCTGACTGAATTACCGCTCCTACACAAAATGCCGCAAGGAATGCCGATGTGATACTAAAGAAAGGCAACATCAATGCGAGGACAAAACAGAAACTCGCAAAGGCGTAATAACCAAATACGGAGCCGCGTAAAAGATGTATTGCATAAGCGTTGCCCGATTGCCGATGGGTGAATACCACTAAGACCGATGCCATGACGGGAAACATCGCGAAGAGTCCACTGAGGCGGGCTCCAAGGTCAGATGAGAAATGGGTGACGAGGAAAACCAAGGCGGAGCCCGCCACCATGCGAAAGGCCATATCGTTGCGTGGTGGTGAAGATGAATCATTGGGTAAGTTCACTGATGGATACAAGCGTGGTGCGATAGCCAGCGCTCCCAAAACGACTGGCATTGCTAGCGCGAATGGCATGGCAAAGGAATTGAGCAAAAATACTGTCAAAAAATAACAAAGAAAGCCACCTGCAAGACTTATGACCCACGAATGATTTGTTGCAACCCATGAGTAGCTCAAACCAAATACTATGATTGCTAAAACAGCAGATAGCGTACTTGTTGCTGCGACTTGGGCAAAGTGTGCCCCTTTTTCAATTGCAATGAAGAACAGTATTGGCCCTGCCACAACTGGAAATGCCGACAGCCAACCCGCAACGCCAGGACCCCATCGTCGTCCCGCAAGTGTTACGCCACCAATGAGTGACGGCACTAAGGCAAGTTTGAGAGCAAGCATACCGTTTATGGTAAAATATTCCATTATATCATTCTTTGGCGTCAGGAAATACTTCCTTAATTCTTTTTTTCATCTCAGCAGCAATCACTCTTCCGTCTTCACTCTGTTCTTTGAGTTTTTCTATTATGTTGTGATAACTTTTAGAATCTCTGTCCTGACTTAATTTGAAAACATTATCCATTTCTTTTACTTCAATTTCAAAAGCCACAATTGCTTGCATTACTCTTTGTTTAAACTCTAAAGGGATGTTATCAAAAACCGTTGTGGACTGTTGGTTATAATTTTCAAAATGAAGGGATGTCTTTCGAAGTACATCTTCTAATGCAGCGTCATCCAGAAACCTGATAATGCCTTTAGCGTGAACGCTCATATAGTTCCAGGTAGAAGGCATATTCGGATTACTATACCACGTACCGCTTACATAGGTGTGACGACCTGTGAAAACCACAAGTACATTTTCATTATGCAAAAATGCTTTATGATGATCTGTATTTTTCATAATATGTCCACTCAATATCTTCCTGCCGTCTTTTTCTTCAATAAAAACCGGCACTTGAGTAGCAATAGGTTTGTTTTCTGAATTGCATCCGGTTAAAAATGCGAATGGATACTGATCGACAAATTCTTTAATTATCTGTTCGTTTTGTTCTTTGTGATACGGTAGTTTGTACATAAGACCTAATTTATTGGCAGTTGGTAATTCAATATTTATAATATTGTTTTATTGAGTACCAATGTATAAATCATTTTAAAGAAAACAGTTGCCCTATGGCAAGTAATGATTTTTATTTTTTATGATGTGCTTTCTGATTCTGCTTAATGATGTTGGTGTGACGCCAATAAAAGAAGCAAGATATTTTTGCGGTATTGATTCAAAATAAGCGGGTTTGTTTAACAGATCCAAGTATCGTTTCTCTGCCGAATCTGTTTGAAGTGCTGTAAATCTGTGTATCAGGTTAAGGATCACATCTTCCCAAAATTTTCTCATCATCTCCTGCATTTTTGGTTGATGTTTATAAAGTTTATTAAGCTCTGTCTTTGGAAGGAATAATATTTCGCTCTCTTCTATTGCCTGAAGATAATAATTTGAAGGGCTTTCGCTGATAAAACTATAAATTTCAATGGCAGATGATTGCTGAAAAGCAAACCAAACAGAAACTTCAATATCATCTTTCATGAAATATAAACGCAGGCAACCTTTTTGAACAAAAACAAGGTCTTTACATGTGCCTCCTTGTTTCAAGAGATAGTCGTTCTTCTTCACCACTTTACGTTTAAACTTATTGACAATAGCTTCCAGCTCACCATCTGAAAGAGTTATATATGTAGTAATAAATTTTTTTAATTCAGTAGTCATGGCAATTAAGTATTTCGTCTTTCATTTATAATAACCGCATACACTGCCACATAAAGCGTGACGGACTTACAATCCGCGTGTCAAGACCGATTAATGACTGGGTGGCGGGCACTTTATTTTATTACGATAGAATCCCTTAAAATAGAACCATCGGGTTGGTGAATGTTAATTGAATACCATCCCATTTGAGTGGCAACAGCTTTTGTTTCCTTACCATCAAGATACACCATGACAGCAGGACATGCGTCTGATGAAACGCGCTGTCCCCACGCCGTGACATCAAGCTTCAAGGGTTGTTTGGTTTCATCCAACCGTAAGAATGATGAACATCCATCCGTACCAATAGTGCCGTACAATTTAATTTCAATGGTATCGCCCAACGCTGCAAAAGGTGTTTTTGCAATGCTGTCCACTTTTACCATAAACTGTGTTGTTTTTTTATTGTCTGATTCTGTGGAGCAACCAACACTGAGTAATGATAATAGTGCTGCGAAAATTAAATATTTCATGTCGTTCTTCTTTTGTCGGTCGCATCTAAAGGACCAAATCTACTTCGCCATAAAGCATGGCGGACTTGCAGGCTGCATTTATAGGTAAATTCAAATTACTTTGTATAATTATTTTTTATTTTTATTAAAGTATTTATCATTATTCATTTTAAGTTTTCCCTCATCATCGGCTCTATAGTACCTGGTTTGCCATTCAATATCTTCGGGATTTTCCCCTTTAATGTCCATTTGACAAATGTGTATAGCATCTAATATTCTGATATTCATGTTTCTATAATCTATATAAAAATTGTCCAACGCTTTTAACATCTGATCTGGAGTAGTTCCAATTAAGTAAGGATAAGGATTCCCAGAATTAAAATATTTATCCTTGCCTTTTTCGTCTATATACTTCACATAGTTTTCGATTGGTAATCGTGTAGACAAATCATAAATACCAATCAGATAGTGTATTTTGCGTGTATAGGTTTCATTGTCAATCCATTCTTGTTTATTACTCCATTCCACTTGACTAAATCTCAATTTTGAATCTTCGTAAAATTTTTTCCAATCATAACCATTTTTTTCGCCATAATCTTTTGTTTGCCCGCACAGGGGGTAATAAAATAATACGATAACTAAAATTAAATATTTCATATTGTCTTCCTTTTATCAATTGCACTTAACCGACTGAAACTACGCAATCATAAATCGTACGGACTTGTGACTCGCAATTAAACTTTACATTAAGCATGGCAAAATTCATAAATTAACAATTACCGTTTGCACAATATATTTTTTGGGTATTAATATTTTATGGACTATTTTTTTCTTGATAGACAATCGCGGTTGCACGAACGACCCTACGATTTGCTTGTACGTAAACGCTACCCACAAATATACCACCACCTTTTTGAATGTCTTGAGTAAGGACGATTATTGCATCTGCTCCAAGTTCTTTGGCTTTTGATATTGTTAATTTTAATAGTTCAACCTCACTGTAGTCATGCCCTTTGTCATCGACTGTGACTAATGCAATTTCTTTGTAAGGACGGTTTATTTTTGTTGCATCAGTAAAGACATCAATATCTGATGATTTTGCTAACCTTGAATTCGTGTCAAACTTCACAAATTCTACAGAAGGACCACATCCTAAAATAAAAATGCATATAACTAGATTAAAATATTTTTTCATAAACGGTTTCTTTTTTAGTTGTCAAACGGATTGAAAATAAACTATAATGCAATGAGTCGCGTGTCTTGTTATCCAGCTGACCATTCTTTTTGAATTGCCTCCAAATGTTTTCGAAGACCTGCCTCGACTTTGTTTTTCCCCGCAATAGTATTTTCATAGAAGAGGGTTCTAAAAGGTGAGACATCGAACGGGAGCGGTGTGGGCTTTTCTGCTACAAGTATTGTAGGTTTATGCATTGCATGTGCATAACCTACCTCATAGTATACATTCGGATTGATTGGAGTAATATCTGCAATGATTACAGATGCTTCGACAATTTGTTTGGCGATATCTGCTATGATGATCCCAGGTCCAAATTCTTCGTCAGCCCTCACGGCTCTTAAACCTAATTCTTCGCAGACCGGTTTTATCACATCTGTGTAAAGTTCGTTGTAAGGTGGGGTAAACTGCATAACAACAAAAGCTTTCGGTTTTTCTCTTGTAACTTGAAAACTCGAAATTCGTACATCTTTCTGACCGTAGCACCATAGACCTGCTTGGCCTCTAGGTAAAGCAAAAGGAAGATTTACAGAAACGACATCAACGCCATCTAAATTAACTGAAACACGGGAACCATTTGCGGAAACCTTAAGCCTGTACTTGCGGCGATATTCTAAAAGTTCTCGGTTACCTGCGCTACCATAAGTAGTCCACTGGCCAAGAAAGGATCTGATAGAGCACAGTCCCGTTCCACCAATGCCTGCAGTGATTAAACCATGAGATATTGGATCATAGTATAGAATAATCTCACATGCCTCATTCATAATTTTTTCTTTGGCAGTACCGCCGGTAAATTCAACGTCAGCAGATATTATTCCGCCTCCAAATTGCTGATCAGAAATTATATTAGCAATTGAGACGGATATATATTTTTCGTCTAGTTTAGAGAAGCCGCCTTTGAATATAATTGCGTTCTCGATTTCTTGAAACTCCCCGAGAACAGAGACCCAGTTGTATTTCATTGAAACCCCCATTGTAGAGATAGTCAGTCAGCTTTCTAAAATTAAACTGCTAAATATTGATTAACATGATGTTTGAATATTATCAATTCTAACTTTCGCACAATCTACCTTCTTCTTTCCAATATAGCAACCTATAAAACTAAAAATCCCTGAAGCTTTTACACTTCAGGGATTTGCGAAATAAGGCGGTACTAATTGTTTTGCTTTAGGGTTTTATTCACTATTGGGTCTAATATCCCGATGCATGCGTTGTCATTCCGGCGAAAGTCTACGAAGTGATGCCGTTGGCACCGGAATCCATGAAATGGATACCAGCGTACGCTGGCATGACAAATACTCGGCAGCTTGTTGGGGAGATGGTTATTCAAGCTAGCTATTTAACCGTAAATATCTCAAAAAAAATCCCCTAAGCTGTTATGCCTTGGGGATTTTCTTAACTACTCATCGACTTCACGACTCAACTACTTCATCACTTCTTCGTTCGGCTGTACTCTGCCGCCGCTTTTACAAAATCTCTAAACAAAGGGTGCGGATTCAGCGCGCGCGATTTTAATTCGGGGTGAAACTGTCCGCCCACAAACCACGGATGATCCTTCAATTCGGCAATCTCAACAAGATTATTGTCCGGGGACAAACCGCTGAAGACCATTCCATGCTCGCCTAAAATTTTTCTGAATTTATTGTTCACTTCGTACCGGTGGCGGTGGCGCTCGGAAA
>JAQUOA010000173.1 GCA_028749215.1 Bacteroidota bacterium
CTTGCTCGTGAATCTCATGAACGGGGCGAACTGATGCTTGCCGGTGCATTCAGCGATCCGCCGAATCAAGCAGTGCTGGTCTTTCACGTGGCAGACAAATCTATGATCGAAAATTTTGTCCGAAACGATCCTTATGTGAAGAACGGATTAGTGCAGCGTTGGGAAATTAGAGAATGGAATGTGGTTGTTGGTCAGGAACTGTTTGCCAAAAAAGAATCATCGTCCCGCTGAAAATTTATGCCGAAGGGGCGTTGGCATCGTTGCGAAAATAAAAGTAGTAAAAAATAATTTCCCCCATCGTCAGCAGCAGAAGCGAAACAGCATCGCGGTTCAGCCATATGCCGAACCCTGCTTCGCGCATCACATACTTCAACACAAATGTGCTGATAGACCAGCCGACTGAAAAAATCAGCACCATAAATCCCACATTGAGAAACCCTGCTCCAATGTCTTCTTTTTGGTATTCGCTTGTGAATCCGGCAGTAAAAGCAATGATGTGGATATAAAAAATTATTAGTGGAATCATGGTTCTGCTGTCTTTTAATTTCTACTGGTATAATTTCCTGTAGTTTGTTGTGTCATTCCGGCGAAAGTCAACGAAGTGATGCCCTTGGCATCGGAATCCACAAAATGGATGCCAGCGTGCGCTGGCATGACAAGATACCCCCTTGATGCGGTGGGGAGTTTTAAATCAACGTAACAAATTTTAATATGCGTCTTCGCCAAAGATAACAGCGCGGACAGTTTTTAAAATAATTTTTAGATCAAATACCAACGACCAATTTTCTACATAGTAGATATCGAACTTTGTCCGTTCTTCAATTGGTGCATCACCACGCAAGCCGTTCACTTGTGCCCAGCCGGTCATACCGACTTTTAAGCGATGTCGTTCTAGATATCTTGGAATTTTATTTTGGAATTGTTGAACGAAATAAGGCCGTTCCGGCCGCGGTCCGACAATGCTCATGTGTCCTGTCAGCACATTCCACAACTGCGGAAGCTCGTCAAGACTTGTGCGGCGTAAAATTTTACCTATCAATGTTGCCCGATTATCGTCCTTTGTTGCCCGTTTCGGACCGGTTTTTTGTTCTGCATCAATTCGCATCGAACGGAATTTGAAAAGTGAAAACGGCACGCTGTCTAACCCCACCCGCTCTTGAACATAAAATACTGGACCGGTCGATGTCAATTTTATAATCGCGGCAACAAGTACCATGACAGGAAGTGCGATGAGAAGAACTATTAGTGCAACAACAATGTCAAAGGTTCGTTTTGTAATGCGGCTCCACGTTGTCATTGGAATGTCTTTGAGCTTAATGAACGGTACGCCTTCAATTTCCTGAATGCGGACACGGCTGGTCATTAATTCCAATAGATCGGGCACCATCATGTATTCAATATTTTTTCCTTCCGTCTCTCGTAGCAGTTCTATTAATTGCTCTTGCTCGGTGTGTGATAGCGCGATAAGTGCAGATTGAATTCTTAGGCTGGAAAGATCTAACGCAACACGGGTAATCTCTCCGAGATACTTACACTCAGCAAGCGGAGATGAAGGAGATGCCGGGGCATCAGAATAGTAGCCGAGTATTTCATACCCAAGCACCTTCTTTGCGGAAAAAAGTTTGTAAATATTTTCTGCGGTAGCATTTCGTCCGATGATGACGATGGATTTCAATTCTCTGCCGCCCCGGTACAAATTCTTTTCAAATTCCAGAACAAGAAATCTTCCGGCGCTGACCAACACGCACGATGTGAGCCACAGAAGAATGAAAACACCGCGTGAGAAGGAAAATTCCCGGTAAAAAAATGTCGCACTCATCATGATCATCATGCTGATAGTGATGAGCCGGATTGTCACAAAAAATTCATCGCTGAAATGAATGTTGCGCCGTGTGCCGTACATATTCCGCGAGCGAAAGACCAGCAGCCACACCGGAATGAAGACTGCAGAAGCAAACAGATAACTTGCAATTGGCGGTACGCCGAGTGTGACTTCATAGTAGCGGCTGACCGGCGAGTAAAATCTCAGCCAATACGAAAGAAGGAATGCACCTTCGAGAGCGAGGACATCGGAGATCACCGTAAGAAAAGGGATAAGAAAATCGTTTCGACGCGGTTTGGTCATGCCGTCATTTTCTTCGGAAGTTTGTAGATAAGAAGTTTATCCACGCGATTGCCGTCCATATCAACAACTTCAATGCGCATATCGCGCCAGTCAAAGAACTGTCCTGCGGCGGGGATCGTTCCCATTTGGTTGATGACAAAACCGGCAAGCGTTTGGTAATTGCCGGTCTCTTCTTCAGTGAGAGTCTCAATATTGAAGATTTCCTTAAACTCATCAATCAGCAAAGCACCGTCAATCAAGTATGAACCGTCGGCGCGTTGAATCACATAGCCGTTAGTTTTTTCTACATCATCAATTTCCTGTCCGACCACCGCTTTCAAAATATCATTGAGCGTTATCAATCCTTGTATACCGCCGTACTCGTCTACCAAAAACGCAAAGTGGATCCCAGATTTTTTGAAGCGTTCGATCAATTGAACGATCGGCATGCTTTCCACGATGTACAGCGGTTGGCGCAAACATTCTTCAAATGAAATCTTTTGATTATTCATCATCCGCAGCAATAAATCTTTCACGTGCACGACGCCAAGAATGCGCTCAATTCCTCCTTTACACACCGGGAAAAAAGAATGGGGACTCTCCTTGATCTTTTTGATATTTTCTTCGTAGGGGTCTTCAAGATCGACGACAACAATATCTGTCCGCGGAGTCATGAGTGCATTGGCCCGTTTATCGGCAAGGCGGAAAACGCGTTCGAGCATTTCTTGTTCTACTTCGTTGAATGTTCCCGCCTTGGTCCCTTCTTCCAACATCACTTTAATTTCTTCCTCTGTTACACCGGAGGAGGTAGTATTTTTAATATTAAACGACCGAATGATGATGCGTGTCGTAAAACTTAAAAACCGAACGACCGGATACATGATGCCGGACAACGTTCGCATTGGAATGGCAATGAGCATCGCCACACGTTCGGGATCTTTTAAGGCGAGCTGTTTCGGAAGCAGTTCGCCGACGACCACGGAAAAATATGTAATGGAAACGACGACTAATGCTAACGCTATAGGGTGCGCATACGATTGTAGCAGAGGGAATTGTTCGAAGTAGGCTGCAATTGTTTCCGATATCGTAGCACCGCCGAACGCGCCCGCTAAGATTCCAACCAGCGTAATTCCTGCCTGCACTGTGGAAAGGAAAATTTCCGGTTTTTGCGCGAGCTCCAATGCCACTTTCGCTTTTGCATTACCTTTGTTGGCTAAGTGCTGCAGCCGCGGTTTACGTGAAGAAACAATGGCAATTTCGGAAAAAGCGAATAAGCCGTTGATAATGATTAGTACGACGATAAAAATAATTTCGAGCGATATTGGCATACGTTCCAGTGATCGTGTTATTATAAAATACGAACAAGAGTGGAGAAATAAAAATTGGCAACTATTTGCTGAGTAATCCGTTTGTTTTCAAAGATCGGATTACTTTTCATTGAAGGACTACATCCATTTATTGTCCAAATACCATTTCACGGTTTCCTTTATCCCGTCAGCGAGTGTTACTTCTTGTTTATATCCAAGCTCGGTTTTTGCTTTCGTCACGTCGCAGGTCCAATTATCCTGAGTCAAGTCATATCCTTTTTCAAAATTCAGAACGGAAGGCTTTTCTTTAAATGTAGAAAAAAATCCTGCGACGCCTGCGATTACAAACACCAGCGGTTTGGGGACACGGATGCGGAATAATTTTTTATTCAGTACTCCTCGTGTTACGAATCCGATTTCATTCCACGTGTAATATTTTTCGCTGCCGATAAAATAAATTTGTCCGTTGGCTCGTTCGCTTTCTCCGGCGAGAATAATTCCCGACACCAAATCCGTTGAATGGACAAGGCTGACGTAACTGTCTTTAAAACCAACCAACAATTCCAATCCCATGTGTGCAGACTTAAAATAATCAAACGTCGCTGTATCGCGCGGGCCGTACACCGCCGATACACGAAGAATGGTGACTGGAAGTTTGTCTTTAAATTTCAGCACTTCGTACTCGGAGGCCAACTTGCTTTTTCCGTACGTTGTAAGGGGATGAGGAGTTGTCGATTCATTTACCGCCGTGCTGCCGTCACCCGGTCCAACAGCGGTTTGACTGCTGATGTGAACAAACTTTGTAATGCCGGGATTTACACGGGAGGTAATTTCAATAATATTTCGCGTTGCATCACGATTCCCGCGATAAAATTCCTCTTTGGTTTTTGCCGCAACAAGTCCTGCAACGTGATAGACGTACTGAGCGCCTGCAATTCCTTTTTCCAAAGCTGAGTTGCTGAAGAGATCTCCTTCAAATATTTCAATAGGAAAATTTTGCAGGTAGCCAAGTTTTGAAGGATTGCGGACAAGGCAGCGGACACTGTATCCTTTGGACAATAATCGTTCGACAAGATGACTGCCGATAAATCCTGTTCCTCCGGTAACAAAAGCGATTCTTGATGACATGATAGTATGAGTTATATGATTGAAGAAAGGATACGTCCACTTGTTCTAAAGACGCATATGTGAATTCTAAATTGCATTTCTTTGCACGATAGAGTATATTCAAATCGTTCCAAATTATCAATTTATAGTTTTTCAGGAGCTACGACATTGGATTTATTTGAAAAATGCACTTCGTTTACCCGCGCCGATGAAGTAAAAGCGGCAGGCCTCTATCCATATTTTCGACCGATTGAAGCGAATGAAGGCCCCATTGTGGAAATGTCGGGCCGGAAAATTATTATGGCGGGCTCAAACAATTATCTTGGTTTAACCGCCCATCCCAAAGTAAAAGAAGCGGCCATCAACGCCATTAAAAAATATGGAACAGGATGTTCCGGTTCGCGGTATCTTACCGGCACGATAGACCTGCATGTTGCACTCGAAGCACGTCTTGCAAAATTTCTCGGTTACGAAGATTGTCTCCTCATCAGCACCGGATACCAAACGGCACAGGCGATTATTCCAACGCTCGTTCAGCGCGGAGAATACATTGTATCGGATAAAGACAACCATGCGTGCATTGTCATGGCAAACATGATGGCAATAGGGATGACCGCAGAAGTCGTTCGCTACAAACACGGCGATATGAAACATCTGGAAAGCGTGATTGCGAAATTACCGGCTGATGCAGGAAAATTAATTGTAACGGATGGCGTGTTCAGCACATCGGGAGAAGTGGTGGAGCTGCCGGAAATAGTACGCATTGCCAAAAAATACAATGCGCGGATTATGGTGGACGATGCTCATGCAACCGGCGTCATTGGCGTCGGCGGGCGGGGGACGGCAAGCAAATTTGGATTGACAAAAGATGTTGATATCACGATGGGAACGTTCAGCAAATCGTTCGCATCGCTTGGCGGATTTATTGTATCGAAACGGTCAGTCATCAATTATATTAAACACAATTCACCGGCGCTTATTTTCAGCGCAAGCCCAACCCCGGCATCGGTCGCCTCTGCGTTGGCCGCGCTTGAGATTATAGAACAACAGCCTGAGCTTGTCAGTAAACTTCACAACAATGCCAACCGAGTGCGTGAAGGGTTGCGTGCTGCCGGATTTAATGTGATTGGTCAACCGGAGACAGGAATTGTTTCGGTGATTATTGGGGATACGGAAAAAACGTTGATCTTCACAAAAGAATTATTTGAAGCCGGTGTGTTTGTAAACGCCTTTGTGCGTCCTGGTGTGCCTCCGGGATTGGAAATGCTTCGGACAAGTTACATGGCAACACACGAGAATGAGCATCTCGATAAAATTGTAGAAATTTTTACGAAGGTCGGCAAAAAACTCGGCGTGATTAACTAGATGTTCTTTTATTTCATGTAACCGCGCTGATGGATATAACGCCAGCGTGGTTTTTTTATTTAAGGATAAATTATGTCAACCTTTACCGTTCGTCCGGTTAGCACAAAAGCTGATGAGAAGAAGTTCATCGATTTCATCTATACGCTGTATAAAGATGATCCGAATTGGGTTGCACCGCTGAGAATGGACCGCGAAAAGCTGATTGACAAAAAGAAGAATCCATTTTACAAACATTCATTAATGGAATTATTCTTGGCTGAACGGGACGGCAA
>JAQUOA010000174.1 GCA_028749215.1 Bacteroidota bacterium
GAATAAAAATATTTTAAGTGAGTACCCTTCGGAAGGTTGTGCTGAAATTTCAATGCGGCTAAAGCCAATGGTGTGTGCAGATTGACTATTGCCGCCTCCTTAAGGGCACGGCAATATGTTGTAACCACTTTCTTGCGGCATTTCGCTCTTATTTCTGCTGCAAAACCAACCGACACAAAAATAACCACAGCCAAACATTGCATACCGATTGAATACTCTCTACATTTGCGGTAATTAATAGGGTCAGATAATGCAATTCTAAAAAGTTACTTCTGACAAAAACAAACCAAGAGTACAATTTTACAAGAATTATGCGAAACCCATTCATCTGGAATGAACCATGAAAACTTACATAATAATCTTCATCACTTTCTTTTTTGTTGGCTGCGATCGCTTCTCTGAATATGAAATCTCAAAATCAGACGGAGGAAGAATATATCGTTTAAACAAACACAATGGAGAAGTGAGTCTGATTGATGGTTTTAATATTATTGTCCTACGAGAACCTACAGAACAAGCTTTGAAAATAAAATCATGGCCAACAATTACACTTCCCTCTGTAGATAGTGTGAAACTAAATCTCAAGACATGTTGGCGAGAGGGCAAGATGTACTATATTCTCAATGTGGCACCATATACGTACAGACTTAAAACAGCAAAGGAAAGCTATCTCTCGAGTTCAAAGTTCACATTGGAAATGACAGATGCTAATGGTTTTTCCTTACTGCAGGTACCTATCCTCCTTAGTTCAATGACACGCATTGTGGACGAAAAAGGAGAACCTATGTACATTACCGCCAATGATAACACTCTCTGTACTTCTGAAACATATCTTACTCTTGCAAACTGGTCCTGTATCTGGAACTTTTAAGAGTATAAATGAACCAACATTACATTTCCGCAAGAGTTAAATAACATTGTTTGACTACATTGTGCGAAATCAGTTGAGGACAAAATGAAAACTCGATTAAGTATTTTGACAATCCTATTTTTAGTTGTCTTTTGTTCAGTCAAATCTGCCGATTGGAAATACTTGGGACATTTAAGTATCGACGGAAATAAATACGACGCATTCTATGATGAACTTACAAAAGTAAAAAAGGGTAAGAATATTGTTTCGATTTGGGTTAAACTAGTAAGTCAAAAAGAAATTGATAGTATCATAAACCAACGCACTGATTCAGTAGTTCATCTCGTCGCCAAAAAAATTGCATTCTATTACTGTCCGCCTTTCGTACTCGCACAATCGGATACATCGGATATGCTTGGTCGGGCGGTTGACGTTACTCAATTAGAGGTTGCGGTCAATACGTTTGACACAAAAACGAAATTGAAAATCCATTATGCGTTAGATTGCAGGCAACAAAAAATGAAAATCTTGTCATCAATTCAATACGATGAAAATGGCGAGACCATAGGTAAATCTGTAAAGGACAAAGACTGGGATGAGATTGCACCTGAGACGTTCGGTGATGTAATGATTAAAGTAATTTGTCAAAATTAATTTTGCCTTGTCAACAAGTATACAAAACAACGAATGTATAATAGATGTAACGATGATGTTTGCACATTTATCGTTAACTGCACAACTATAAATGTGAAAATCTGAAGGAATGCAATGGATCAAGACAGTTTAACTAAGTTACTTGCACATGCGACTGTTCGATTGAAGAATGGCGAACAAGTTGAAGAATCCAAGCTCGAGCTCAAGCGTCAGTGGCCACACTTCAAGAGTACGTCAAAGGATTCACTGAAAGTTATACAGTCAGAATTTCTTAAAGACTTAGTTGCCCTTGCGAACAAGCCGGGACCAGAAGGTTATCTTGTGTTCGGTATCGATGGTAAAACAGGTGAGGTATTTGATTCACAATTCAAACAATCTGGATTGAAAGACATAGTTGAATTACGACAGTTAGTTGTCAAGTACGTAGACCTACCGGTTGATTTCGAATTAATTGAATTACAAATGATTGGGAAAACCATTTCGGTTCTAATCGTTCCTCCATCAGTCAACAAACCACATTTTATTACCCACTATGTTACCTCAAAAGGGATTCAAATCGATAATTTCATTCCAATTAGAAAAACAACTGCTGTTTTTCCTGCTACTCGTAGCGACGTAGAATTAATGTATTATGATCGTAAAAATGTAGAACCTGAATATGCACTTAATATATTTACTTACAACCCGCATATTTCAGTGAATGGCTCTCAAGGCGTAATCAGCGTAGATTTTCAAATGGTTTTTGAAAACTATGGTCGCAAACCAATCGTCATTGTTAAGTCCACAATGACAATCGATGCTGCCCCTGAAGCTGGTATTCCTAGAGATGTTGTATTAAGTTTGACACGGTACAGCGAACATAGTGTTCAAGATCGAGAAAGTTTTTTATCAAACAGGTTTCTTACAGTTCCAAGCAATCAAGTGGCGACACTAATGGTCAAATATCAAGACAATATTGCTGACGACCAACTGCGACCTATTCGTGAGCATGGAAACTTTCTTTTCAGCATCATTGTCCAAGATTCACACGGAAACAAATATCATTCAAAAAAGTTTACAAGAGTTTACCCATAGTAATGGATGACTGATATGGCAACATCAAAAAATAATCCCCCGAATCCTTCCGCATCAGTTGCGAGTTAAGAGTTTGGGGATTTGTATTTTAAAATTGAGCTGTGCAGAATCAGATCCCCTCTGTGCGCCCGCCTGCCGGACGGGCAGGAAAGCAAGAGTGCGGGGGAGAGGGGAAAAAGGGGTGTGTAACAATACCGAATGATGACGGTAAAATAAAATTAATTCGAAAAACCTCAATCAGTAACACACCTGCCAACGGCATCACTTCGTGACCTAACCTCCGCCAAAAAGAAGGCGGACTTACAGCCTCACTCCAACACACAAGCCATCGCTGCAGAGGGGAATTTATTTACTCTCGTATTCTCGTTTCCAATCCTAACGGGATAACGGCTCGTTCCCAACGAGGACGTTGGGAACGAGAACAAAAATTAATTTACACTACATCTTCTTCTTCAACCTGGCTTGTGTGTCCTTCAACAAACGCATACAATCCGGGAAGCGTGATAAGCGTAAAGATTAATGCCGACGCTAATCCTCCAACAATAACCGTTGCCAACGGGCGCTGAACATCGGAACCAATGCCCGTTGCCGTTGCCGCAGGAATCAATCCGATCATTGCAACAATCATCATCATTAAAATTGGGCGAAGCTGTGTCAGCGCTCCATCCAAAATGGCGCGCTCCAGCGGAACATTATGGTGAAATCGTAATTGGTTAAAGTGCGACACGAGCATTACACCGCTCATCACCGCAACACCAAAGAGCGATACAAAACCGACACCCGCCGACACATTGAAATTCATTCCGCGCAGATACAATGCCGTTACGCCGCCGACAAATGCAAACACTACATTCGTCATCACCACCAAAGAATATTTTATTTTTCTAAACAGAATCATCAGGATGGCAAAGATGATGACAATGGTAATCGGTACGACAACCATCAGCCGTTTTCCGGCGCGCGTCAGGTTTTCAAACTGTCCGCCCCAGTGCATGGTGTAACCGTCAGGAAGTTTTATTTTCGCATTCACTTTTTCCATCGCCTCCTTTACAAAACTTCCCTGGTCGCGCTCTTCAATATTGGTGCGGACGGAAATCTGCCTCTGTCCGTCCTGCCGCGCAATCACTGTGGCACCGTCCGCATAGTAAATTTCTGTCAGCGTCTTTAGCGGAATCCGTTCACCGTTCGGCGAGGTGAGAATGATGGAGCCGATGTCGGCAATCGTCGAGCGCACTTCCAACGGATAGCGCACCACAATATCGAATCGTTTCTCTCCTTCAAACGCGCGGCTCACCGTTTTTCCGCCGAGTGCCGCTTCAACAATGGTTTGAATATCGGCAACGTTAATTCCATATCGAGCTGCATTGGCACGATTTACTTTAATGATCAACTGCGACTGCGGGCCTTCCTGCTCAATGCCGTACTCCGTTGCACCGCGAATATCTTTAACGATGGAAAGAATATCGTTGCAGACAGAACGGAGCGTGTCCAAATTATTTCCGTTGATGATAATAGCAAGATCGGCAACCGAGCCGGTCACCACCTCACTGACGTTATCCAAGATCGGCTGCGAAAAGCTGAATGCCGCTCCGGGGAACCGTGCTTCCAGACGGTGCTTCACATCTTCCATCAACTCATCTTTTGTTTTTCCGCTCTTCCAATCTTTGTAAGGTTTTAAACTGGTGAATGTCTCAATGCGGTTCGGCCCGTACGGATCGGTGCCGTCTTCATTGCGTCCGGTTTGACTGATGACGGTGTTGATTTCGGGATTGCGTGCAATTTCTTCGCGGATATCATTGGCAATCTTTGTCGATTCGTTCAGGTTAATGCCTGTGGGAAGAATGGTACGAATGTTCAATGCGCCTTCATCAAGATTCGGAAGAAATTCTGTTCCAAGATGGAAAGCGATGAACACGGCAACTGCCACCACTACACCGGTTGCGGCGAGGATCATATTTTTCTTTTCAAGAATGTGCGGAAGCATCTTCTCGTACATTTTTCGAAGTTCACGCGCTACGGGATTTTCCCATTCCTTCATGTTGTCTTTAATGACGAATGAAAGAAGAACGGGGACTACGCTCAGCGCAAATAACATGGAACCAAGAATGGCGTAGGAAAGCGTGTATGCCATCGGCGAAAATAATTTTCCTTCAACACGCTGCAATGTGAAGAGGGGAAGGTACGCCAAAATAATAATCAGCACCGAAAAGAAAATTTGCTGTTCCACTTCTTTGGCGGCATCTTTAATGATCCACAATGTTCCGTGATGCTGTTTCTCTTCTTCGGAACGGTGAGCCAGGCGGCGCATAATATTTTCCGCCATCACCACGCCGCCGTCCACAATAATTCCAAAATCGATGGCGCCGAGCGACAGCAAGTTTGCAGGAATGCCGGAGAGCCGCATGAAAATAAATGCGAAGAGAAGTGAGAGCGGAATCGTAATGGCAATAACAACGGCTGTGCGAATGTTGCCGAGGAAAAAGAGGAGGACCAGCAGCACGATAATAATTCCTTCGATTAACGTGTGCGACACGGTGTGCAGTGTATTGGCAACAAGCTCGCGCCGATCGTACACCACCTGCATCTTCACGCCGTCCGGCAAAGTTGAATTTACTTCGTCAAACTTTTCCTGCAAATGCTCAAGCGTTTCCGAAGGATTCTCGCCGCGACGCATCAATACAAGTCCCTGCACCGCGCGCGGATTGTTGCGGGATGAATCGGTAATGGTGTAGCCGAGCACGCCGGAAGGAGGCATAGCGCCGATATCCACAGCGGCAACATCCTTCACCAGCACCGGCACACCTTTTCGCGCCAGCACCACAATGTTTTCAATATCTTCTTTGGATGTGACAGAACCGATTCCGCGAATAGCGATTGCCTGCGGGCCTCGCTCTAAAATATTTCCACCGGTGTTAATATTATTTTGGCGGATGATATCCATGAACTGCGCAAGCGATAAACCGTACGATTGCAGTTTTTGAGGATTGACAAGAATGTAAAATTGTTTTACCAGTCCGCCGAATGTCACAACATCTGCCACGCCGGGAACCTGCAATAATTTTGGAACGATCTCCCAATCCTGCAGTGTGCGAAGCTGCATGGTGCTCACGCTTGGCGGTGCGTCCAGCACGTAGCGATAAATTTCTCCGACCGGTGTTGATAGGGGACCGAGCTGCGGAGTGACGCCGTCTGGCAGATCGACCGAGCGGAGTTTTTCCAGGACGGCGGCGCGTGCAAAATAATCGTCCACCTTATCATCAAATGTTAAACGAATGACCGACAAACCGAAAATTGTTTTCGAGCGGCGTGTCATTAAATGGGGAATGCTGTTCAGTTCGCGTTCGAGCGGAACGGTGACTTGCTGTTCTACTTCTTCCGACGCGCGTCCGTTATACTGCGAGATCACAACAACTTCAACGTCGGCAACGTCGGGATACGCTTCGATCTTTAATTCCGAGTATGCCCACAGTCCAAGCGCGACGATGACAGCGGCAATTGCCACTGTAAGGTAACGCTGGGCTAATGAAAAATGAACAAATTGGCGAATCATAATTT
>JAQUOA010000019.1:0-6972 GCA_028749215.1 Bacteroidota bacterium
TCCACGCTGCAGCCGCGGGAAAGGTCGAATGCCGGACGTTTCAATCCTTGCACAATAGGTCCCACCGCTTCTGCACCGCCGAGTCGCTGGGCAAGTTTGTAACCGATGTTGCCCGCATTCAAATCAGGAAACGCCAGTACATTTGCCGTACCTGCTACAGTGCTACCGGGCGCTTTGGATGCGCCGACTTTTGGAACGATCGCTGCATCCAGCTGTAATTCACCGTCAAGTTTAATGGTTGGATTTTTTTTCTTTGCAAGCTCCGTTGCCTTTTGAACTTTTTCGACAAGCGGATGTGCCGCGCTTCCTTTTGTTGAGAATGAAAGCATGGCAACACGCGGTTCTTCACCGGTGAGTTTAAAATGATTTTCAGCCGATGTTAAAGCGATGTCGGCAAGCTGTTCCGGTGTCGGATCAGGAACCACTGCGCAATCGGCAAAGGTGAGCAGACGGGTCGGAAGCACCATCATAAAGAAACTCGAAACAATGCTGACTCCTTCTTTCATCCCAATGATTTGAATTGCCGCACGCAAAACATCTCCGGTGGTAGAAAGCGAACCGGCTACACTTCCATCCGCCATTCCTTCCCGCACCATCATCGCACCAAAAAAAAGAGGCTTCTTCATCACTTCCTGCGCTTCAGTAAATTGCATTCCTTTTGATTTTCTCACATTGAAATAGATGTGTGAAAAATCTGACAGCTTATCCGATGTTGAAGGATCGATGATGCGCACGCCCTGCAGATTTACATTTTCGCTTTCAGCTTTTGCTCGAATATCATTTTCACTCCCGATAAGAATAGGCGTTGCTATTTGCTCGTCGGCAATAATGCGCGCGGCCTTAATTGCCCGCGGGTCAACAGCATCGGGCAGCACAATGGTTTTTTTTAGTTGTTTGGCTTTTGTTCTGATTTCGGAGATAAAGTTTTGGGGATTCATAGGGTTGTTCCTGAAGTGTCCGTTAAATAGGTTCGTTACAAAAGTATAGTAGGAAAAAATTGCTAGGATTTCAATGAAAGGTAATCTTGACTGACGAAATGGCAAAGGTCTGAATTGCTAAAAACCTCAAAAAGTAAGTCAGATTGCATTAATTTTCATTAATGTTAAGTCTTTCCATTGTCCAAATGTCAGTGGTACAGTATATTTGTAGTGCTTATGAGCAACAAAACCAAACAGCTCTACATCGAAACCTACGGCTGCCAAATGAACATGGCGGACACCGAAGTTGTGCTCAGCATTATGGATGGTGTCGGATACAAACTTACGAAAGAGGCTGCTAAAGCTGACCTGATTTTTGTGAACACGTGCAGTGTAAGAGACAATGCCGAGCTTCGGGTTAAGCAGCGAGTTTCTGAATTGAAGACGCATAAGCGCAACAATCCCGATGTGCTGATTGGCGTGCTTGGCTGTATGGCAGAGCGGTTGCGGACCGAGTTGATAGACAAAAATAATGTTGTCGATCTGGTTGTCGGCCCTGATGAGTACCGCAAATTACCAAAGATGGTGAATGACGCCTATGCAGGACAGCGCGGTATCGCCGTAAAGTTATCGCGTGTAGAAAATTATGATGACATCACACCATTGCGCACGGAAGGAATCAGCGCATGGCTTTCAGTAACACGCGGGTGTGACAAGTTCTGCACATTCTGCGTCGTACCCTTTACCCGCGGGCGGGAACGGAGCCGTACATTGAAAAGTGTTGTTGACGAAGTTCATAAGTTAAGCGAACGAGGATTTAAAGAAGTTACTCTGCTTGGACAGAACGTCAATTCGTATCACGACGGCGAGTTTGATTTTCCTGATCTTCTTTCTGCCGTGGCAAAGGTCGATCGAACGATACGGATTCGGTACGCTACGTCCCATCCGCAGGATATGAGCGATAAGCTTATTGAAGTTATGGCAGAACACAGCAACATCTGCAAATACGTTCATCTCCCCGTGCAATCCGGCTCAAACAGAATTTTGAAATTGATGAATCGCACCTACACGATTGAACATTACCTCGGCTTGCTGGAAAAGATTAAACGTGCGATGCCTGACGTAAGTTTTTCAACCGATATCATTGCCGGCTTTCCAACAGAAACAGATGACGATCATCGTCTGACGCTTGATGTGATGAAACAGGTAAAGTACGACGGCGCGTACATGTTCAAATATTCTCCGCGCGAGAATACGAAGGCGTGGGAAATGGGAGACGATGTTGTTGAAGAAAAGAAAGTGGAACGGCTAAATGAGATCATTGCCTTGCAGGAAGATATTTCCAACGAATTGAACCGCGCAGCGGTTGGACAAACCATGGAAGTACTTGTTGAACGAGACAGCAGCCGATCATCCGACGATTTAATGGGTCGGACAGATACGAATAAGAAAACGTTATTTCCGCGCGAAGACGCCCTGGTTGGTGAATATAGAAACGTAAAGATTGAACGTGCGACAGCACATACACTATTTGGCAAACTTGTTCAAAATGTAAACTAATATGAAAACTTTATTGATTGCTCTTTTGGCAGTACTATCGCAAACCTTGTTCGCTCAAATGACCGAGTTGGATGTGCGCGTAAAATTGGAACTTATCCACAACGGAAAAATAGATCAAGTGCGGGCAGAGCTGCCGTCGCTTGAAAAACAATATCCCAACGATGCCGGCGTAAAATACCTTGAAGCGTATGTCACTGAAGACGGCGATCTGGCGGTGAAAAAATACCAGGCAGTTGTTGATAATTTTCCTCAAAGTGAATGGGCCGATGATGCGCTGTACAAAGTGTACCAATATTATTATGCCATCGGGCTCTATAAAACTGCCGATCAGAAATTGAATCAGTTGAATACGCAGTATCCGAATTCTATCTATGCAAAGAAGGATGTTTCGGCATCCGAAAAAATTGCGCAACCAATCCTGCCGAAAAGTGATTCAGCAGCCGTGTCGGCGAAATCCGAAGTGAAGAAAGATACCATCGTGCAGGCTCCCGCAATTGCTGTTGAAAGACCGACCGGTAAATTTGCCATTCAAGTCGGAGTCTATTCACTTGAAGCAAAAGCAGTACAGCAGGCAAAACAATTTTCAGAAACCGTCGGAAGACAGGCAACGGTATTTTCAAAACAAAGCGGCGGGAAGACAGTCTATGCTGTTGCATTCGAAGGATTTTCCGATGAACAATCTGCCCGTGCGTTTGGTGCTGACGTAAAAACAAAATTTCGAATCGATTGGTTTTTGGTGAAACGGTAAGTGCAGGATTTTAAAGAGTTTGGAATGGACAGAAAAGAATTTCAAAAACAGTTCGGCATTATCGGCGACTCGCTTGAGATACAGGAACTTGTGCAGGTGGTCGAGCACGTTGCGCCGACGGATATTACCGTTCTCATTACCGGAGAAAGCGGCGTCGGCAAAGAAGTGATTGCGCAGGCAATTCACGGAGCAAGCAGGCGGGCAAAAAAAACGATGGTAACGGTGAACTGCGGCGCGATTCCGGAGGGGATCATCGAGTCGGAATTATTTGGCCATGAAAAGGGATCGTTTACGGGTGCCGCCGGTGAACGAAAAGGGTATTTTGAACTTGCCGACGGCGGGACAATTTTTTTGGATGAGATCGGCGAACTGCCGTTAGGTACGCAGGTAAAGTTGCTGCGGATTTTGGAGAACGGGGAATTTTTACGCGTCGGTTCGTCGGTGGCGCGAAAAGTAGATGTGCGTGTGATTGCGGCGACAAATAAAGATTTAGAGCAGGAAGTTCGCAACGGAAATTTCCGTCAGGATCTGTTCTATCGGCTTCGTTCGGTGAACATCCGCATTCCTCCCTTGCGTGAACGGCGTGACGACATCCCGCTGCTCTTTGAAAAATTTGCGAAAGAATTATCCGAAAAAAATGGAATTGTGTATGCCGGTATTACGCGCGATGCGCTTGACCTTTTGAAAGGCTACTACTGGCATGGCAATGTAAGAGAGCTGCGCAACGTGGTAGAAAGTATGCTTGTTCTGGAGCGGGGAAAGAAATTGGATGTCGACGATATTCGGAAATATCTCCGCTTGGATTCCGCTGAACGCAATCTGCCGATGCTGATTGCCAAGCCGAGTGAATACGACGAGAAGCATTTGATTTATCGCGCGCTCATTGATATGAAAAATGATATTCTTGAGTTAAAAAATTTACTGAAGGGTGTCTTCACGGGAAACGGCACTGTCGGTGAACATGAACCGTTTCAGTCGTCAACGACGGTGAATGTTGTTCCAGAAACCGTTTCACTTGAAGAGATGGAACGCCGCATGATCGAGACATCGCTGAAGAAATATCACGGCAACCGTCGTCTTGCCGCCAATGAGTTAAAAATTTCAGAACGTACACTGTATCGAAAGATTAAAGAATTTAATTTATAAATGACCGCGGGTAATGAACAATTGAAAATAAAGAAAACAACAAAAGTTATAGTCACAATATTGTTCATTATCAATTGTGCATTGTCAATTACCGGGTGCTACAGTTTTACCGGGTCATCAGTTCCGCCTCATTTAAAGACCGTCGCCATCCCTTTGGTAGAAGATGTCAGCGGTTTCGGTGAAGCGGGTATCCGCGAAAAATTTACGCGCAAACTGATCGATCTTTTTGTGAACGACAACAGTCTGCAAATAGGTGAACGAACGACATCGGATTCCATTATTGAAGGAACCATTGTTTCGATTACCGATGCACCGTTTGTCATCAGCGGAGGCGAAGTGGTCAAAACACGGAAGGTGACCATTACGGTTCGAGCATCGTTCACCGACATGAAGTTTCGCAAAAAAGTGTGGGAAAAAGATTTTTCAAATTACGGGCAGTACGATCAAGGGCAGCCGCGCACCGCTGCCGTTGAAGACGCGGTCAACAAAGTTGCCGAAGACATTCTGCTCGAGACGGTTTCCGGCTGGTAAAAAATTAAAACAACATCATACAAAAGTTAACAGAGAACAACTATGGAACAATTTATACTTCTTGCATATATCTTCTGCCTGAGCATCTTATTCATTTTCGGTGCTCATGGTTTCGTGATGGTCTATCACTACTACAAACATCGTCATGAAAATGATTCCGACTTGCAGTTGACGGATACACCGATGGTCACCGTTCAACTTCCGATCTTCAATGAAATGTACGTCGTTCGCCGGTTGATCGATGCATCGTGCAGCATCGACTATCCCAAAGAGAAATTAGAAATCCAGGTGCTCGATGATTCGACCGATGAAACCGTTGATCTTGTTGAAAGCATCGTGAGAGAAAAGCAGGATCAAGGATATACTATTCACCATATTCGCCGCGCGAACCGAAAGGGATTCAAAGCAGGAGCGCTGAAGGAAGGTTTAAAAACTGCGACCGGCGAATTTATTGCAATCTTCGACGCCGATTTTATTCCGCGTCCGGAATTTTTCCAAAAGACAATACCGTACTTCTACAAGAATGCAAAGATCGGCATGGTGCAGACGCGGTGGGAACATTTGAACGGCGAGTATTCATTGATGACGCGGACGCAGGCTATGGCGCTGGATGGCCACTTTGTTATTGAACAAAACATCCGGAACAAAGCAGGATACTTCATCAACTTCAATGCAACAGGAGGCGTGTGGAGAAAATCCTGTATTGTCGATGCTGGTAATTGGCAGTCCGATACGTTGACGGAAGATTTGGATTTAAGCTATCGCGCGCAGTTGAAGGGATGGAAGTTTAAATTTTTACGCGATGTAACGTCGCCGGCAGAACTTCCTGCAGAAATCAATGCACTGAAGTCGCAGCAATTTCGGTGGACGAAAGGCGCTATTGAAACAGCACGTAAGTTGCTGCCCATGGTATGGAAATCAAAAATTCCGATGCGCATAAAAATTCATTCGACATTTCATTTAACCAACAACATTGTCTTTCCGTTCATCGTGCTGGCAAGCATTCTCAATGTGCCGCTCACGTTCATTAAGCACGGCGGTGGATTCGATGCGTATTTTGATTTCATGTCGGTGTTTGTGCTGGCATTCATCGGTTCGTTTATGTTCTATATGTATTCACAAAAAGATATTTATTCCGATTGGCGCCGCCGTATCTTTTTATTCCCGGTCTTTATGGCGGGAAGCATGGGGTTTGCGGTGAACAACAGTAAGGCAGTGCTCGAAGGATTGTTTAAACGCAAGAGCGAATTTGTCCGCACCCCGAAGTACGGCATTGAAGGGAAGAAAGAATCGTGGAAAGATAAAAAGTATGTGCCGGTAAAGTTCAGCTGGATGGTGATAGTGGAAATTGCCTTGGCGTTGTATTGTTTCCTCGGTGTTGTTTCGTCGCTGTATTATCTGGAAATTGCCGCCGTACCATTTCAACTGCTCTTCACCTCAGGGTACGGATTTGTCGCCTACCTATCGGTTCAGCAGGCACTTGAAGCCCGCCGAATAAAGATATCGCAAATAAATTTGACGATTGAGCCCTTAGCGGCATAAGTTTTTGGACTACACAAAATAAAAAATCCAGCCTTTCGGCTGGATTTTTTATTTTCGAAAGACTGTCCTGGCACTTCAAACCTGATCTACCAGGTGATTATTCAGTTAATCTTCCCTTTCCCCTGTGGGGTGGGTTTGATCAAAATTACAAAGCCTATCTTGCTATTCAAGATAATCTGACATATTTTACGCCATTGATAATAACCGCGGATTTTTTTGATCGTTATGGACATCACTGAATTTGACATAGAATTTCTTTCCTTAAAGCTCTCAGAAAATCCTCTGTCTCCGTTATTTGCTCGGTTGGCGGATATCTATTTAGAAAAAAATCAAACAGTTGAAGCGTTAAAATTGTGTGAAGAAGGAACAAAAATTTTTCCGCAGTACTATGCCGGATATTTTATTCTCGGCAAAGCGCATTTGGCATTAAAAGAATATTCCAAAGCTCGTGCAGCATTCAATCGTGTAAAAGAATTATCTCCGTTTAATCCCGCTGTCTCAAAAATGATTGCTTCCATTCCCGATTCT
>JAQUOA010000019.1:7072-23782 GCA_028749215.1 Bacteroidota bacterium
GACTCCAGCCGAATCTGTTTCCGATAGTTCCACGGACATTGGCGACTTAGCTGAAAAATTGCAGTCTGTGGAGCGCATAACTCCGATAGAAGGAGATATCTCACCGAAGATTGAAGCTGAATCGCCGGAGACACAATCATCGTACGATCCTCAAATGGTCACGCCGACGTTAGCAGAAATTTACGCATCGCAGGGTGAACTCAGTGCGGCGATTCAGGCGTACGAGATTCTGATGTTTTCACAACCGGGCAAGAGTGCAGAGTTCCAGCAACGAATTTGGGAATTACAGAAATTGCAGGCAGAAAAAGAAGGTTAAGGCAACGGTGATCTATGAAATAAAAAAGGCGACCATGAGTCGCCTTTTTTACTGATAGTGCAAAACTTACTTTATCGTATTCACAAGTTTCGTCAATTTCGATTTTTGGTTTGCCGCTTTGTTTGGATGAATAACCCGTTTACCGGCTAGTTTATCGAGCAGCGAGGTCGCTTCCTTTAAGAATACTTCAGCTTTGGTTTTATCCTTTTCTGAACGCACTTTTTTAATCAAGGTTTTCATCCCCGATCGTTGGTCGGCATTACGCACTTTTCGGCGTTCTGTCGAGCGAATTCTCTTAATAGCGGATTTATGCTGTGCCATCGTTTTCCTTCAATGATAATGTTCTAAAATTTCCTATACAAATATAAAAAAAAATTACCGCACTTACAATTTCTTTTCCCAATAAATGGTTTTTCTCAGCTTATCGACCCACGCTTGATAATTATTGGTCATTTTAAATTGAAGAGCCAACTGTTCAAGCCTCTTGTAATCGTCTTGCAAATTGATCATATGTTCCGGAGAGACAGAGCGGACTAAAATGATATGATAGCCGTATTTATTTCCGACAGTAATCTTACGCGGTTCACTGATAGCGCCCGCTTTTGCCGATGTCACAAAATCTAAATAGGAAGGATCCAGCTGATCGGTTGCCGCCTTACCAAGATCTCCGCCGATATCTTTTGTATCGTTATCTTCCGAATATTTGCGGGCAAGCACGCCAAAACTTTCTCCGGCAACCGCCCTTGTACGAATCTGTTGAAGCAAAGCAACAACTGAATCGTCATTTGCTTTAGACATTTCAATGGGGAAAAGAATATGTCGGGTGTGAACTGCATCCCCGCGTCGTTCAACCATCTGGATGATGTGGTAACCAAATTGTGTTTTTACCGGTTTGGAAATTTGACCTTGATCTAATGAGAAAGCAACTTCTTCAAACTCTTTCACAAATGATCCGCGCCGCGCGAATCCCAAATCGCCGCCGAGTGAAGCAGAGCCATCTGATGAGTACCGTTTTGCAAAATCGGCAAAGATGCCGCCCGCTTTAATACTTTCGGCAATGGCAAGCGCTTTGGTGTAAATTTTATTCAACGCGGTGGAATCTGCTTTTGGCGCTATGTAGATGTGGCTTAGTTCAAATTCTTCCGGCACTTTTGGAATGCTGTCTTTGTATGTTGTGAAAAAATCTTCAACCTCACGCCGTGACACGGTGGTTGATGCCTGCCGCTGCTGTTGAATTTTTTGTACCAGCATCTGCTTTCGAATCAATTCACGAAATTGAAAATCGCGCTTCATTCTATTTACATTCATGCCGTAGAGTTCTTCCAATTTTTCCTGACTTCCGGCCTGATACACTAAGCGGTTCACCTGCTGCTCCAACCGCTCTCCGACTTCTTCTTCGGTGACGGTGACGCTGTCTTCAACCGCCTGCGCCAGCACTAATTTTTCATTGATCATTCCTTCCAGCACGCGGTCGCGAAGCTCCTTTGACGTAGGATCCATTTTGTTTTGCAAAGCAATTTGCTGGACGGAAAAATTTAGATCTGAAGCAGTGATAATTTCACGGTCAACGACGGCGACAATTTTATCAAGCGTTGTTTGGGCTGTGATGAAAGGAGTTGCCGCCAAGAATAGTAAAAGATAAAACATATTTCGCATACGCTATTCGCCTCCGCGTGTTACTGAATCTGTTGTTGAAATCATGAATTGCACGGTGTGTCTTGTCCGCAGCTGCTGAATGAAATTTTGATACCGCTCCTGCCGCCGTTCCATTGCTAATCTCCGCCGAATTTCTCCTTCAACATATTTCACTGGTGTCGGCGTATTTTTTTTGAACGTACCAAGTGAACGTATCACAATATATCCGACGCTTGTTTTAACCGGGAATGATACTTCAAACTTACCAAGCGCCGTTGCTACTTTCCACAGCTCCGGCGGATATAACGACGACGAGGTGAAAAATAAAGAATCGGAAAAAGAAAGAAACCCGTTTTTAATCTCCGATTGAAATTCATCAACGCTGGTGTGCCATCCTTTTGGACCCAAGGATGATGCTCTGAACTGATTTGCCGGTGTCGTTTGATTGAAAACTGCCATCGACAGCCACACCATATCTTCTTTCAGGATAAAATCATCTTTCCGAGTTTGAAAGTATGCCGTAATATCATTGGGTTGAACGCTGTTTTCTGCCAGCGAGTAGACTTCCTTCTCTAGCAGGGACGCAATGGAAAATTGTTTGCGCGCATCGGAAACCTTACGCTGAATATCTTCAGAGTTGTCATATCCCCGCTGATGTGCTTCTTGAAACAACAGCTCGTTGGTAACCCAATGGTTGACAAATTGCCGCAGCTCAGCATCAGTAAGATTTCGCGAGGGATCAATTTGCGCCTGCACCATTGCTAACGTCAACACCTGGTCATCGACGCGGGCAACAATTTGTCCCGCTTCTTCTTTCTGATTGCAGGAAGAGAAGAGAACAGAACACAGGATGATAAAAAAGAAAGGAAAGCGCATCGATGCACTTTCCTTCTGTTGCTGAGAAGCTTTCATTATTGATGTGGTTCGGGGCCGGTAAACGTTTTTTCTAATCCTTCTTTATTTATCACAATCGGATATTTCTTTGCCAATGAATCGTACCACTCGGATTCTATCCGTTTGGTTTCAGATTCTTGAAATGCACTGGAAACTTCCGACTGTGCTTCTTCAAATGTTTTTTCTCGTGCCGGATCTTTCTTTAAAACTTTTACAAATGAAAATCCGCCGTCGTTGGCAACATAGTTCAGTGTATCATTAGTGGTTGCGACCCAGGCACGGTTTGTCAACTCGTTTGTGTAAATCGGTTGTAATCCCAATTCCCCTCGTTTATCGAGAGTATTACTGCGTTTATTGTACACCGCTGCTGCCGAATCAAACGAAATTGGATTCACAGTCACCGTCATGGTTTGATACTGAGGTTTTTTTGATTTCCCTTTGACCTTTTTTACAATCACCGAATCAAAAGTGTAACCGGTCAATGCTTTCTTGACAAGTTTTGCAACACTGTCGGTCTGTACGTAAATTTCCTGGATGTTGATTCTGTCTGTCCAAGTATATTTTGAACTGTTTTCCTTATGGTATTTTCGTAGGGTAGAATCATTCAGCACCACTTTGTTCCAGACGTTTTCCTGCTCAGCTTTGAAGAGAAGAATACCGTCTTCGTATTCTTTCATGGTGCGTGCAAAATCGGGGAATTGGTTTTCCATTTGTTGTGCATAGTATCCCGTTATCAGGCTTGTCCCAATTTTGTTCACAATGGTTTGTATGGTGCTTGGTGCTTTCAAAGAGAGATTCTTCAGCTCAGGATTCGCTTTGGCAAATGCGATGACTGAATCAATCGTCACTTTTTCTTTTCCAAACGTAAAGAGCACTTGTGAACGGACACCTGCGGTGTACGTGCTGTCCCATTTTTCGTCGCTCGTAGATTTTGATGTGTCGGCGTTCGCTTCAAACGCTTTGTACGCCGCATCATTTTGTTTAAACCCAAACTGTTTCTTAATCTTATCAACCATCAAATCGTAATCATGCTGAAAGCGGTTGCGCTGATATTCCGTCTTCAAATCTTGCTCAATCTCTTTAAATGGTGCAATACCTTTTGCATCTATCCGTTTAATTAAATGCAAACCAAATTGTGTACGGATGATCGGAGCCACTTCTCCATCTTTCATATTGAAGATCACTTCGTCGAATTCGCGAATTGTTCTGCCGCGGTCAAGGTAGCCTAGGTCGCCGCCGCGCTGTCCGCTGAATGTATCGTCAGAAATTTTTTTGGCAAACTCGGCATAATCGCCCCCCTTCATAATAGAATCGCGTACGGCTTGTAATTCTTTCATGGCTTTTGCACTATCCTCAGGTGTTGATTTGGGCATGAGACGCTTCATAATGTGGCTTGCCCGAACAGCTTTTTGGTTTGGACGCGACTCTGTCACTTTGATAATGTGATAACCGAATTGTGTGCGAATAGGGGTGTGCGTATATTCTCCCGGATTCAATGAATATACCGCATCTTCGAATTCAGGAACCATCTGGCCGGCTGAAAAGTAGTACAAGTCTCCTTTGTTAAACTTTACCGATGGATCTTGTGAATTATTGATTGCCAGTGTTTCAAAAGAACTTCCGGCTTTTAATGAATCGAGAATCTTTGCCGCAAGGTTGAATGAAGCGGCCGTATCTGCGGGGGATGGATTTTCCGGCAGGCGAATAAGAATATGGCTTGCCCGCAGTTCTTTTAGTTTGCGTTTGTAGAGTCGTTCAATGGCGGGCCCGGTGATTTCTTTTTCCAACATATATGACACCGCAAGGTTCTTGCGGTACTCTGCCAGTTCACTTCTCAGTTCAGGATCTTTGTCGTATCCTTTTGCGTGTGCTTCATTTACTTTTAATCGAAACTTGAGGTAGAGATCAAGAAATTTTTGGCGATCATCGAGCGATGTTTTTTGCGCCGCACTCCATCCACCGCTATTTTTGGCGTACACTTGTTCGAATTCTTCGGTGGAAAGTTTATTTCCTGCAATATCTGCGACGTATGTTGTACCGCAGCCGAACATTCCCATGGCGAAGACCAACACGAATGTAGAGATCAACAGCTTTGTCAAACGCATACAAAAAATCTCCTCTAAATGGTTCTGTGATATAGATTGAAAAACGTTGTAAGTATGAAAAAATACAGAAATTAGCGCATACAAGCAATGTTTGGAGGTGCAGGACAGTCACTCTCCACCACACGGCGCATGGCACAAATTAGACGAAAATTGCTCTCAATAGTTCCTGAATAGCTTCTATGAAATGACTTTGCTATTTTCAAAACCATGGATAGTTACGCAACATTTACGTGCGCCTATTGCGGCGAAGAAAACGAAGTTTTTGTGGAACCGGAAGCAGGAAATAAACAAACGATAACGGAGGACTGTTCTGTTTGCTGCCGTCCGAATGTTCTTCACATTACCATTGTTAATAATGAAATTTTTATCGAATCAGAATTTGAAGGATAGCCGATGACAGTATCTCAATTTCTTAATTATGCACAGGGCACGCTGGCGCCGACTGAATCATTGTTCTTGTTAGTTCCATCTGATAAGATAGGATGGAAACCAACGGAACGTTCGTTTACCCTCGGTCAATTGATGCATCACATGGCGGCGGCGTTGCAATTTAATGCGGATGGCATTGGGAAAAATGAATGGGCGCTTCCATCCATGAGGCATATCTTTGTTGCAAACAGGAAAATTTCGACGGTCAATGTGGATGAAGCCCTAAAATTGTACCACCAATCCGCAAAAATTTTTTTAGATATCTTTTCATCAATCAGTGATGATGAATTTCAAACCGGCGAAGTAGATTCCATTCAATTAGGCAGAGTTCAGAAATGGAGGATCGCTTTATTTGCCGTCGATCATCATCTGCGTCATATGACCGAACTCTTCATGTATTTGAAAGTGTTGGGACTGAACATCAGCTCGAAAGAGCTGTACGGAGCAGGGGAACATTAGACCGCTTTCTTTAAAGCTCGCACGGCAAAATAAAATGAAAGTGCAAGAAAGATAACAAATCCGCCGATCTCTAATCCAATGGTAGCAAGCTCACCAATGCCGATTGTCAGATACCGAAGAACATCGGTGTGCCACGTCAGCGGATTAGCATACGCAATGTATCTCAGCCATGGCGGAAGTGATTCTATCGGATAAAACATACTGCTGATAAACATCAAAATGAAATACGCAACATTGAGGAAAGTATTGAACGTATCATTTCGACGAATTACAAAGGCACCGGTGGCCAGCGCATAGAACCATCCGGCAATTCCCACCATGACAACAACAACGGTAAGAGGAACTTGTTCGAAGCGAAGAGGGATGTGTAATAAAAATTTTGCCGCTGTCAAGGTTATCACTACCTGTATAATGGACATGAGACACTGAAAAAGAACCTTACCCAGCAAAAATTCTCCGCGGGTCATCGGGTACGTCAGAAATTCATAAAAAATTCCTGTTTCACGGTCATGAAAAAAACCGTACGACTGATTGATGGCACTTCCGAAACAGGACATTGAAAGGACGCCGGCAAGAAAAAATTCGTTGTAATTGACAGTGCTACCGTTAATGATGATACCCATACCCACAGCTTTATCAAATCCAACACCGAACATTAAAAGATAGAGAAGGGGGACTGCCATATCGAAGAACAGCCACATTAAACTCGTTCGGCGAATAAGCGCATCGCGATACATGACGGCGAAAACGTGTGTCATGGCTGCACGCTCGCTTTCTTTCCGTCAATCAACTGTAAGAACACATCCTCCAGCGATGCCGTAGAGATTTCAAAATCCGTCAGAGAGCCGTGAGTTTGAGACAATGATAATGCTTGTAATGCGGCACTATGTTCGCGAACCGTCATCGTAATTGCACTGTTGCTAATTTCCATCTTCATGGGGTGCAGGTGTTTTAGCGCTTCTTCAAGCTGCTTTGAAATCTCGACAAACTTCAGCCGCAGATAAAAAATTTGCAGCCCCATTTTTTTTACTTCGCCGGTTGTTCCTCCGGCGATTATTTTTCCGTGGTTGAGAATGGTGATGGCATTGCAGAGTTCTTCAGCTTCTTCAAGCATATGTGTTGTCAGTACAATCGTTCGTCCTTTCCTTGCTTCTTCTTTTATCGCGGCAACGGTTGCACGTTTGTTGTGGATGTCCATTCCGGTCGTCGCTTCATCCAGAAAAATGATCGGTGTATTGACAAAAAATGTTTTCGCAACCTGAAGCCGACGTTTCATGCCGCCGCTCAATTCCATTGCCTGCTGATTAAGGACTTCGCGTAATCCAAACATTTCAACAACATGCTCAACACGCATTTCGATTTCCATTTTCGTCAATCCGTGAAAGCGCCCAAAAGTTAAAAAGTTTTGGCGTACCGTGATGAAAGAATCCACCGCATTTTCTTGAAGCACTACGCAAATATTTTTGCGAACCTCCAACGGTTGCGAGACCACATTGCATCCGTTAACGGTTACAGTTCCGGAAGTGGGAGGAATGAGTGTCGTCAAAATTTTAATAGCTGTAGATTTTCCGGCGCCATTAGGACCGAGCAATCCAAAAATTTGTCCTTGCTGAACATCAAACGAAATATCATCAAGCGCACGAAGAGGTATTTCATTCTTACCGTGGTATTCTTTCACAAGATGTGAAACTGAAATGGCGGTAGTTTTCATACGGTAAAAATAGAAAAATTCTTTGTTTAATGCAGAATTCGGAGAAAATATTCAGAAAGATGAATGGAATGCGTTGAACTTTTTATGGTAATTTTTTATTGAGATTCCATCAAATCGGTAAACTGTTTGATGATGAACGCCGTTGCGCCCCACACCGGTTCTTTCCAAACATCGTAGAAATAGACTTGGCGGGTAACATTTTTTAATGTTCGAGTTTCACTTCGGCGAAGAGCAGGATCAAAAAATTTTTCGATGGGTATGAATAAAATTTCAGCAACTTCATCCTGGCTCGTACTTAAGGCAGGAAGGGATTCAATGTACCCGACAATAGGTGTCACAATGAATCCGCTGGGGACATGGATGTCGTCTAGCTGTCCTATAATTGAAACCGCAGAAGACGGTAATCCAATTTCTTCTTCGGTTTCGCGTAATGCCGTGTGAACGACAGATTCATCTCCGTCGTCCATCATTCCGCCGGGGAAAGAAATCTGTCCCTTGTGGTGTTCAACAACATCGGTGCGCTTGGTGAACAAAAGGTGGAGTGAATTGTTCTGTTGAACAATGGGCATCAGCACGGCGGCCGAGTGTGTTTGCAGAATCGTAAGCTTTTTCGGTTGATGCCCCTCAAGAATAGTTTTGATGCTGGGTACTGTATGCTGCATTGGAATGTATATGAATCTTGTTTGGGGAAAAATTAGACAAATCTAATCAATATCCATACGATAGTAATGTCTTTTTGTAATTTCCTATGCTAATTTAGCTATTAATGCGATAAGATACGAAAATCTTCCCTCCAAACCATCATGAAAATCCGTGTTGGGAATCACATGTTTGGTTAAACCTTCACATCTTTTGGTGTGTCTGAAAGAAGTAATTATTAACTAGCGGGGAAGCCGATGAAATCGTTATACACTAAAATCTTATTTGGAATTCTTTTTCTTCTTGGAATTTCTGTGGCGCAGCAACAGCAGCGTTCTGAACAAATGGTTCAGCGTCTTAAGGATTCACTTTCGTTATCCGATCAACAAGTGACGAAAATTAAGGTTATTCTTGATAAACAACGGGAAGAAGGAAGAAAAGATTGGGAGGCGCATCAAGGGGACAGAGACGCAATGCGAAGTGCGATGATGAAACGGATGGAAAAATCGGATGTTGAGATTGAAAAATTGTTAACGAAAGAGCAAAAGAAAAAGTATGAAGAAATAAAAAAGCATCGCCGGGAGATGATGCAAGAAAGAATGAAAGAACAATAGCATAAATCCATTTTTACAATTTATTTAAGGGGTTAGTTATGAAACGCTATAAATATTTTACCAACATTCTTACGATTTTTATTCTATCGGGTGTGGTACTTTTTGGATGTAAAAAGAAGGACGATCCGATGACCGCCAACAGCGCAGCAACTGTTAGTGCCACAGAGGATGCCGCTGAGTCAATCTCGGGCGCTCTTGGTGACGACAACGGCGGTACCACCAACACGATGGGAACGATGTTTATGCTTTCAAGTTCCGCCGGTATTTCGGGTACACCGAGCTTCGGAAAACTTGAAAATGTCTCTACCGTCGATACTTCGTACGATGCAGGAACAGGGTGGTGGACAGCAACAGTCTCCTATCAAAATAACAGCAGTATTTACTATTCAGCGACATTCAATCGAGTGTACAGATTTCGTTTCCTAAAAGATGTCAATAACGCCGGATCGTTTCAGAAATATTACCGAATATGGAACGGGGCCTCTTTTGATACTGCCTCTGCCATTAACTTCAGAGTTGACAGCGGATCGGGTTCGTTCAAAACTTTGCGTTTATCTCATCAACTCAATAGCGTCAGTGGAGCATGGACAGCAACCGGAATCAATAGCGATACCGTCACCATCAATTCAGATGCAGGCACAAGCTATATTCGCAAGGGAATTGATACCATTGTTACCCGCAACGCTGTTCGCACATCCGATCACACTTTAACATTGATCTTTACCAATGTTAAAGGGCCGCGATTCAAAATTAGTCCAACCATTGCACGGGCAAATCTCTCACAAGCATACAGCGGAACTGTGAGCGGAACGTTCAATGCGTCGATTACATTTCTGCGCGGTGATCGATACACAGAAAAGAATGTTAGCAGGACATTTACTGTAACCTTTGGCGGGGGTGAAGGCAGTATTACGATGGATGGTAAACTCTTTAAGTGCAATATGAGAACCGGTGAGCGTAAAGATAATCCGTAATTGTTTTCTGTCGTACGTATTCTAATTTTGGGGATGTGTACAATAAAAGGGCGAACATATATGTTCGCCCTTTTTATTTAGAGAAACGATTTTACACGTGATGCTCTTCAAGATGTTCCAACGCGGGTTCTTCATTCAAAATTTTTATACTTTCTAATGCCTGCCCAATATCCCAGATAATATCTTCGTGGTTTTCAACGCCGACAGAGAGACGAATCAATTTTTCGCTGATGTTCAATTTTACTTTTTCTTCATCGGGCACATCGCAATGAGTCATGGTTGCCGGATGTTCGGCAAGACTTTCCGTGCTTCCTAAGCTGACGGCAAGTTTAATAAGCTTAAGATGATTTAAGAAAGCGAATGCTTCTTTTTCACCCCCTTTGATATCGAAAGATACCATCGCTCCGCCGGAGAGGCATTGTTTCTTAAAAATATTGTATTGTGTGGGATTACTTTCATCCAAAAATCCCAGGTAGTAAACTTTTTCTATCTTTGAATGTTCCGATAAAAACTCTGCTACTCCGCGCGCGTTGCGCGCCTGCAATTCCATACGGGGCTTCAGCGTTTCCAGGCTTCGCAAGAGCAGCCAGCCAGTCCATGGCCCTGCCATGTTGCCCAAAAAAGTTCGCAGTGTTTTAATTCTCTTCATCAGTTGTTTACTGCCAAGGCAGGCACCAGCAATGACGTCGCTGTGCCCGCCGATATATTTTGTTGCTGAATACAAAACAAGATCGGCACCGAGCTTCAACGGATGCTGCCAGAGAGGGCCAAAGTAGGTATTGTCTACAGCCACCAGCACTTCGTGATCTTTAGTTGAAAATTCTTTTGCCAACGACTTACAGCATGCAATGTCAATAAGATCGTTGGTGGGATTTGCCGGAGTTTCAATATAGATCATAGCCAGCTTGTGCGAGTATCCTGTGTTGGCAATAATTTTCCGAAGCTCGTCGTGTGACTGCCCGGCAGTAAAACGGACAACGTGAATGCCGAATTTCGTCAGTACATGTTCTATGAAATGTTCCGTGCCGCCGTACAGCGGAAGGCTGTATAACAGCAAATCTCCCGGCTGCAAAAACTCCAGCAGAGCGGTTGAAATTGCGGACATGCCGCTTTCAAATACTGCACATTCCTCTGCACCATCCCACAACGTGAGACGGTTTTCCAAAATTTCTAAATCTGGATTGTTGATGCGGCTGTAAATAAGTCCGAGATGTTCGCTCGGAAGTTGTTCCCGTTTTCCGTACGCAATCTCAAATAATGCCTTGCCCTCTTCAGCCGTTTTAAAAACAAATGTTGATGTCTGGAAGATCGGACATTTCACGGCGCCTTCAGACCATTCCGGATTATATCCGTACGACATCATCAAACTTTCGGGATGGAGTCTCTTGTCATTCATGATGTACCTCTCGCTTTAAATTTTTCATATGGTAAGTTATTCTTAACTTTCAGCGAAAGCAAGACAGCAGAAACTCTTTTTATAAAAAAATTGTATAAAGCGGAGGAACAACTCTCGAATATGAAGAATTATTAATCTTACACAATTAAACAGCTGTGCCGGCAATGGTGTCATATAGTTGTCAACTTTATTCAATAACAACCAAAGGTGTATGTATGAAAACAGTCGTGACGTTTATTGCAGTAGGATTCATTTTGTCCACAGTGAGTGCGTTTGCGCAAAGCGCGGCAACTCCAGGGATTGACAAACGAGAGCACCATCAGCAGAAACGAATTATTCAAGGAATGAAGAGCGGGGAATTAACTCCTGGTGAAACAGCCAAACTTGAAGCAAAGGAAGCAAAAATTAAACATGATGAAAAAACTGCAAAAGCCGACGGCAAAGTAACACCTCAGGAACGAAAAAAATTAAATCGTGAAGAGAACCGTGCCAGCCACGCCATCTATCACAAAAAGCATAATGCACAACATCAGTAATGAGGTTAGTATTTAAAACAAAAATCCCGAAGAATGTCTTCGGGATTTTTTATTGAATTACTTCAATTCGCTCGGCAGTCGGGGCGAAGAGATCAAATCGCGAAACACATCCCACCGTTTTTCAGGCGTTGCATTCTTTCCGGATTTTTTTTCCACAAACTGCTTTACAAGATCCTGTCCCAAATTGTAATTGATGACGTACGCGCGATATTTTTCGATGAAACGAATGCGCTGTTCTGCCCGCTCTCTTGGAGAAAGCGAATACGTTACGAGCCAGTCAACCGCCTGTTCTTTGGTGATCGTTCCGTTTAAATATCCACGTGCTGCTTCGTTGCCTGCGTACGCAAGCTTTGCCGTAAGTGCTTGAACTTTGTAGTAATGTTCGACCTGTGTCGTATCAAGTCCGGCAAGAGGGAAAAGGGTTTCTTTTTCAAACTTCAAACGTTCAGCATTGGGAAGCACCACGTCAATACCATAATTTGCACTCCCCTCGGCAATGAGCGACTGCGGGCTAAAGAGAGGATAGATACAAAATTCAATCCAGCCATGTTTTTTCAACATTTCAGATTCTAATAAAACATTGTACACATGGTGTCCGGGATATCCTTCATGAGCGGCAAGATCAACAGCGCGGTCAATAAAAATTGGGTAGTCAATGTTCACTTGAATAAGACTGTGCGCACCGCCCTGGTACCAATTGTAACCGCTCCATGCTTTATCGTGAACGTATTCAACGACGAAACTTTCGCTGTCGGGAAGTGCGATGTGCATTTTTGTCCGTGCCCGGCATTCCGTAATGGCGGCTTTAAACACGGTATCAATTTTTTCTTTTGGAATGACAAACTGATTGTGAAATTTTTCATAGCGTTCATGGATTGAGCCGCTGTCGGGAAGAATGGCATCGAGTTCCTGCAAAATCTTTTTGAAATGAGATTCGCTATATGTCGGCGGAGCGGCATCGTACAATTTTTTTGCTTCGTCGTCAAACGAATATTTTTTTCCCATCAGCATTTCTATCTTTGCATGAGCGGCAGAAAGCTGCTTGGTGATGTACGTTTTGCGCAAGGCCAATAACTTATCATGCGACGATACTTTTACGGCTGCAATTCTTTTTTGCAGTGCCTCGGTCCAATCGTGGAGTGCCGTTAACTGATACTTCATCGTCTTGGCTTCGTCCAGCCATTCTTTCGGACCGTAGTAGGCATCAACGTAATCAGCATCGTGCTGTCCAACGGCAAGAATAAGTTTCACGTACTGCTCGGCGATAGAGTTCATTTTCATTTCGGGTTCTTTGGTTTGAGAAAACAACAGTGACGATAAAAGTACGCTTGCAGTAAAAAAATATTTTTTCATTTTTCCCCTCTGAAAAATTTTGGAAGATCTTTTGTTAATTGCTTTTCCTGTGGACCAATGTCGGCGATGACTGATCGACCGGCATGACGACAATCTCGCTGATGTTGACATGGGGCGGACGAGTTGCCGCCCATACGATCGTGTCGGCAACATCATCGGGCGTTAACGGCGTCATTCCTTTGTACACATTGGAAGCACGTTCTTTGTCTCCGTGGAAACGGACAATGCTGAATTCTGTTTCCACCAATCCGGGATCAACCGATGTGACGCGAATCGGCGTGCCGAGAAGATCCATTTTCATTCCTTCATTCAGCGCACGTACGGCAAACTTACTGGCGTTGTACACATTTCCTTTCGGATACGACCAATGTCCTGCGATAGAACCAACGTTGATAACATGGCCTTCTCTGCGCTCAATCATTCCGGGCAGAACGGCGCGTGTAACATAGAGAAGACCTTTCACATTGGTGTCAATCATTTCATCCCAATCAGAAATTTTTCCCTCCTGAATTGTATCTAAGCCACGAGACAATCCAGCGTTGTTTACGAGAATGGAAATATTTTTCCATTCTTGAGGCAGGGTTGCAATTGCCGATTCGACCTTTTGTGCCTGACGAACATCCAGCTGAACGGTGTGCACGTTGATGCCGAATTTCTTTTTTAGTTCATCCGAAAATTGTTTCAGACGGTCTGACCGCCGTGCACATAACACGATGTTGGCTCCATGCTCGGCAAATTTTGCCGCTGTTGATTTTCCGATACCGCTGGTAGCACCCGTGACCAGAACGATTTTATTTTTGAGTGAAGTCATCATAAGAAAAATGTAACGAGTAAAATGGTGAAGTGAAAGGAAAAATTCTTTGGATCATAATGCAGGCGGCGGGGGATGATGGCTCCGATACGCCAGTCCCATGGGCGAATATTGGATTGATATGCCCGCGATAAATTGATCACTGCGGCCAAGACTCATAAACATTCCGGGCGAAAATCCGAAGAGAGAAAAAACACCGGGGTAAATATTGAGACGTACTTTTTCGTTCACCCTGTTCGATGCCATCAGGGATGCGAGCACCGAATTTTCTCTATCGTAAAAAATTCCGGCAATCCAGCCAAGAGTAATGCTCACGGTGCGCCCGGCGCTGGAAACATCAACCGTGCGCAGTTCGCGTGCGGCAAATCCGGCGCTGACGGATATACTTTCATTATTATCTCGTAAAAAAGAAAGGCCGAGCATACCGTTGTCGCCGAAATGATAAAACAAACTTGTCTTGTCCCAAAACGGAAGAGCATATTTGATGACATAAAATTGCGATTGATTCTCCAAGGTATTGAACGTCGGATTCCATGCCGGCTGCCCCGGCCATGATGTTAAGTGAAGTGTTGAACTGAAAAATTCTTTTACGGCATCCGATGAAAATAAAATCACGCCGCCGATATCGAAGATGTATAAATCTGCCAGCGGATCAACATTCGGTCCGACGTAATTATCATTCTCCGCCGCTTCGTTCACCCAGTGATAGGTTGCGATAGTCAGCCCGGACATCAGGGACGGATAAGGAACATTGTGGGCGACGAACCATTCATACATCATGCGGCTGTCCATTCCGCCCCCGATGAGATGCAAAGTGTAGTTTGGAAAATATTGTGCTTTGTCAATGGCAAGACTTGTGGGGAAAACTTCCTGTCCGAGAAATTTTCCCCAGCCGTACTTATTTATTTGCGTGAAAGGATCTTTGAAATTATCCCACACGTTTCGTAATCCCGTACCGAAGTGTACCGTTGAAAGATCTCGCGAGTGCGTCGCGGACTGGAGGATATCAAATCCGCCGTTGATGATGAGCGAACCGGGATTGATGACAGATTCAGAGCCGTAATCAATCCCGTGGTAAAAATAAAATTTTTCTTGCGCGTTCATGATCGAAACGCAAAAGAACACCGTAAGAAATACCCCCAGCCATCTAATTCTCTTTTCGTGCATGGTAATTCGAGTCAGTGCTTTGAAATGTAAGTGCGGAGGATTCAACGGTTAGGGCTTGCCGGTAAGGTCAATCATTTGAATGGGGGAATTTTTTAAGTACGGCTTAAACTGCGGATCTTCTAGCGAACAGAGATTTTTAACAATTTCAGAAACGCGGTCCCCGTTGGTGAGACAGGTTTCAATATCCTGCAGCATTCCTTCGGTGCGTTGAGTCATCAATTTTTTCTTCAACACTTGAAGCGTGAGCATGATAATGCCGAGCGGATTGTTAATTTCGTGCCCGATTGTGACCGCCAATTCCATAATGGCCTTATCATGCTGATATTTTGAAAGTTCGTACTGCAGTGCGGTAATGCGCAGTCCTACTTTGATACGGGCAATGAGTTCTTTGTCGTTGAACGGTTTGGTCATGAAATCGTCGGCGCCGTGCTCCATTCCTTCAATTTTATCTTCAGCGGTGTCTCGCGCTGTCAGTAAAATGAAATAGGTGTACTTCAATTCACTGTCAGCTTTCACATGTTCGCAAAATTCCTTGCCGTTCATCTTCGGCATGTTCCAGTCGGAAACAATCAGATTTGGTTTTTCGGCACGTGCCATCGCCAAGCCGGTATCACCGTCGTCGGCCAAGAGAATTTCGAAGCCGTAGGCGGTCAATCGTTTCTTCAAGAATGACCGGATATATGAGTCGTCGTCAACGACTAAAATTTTAATCGCCATTTATCTGTTTTCGTGCGGCAGTTTTGGTTGAATAAATATAACCTTTTCTTTCTCAATAACAACGGTGCCTGTAGGGACTCCTTTCGGTTTACGGACGTATTTTTTTTCCGTCATCGCCACCGGCACGTGTTTGGCATTTTTCATTTTGCTGTAGTAAGCGGCAATGGCAGCAGTTTGCTCAATCGCTTTTTTTGACGGAGTACCCTGTCCGCTGCCGATTTTCAACACCACATGCGAGCCGCTTGATCCGCGTGCATGGAACCATAAATCGTTCGGTTTGGAATACTTGACGGTCAGCAGATCGTTATTTTCCGAACTCTTACCTGCGTAGACGGTGAAGCCGCCGTCCACGGTAAAAATTTTGAAGGGCGGAAGTTGTTCCTTTTCTTTTTCAGTCATAAAGCCGAGTTGTGTCAGTTGCCGGTTGTTTGAGTGTAAAAAATTTTTCAGTGAAATGCTGTCGGTAATTTCCTGCGATGCTTCCATTGCCGCCGCTGCTGTTGTGAAGCGGCGGTGAAGCACGTCAAGGCGCGATTCGGATTCCTGACGCTGTATTTTGGCTTTCTTTGCTTTTTCAAAATACCGCTCGGCATTGTGGACCGGTGAGGCGGAGGCGTCGAGAGGGATGGTGATCATTTCATTTCCCGAAAAATGATCTTCCACGTCAATGGACTTCATTCCCTTTGTGACGGCGTGCAAATTTCCCATTAATAATTTCCCGAATCGTTCATACTGCTCGCTCCGGGATGATTCCGAGAGCTCTTTTTCAACAGCCGCAATGGAACGCTGCGTTTTGGCATGGTCATGCTCCAGCCATCGGACGATCACTTTCTTTTTCTGTAAGAATGATTCTGCCGACCGTTCGTAACCGAGAAATTTTTGGATCGCGGTGAAGATGCTTTTGAATGATTCTATCCTCAGCGATGAATATTGCTGGAGGGGAATAAGTGAAAA
>JAQUOA010000020.1:0-4759 GCA_028749215.1 Bacteroidota bacterium
CGCAGGTTTAGCAACGCCGCGAATTACTGCATTAAGTCCCGGACAATCTCCACCGCCAGTTAAAATTCCAATTCGTTTTACTTTTTTATTATTGGGCATTCTTTTTCAATTATTCATGAATAAGTTGATTCTAATATGACTATAATGTAATGAAAAATGAGAAATTTTGAAAGGAATATTTATACTGCAGAAGATCGAGCAAGCTCTAAAATCCTTTGATTATGAAGAGCACTTTCGTTAGTCACCAACGGTTCTGTATTATTCAGGATACAATCTGAGAAATGCGTCACCTCAAGTTGATACAAATCCGGGACGCTGATCTCTTCCGTGATGATATTTTCGATGCCACCTTCTTTGCCCAATTTTATCTCGACTACTGAAGATGTATTACTCGGTGTAAATTTATACGCCGATACGGAACCATGCGAGCCGATGAATTCGATGAAGTTTTGACGGTAAGGCGCCTCAAATGATGAGTAAATTGATCCGATAACACCTTGAGAGAATTGAAGCGACAGCAAATTTGTCGTTTCAACTTTTTCAGAAAAAATATTTCTCATCATGCTTTTTACCGACGTGACAGTATCATCAAGAACATACCGCATCGAATCGAGACAATGAATGGCAATATCAAAGAGTGGGCCGCCGCCCGCTGTCTGTTTATTCCATAACCATTCACGCTGTGTTCCGCCGGCATCATAAATAAATTCTGAACGCGCAAATGATACTTTGCCAATCCTACCAGATTCGATAATGTCTTTTATCCGATGCAGGAGCGGCGAGAATCGAAGCATATGTCCAACCATAAATTTCACATCTGCTTTTTTACACGCATCTACCATTTCAACGGCATCGGCGTACGATGTTGCCATCGGTTTTTCAACAAGCACATGTTTCTCCCATGCCGCCGCTAACAGAGTTTCAGGATAGTGCTGAGAATTTGCCGAGACGATGAACACAGCATCCACATTATTGGAAGAGACAAGTGTGTTTACGGAATCAAAATAATATGGAATATCATAGAGATGAGCTTTTTCCCTCGCCTGTTCCAACGACCGCTTTTGGATCGCCACAAGTTCTGAATTTTCTGATTTTCTAATTGCAGGAAGAATTGCACGTTCTGCAAAATTTCCGAAGCCAATAATTCCGTAGCGAATTTTTTTCATATAGGAAAAAGTTTGTGATTCCAATATCAACAAAAAAGCGAAACCATTCAAGCATTGCTTTTCGTTTACTAGAGTTAGAATTCAATCTACCACATCGTCGAATAAATCCTTTTTCATTTTTACGTGTTGGTTGGAGTAAAATTCCTTACCACCATTGCATCTTTGGAATCTGGTTTGGGTCTCAACGAAAAAATTTATTCCTTGCTTGTCAAGCCTATTGAGAGGTATCTTATATCATGAAAATTTCTCTGCACATATTAAAAGCTCATTTCGCCCCATTCTTTGGATCCTTTTTTATACTCATGTTTCTCTTTGTCTTGCAGTTCATCATGAAATTTATGGATCAGCTGGTGGGTAAAGGTTTGAGCGGCGCCGTGATTGCGGAGTTAATGTTGCTGAACCTTGCATGGATGGTCGTGCTGGCTGTTCCAATGGCGGTGCTGGTTGCAACTTTGATGGCATTTGGCGGAATGGCGTCAACAAATGAAATTACCGCCATGAAAGCAGGCGGCATCTCTCTCTTCCGAATGATGTTTCCCGTTGTTATCGCCTCATTGGTCGTCACCTACTTATTGATTGAATTTGATAATAAAGTTTTACCCGAAGCAAATCATCGTTCAAAAACATTAACGATGGATATTCGACAAAAAAAACCGACTCTCACACTTGTTCCGGGATTGTTCAATCAAGATATGCCGGGAATGAGTATTCTTGTTCACAAAACGTTTGCGGAGTCGAATGATCTTGAAGGTATTACCATTTACAACTATTCTGACCCCAACAAGAATACTGTTATTACCGCCAAACAAGGAACACTTTCATTCTCTGAAGATTACAAGCGACTTATTATGGATTTATACAATGGAGAAATCCATGAGATTAATTATACAAAACCAACGATGTATCGGATCGTAAAATTTGAGAAGCAACGACTGACAACGGTTGCCCAAGGTTTTGATTTTGAACGTTCTCCGCTCACTTCATCCTCCCGCTCGGACCGGGAATTAAGTTCCGGAGAAATGATGTACATGGTTGACAGTCTTCGAGTAATAGAGAAAAATATCCAAGAACGCATTGATGGCTTTACCAAAGGATTGGAAGAAAAGTTATTGCTCGGCAGTGTTACTAACACTTCACCGCAAAAAGATTTTTGGCGCGGAGTGGAACAATATCCTTCCGTGACAAGCCAAATGATGTTTTACCGTAATAATCTTGACGGAGAGATTGCAAATTTTGATTATCAAGAAAAACAGATTAGAGAGCTTTTAGTCGAAATCCATAAAAAATATTCCATCCCGATTGCCTGTTTTGTTTTCATTTTGGTTGGTGCACCGCTTGGTGTTATGGCGCGCCGCGGCGGATTTGGAGTTGCCGCTTCACTGAGTTTGGGATTCTTTTTACTGTACTGGTCGTCGCTTATAGGCGGAGAGAAACTTGCCGATCGCGAAATCATCGAACCATGGGTCGGCATGTGGATTGCCAATCTGTTTATCGGCCTGTTAGGAGTGTTTCTGACATATAAAATTGGAAAAGAGAACATCGAACTCAATCTGGATTGGTGGAAAAAACTTATTCCGAAACGAATTCAAACTGCTTTATTTACCAACGAAGAAGCCGAACCGCAGACACCATGAAAATCTTCGACAAATATATTCTTAAGCAATTTATATTGACGACGCTTTTCGGGTTGCTGGCATTTACCGCCATTTTTGTCGTTATCGACTTGATGGAAAATCTTGATGATTTTCTCGATCACAATGTACAGACTCACATCATTATTCAGTATTACATTGCCTTTGCTCCGGAGATTATTAAGCTGATGACGCCTGTCGCCATCCTTCTTTCCAGTTTATTTACAACGGGCAAACTGTCATCCAACAATGAATTGACGGCGATGAAAGCCGGAGGGATGAGCATCTACCGTTACCTTGCTCCATTATTAACGGTGGCACTTTTAGTAAGCTGCGCTTCGGTGTACTTTAACGGCTGGGTTGTACCGTATGCTAACCAGCATAAGTTTTGGATTGAAAGAAAATATTTGCAAAAAAATTTGGAATCCCTTGCGCAAACAAATATTTATATGCAAGACGGGAAAAAGCGTATTATTTATATTGCATTTTTTGAAGGCCAATCGAATACCGGCTCACGAACTTCTGTTCAGGAATTCAGTGATGAGAGTTTAATCAGCATTTCTCAGCGCTGGGATGGAAATCAACTTTTGTGGGACAGCACAACACATCGGTGGACAATTTGTAACGGCTTACGAAGAGTGATAACGCCAAACGGCGAAATAACCACACCGTTTACTCGATATACATTTCCCGATCTCGCGTTTGTGCCCAAGGATATTATAAAAAAAGTTGAGAAACCAGCAGAAATGAATTACAACGAATTACATGATTTTATTGTTCGGCAGCAAGACAGCGGGAACGATGTCGCTCGGTGGATGGTGGATTATTACAGCAAAGTTTCATTTCCATTTGCCAGTGTTATTGTGGTACTCTTTGGTGTTCCGTTTTCATTTGGAAAACGAAGAAGCGGTCTGGCAATTCAATTCGGGATTTCGGTGGCAATTTGTTTTATTTATCTCTCCTTTATGAAAATCAGTGAAGTGTTTGGCTACAACGGCGATTTAAATCCGCTCTTAACATCGTGGCTTGCCAACTTGATTTTCTTTACAGGGGGAATCGTAAATATTTTAAGGGTAAATAAATAATAGTTTTCGTTTTCAATTAAAAATTTATTTTAACTCGTAATTCGCTGACAAGTTCCTTCCTTCCTCCAATTTCTTGAAGTCTTAATCCCATCGAGCTGGCAAGTTCATTGTTGTAATGTTTCGTTGAGAGAAAAGCATCGACGGCACTGACCACGTGATTAATGACTATGGCGCTCACCGCAAAACTTGCCGCATAATAATAATCATTTGCTTTGCCGCGATCTCCGGCATAATTTAACATCTGTTGCGGCACCATGTGGTCATAATCGTACTTGATCTCAGTCGTTACACGGTCAGAAACCGGTACCCCATTAGCATCTTGCGGGTACGTATCCCATCCAAACTTAAATTGATTGTATTTGCCAATCAGTTCGTAGTACTGTTGTTCACCAAATTGTGGCAGTTGGTGTGAAAATCCTTCAAGATGGGTTCCTTGTTCCCACAAATTGATCTTTGAGAAATCGTTGCGGTTGGAGATGGCATCATAGTCAGCTTGTGTAAATGTGACATCAGTTGGTCCATAATCTGATTTACCGTGCTGTTCAATATACTTTGCATACCGCATCGCACTCCAATGTCGGTTCGCGTAGTTCTGGAAATCTTGTGTTTTCTTGTCCCCATTATTATTATTGATGATTGAATAAACAATAAGGGCCACTTCTGCCGTAATAAAAATTGCCGCTTTGGTATATCGTCCCGAATTATATTGACCTGCACCTGGGAGTATTAATGAATACAATCCGCCGTAAAACGGATTTTTGTAATCTGGTGAATGCTGAACGCTAGCACGCTCTGTTATTGATGAATCATCAGAAGCATTGGTTAAATCCCATGCAATACTTCCCGTTAGTTTTTTTTCTCCACAATACAAAATGCC
>JAQUOA010000020.1:4859-23739 GCA_028749215.1 Bacteroidota bacterium
CGAACTTCGCCGCGATGAAAATTAAATGGATTGAGCACTGGGTTCACGCCTGTTTCGCTCACTTCGTACTTCCCGTCGGAATTAAATCGATCTATGTTATATTCATAGCGCAATAACAATGTTGCACCAATCGGATTGATTTCACTGGTGCGCGATGGAACAATGGCGTTGACCTTCCAATCGAGTGATAACATCGTTCCTTTGAAATAATTATCACTTGAAGCAGGAACTAGTAATTTACTGCTCTGAATAATAAATGCCGAAACAGATGTTGAATAAATACTGTGTGACACACCTGCGGATAAAATATCAAGCTCTGAAAAAAGGTGTTGTTTGAAGAAGAGATCAAATTCAAGCAAACTGTATGTAATATCCGCCTGGCTTTCTTCAAATTTTTCTACAATGACAAGCTTTTCATCAGTTCTTTTACGTGTGATGTTATAAATTTCAAAAGAAATTGTAGGATCTAAACCGAGTTGATGCAATCCTATAACACGATCACGGTATTCAAAAATTAAAAATAAGTCACGCTCAAAAATATGATTGATGGCCGCACCGCCGAACAAATTCATCTTATCAATAACATCCGATGATAAAAAATATAATCCAGGCTTCAGAAAGTCTAAACCTTTACTTTTAGTATTGTAATTATCAAACCGGAGGAACGGGATGATGGAAAGGCTTGTGAAAATATTTTTGTATGTTCTGCTTTCTCCACCAAACACTTTGGTGTCATCGTAACTGCGGAGCGAAGTCCAATCGAATTTATTTCGAGCGGATGTTGTATCATCAACTTTTACTTCTGGCTGTCGAATTCGATCCGATTTAAGATAGTGGGACAGTGATAAATCTTTCCCGGCTGGGTCGGTGAGATAGTTTATTTTAAATCCTGTCGATGTATAGAATGAAAATGCGATCCTCCCCTTTTCATCCACACTTGGCATAAAAGTTCCGCCAAGGACATTCGTCACTTGTTCAATACTTTTCGAACTTATTTCCATGCGATACACATTAAAAATGCCGGTACGGTCGGAAACAAAGTAGAGATATTTTCCATCACTGCTGAAAACAGGATTTCTGTCATCCGGTGTTCCCGTTAACACCATTTCTGCGGTACTATCATACATTGAAATCGTGGCCACATCTTGTTCTTCACGGTAAGAAAATCCAAAAGCAATTGTGGTATCATTCGGCGACCATTTGGGCAAATACACTTGTTCGCCGTTTTTATAATTTGTCAGACGCCGATAGTTTTTTCCAAGTGTGTCGGAGATTGCAAGATTCATTGTGCCGTCACCGCCTACAGCAAAACAGAGATGTTTCCCATCGCTGGATAAGGATGGATTAATCGCCCTCCAACCATATGTTAGCCGGGTTTCTTTTTTTGAATCAAGATCAACGACATATAAATCAGAAATTTGCGATCCGTTCGGGTTTTCATGCGTAATCTTGGAATAGTAAATTTTTTTTCCATCCGGGGACCACGCTAACGAAGAACGAACCGGTGCAACAATCATCTCTTCTTTTTTTGTTTCAATATCATAGACATACAACGATGAAAGCCCGAAGTAATCTGCTTGCTTGTTTGATGTGTAAGCAATCTTTTTTCCATCGGGAGAAATTGACGGGTAAAAATTGCCAAATCCTTCGGACGCTATCGTTTCACCTTCAATTTTATTTGTAAGAATCGCTTCAACACGGCGATGATAATCTTCGGTGAGATGGTTTTTCCATTCGGCGTATAGATCTTTACCGCTCTTGCCAATAGAACGCTCAATCGCCTGATCGATCGTTACCATGTTGGTCCGTGAAAGATTTTTTGCAATGGCAGGGATGGCGTCTTGTCCGTACTTTTCAGAAATATATTTGGTAAGCGCAAAGCCGGCATTGTAGGATGATTCATTTCCAAGCGACGTTTTGCCAAACACACTCATTTCACTCCATGACAGCATGTTGCCGTCAAGCGCATACATTCGCAAAATCATATCTCGATGAGAATCCCAATAATCGTAACTCATTTCGGGACGATTGTACTGCGCCACCCCTTCCGCAAACCAACTGGGAATGACGAAACCGGAAATGGGATATGAGACGACCGTATTGGGATAGCCGTACAAAACATCCTGCCGACGTTCTTCCTCGTAATTCAGCCATTGTAAATAAAATCCCGGAAAGCGGCGCCCAAACTTCATCGAAGTTTGAATTTGGATGATGTGCGTAAATTCGTGGGTGATAACATTGCGCAGCCAGTTGTGTGTTCCGCGCAGATCAAAGTCAAGAGCAGGCGCCCAAATTTCTATTCGGTTATCGTAAAAATAGGCAGCTCCGTTAGAGTAATCGTCATAATCTTTAATGATAAAACTTACTTTTTGATCGGGCTGGTGTTGATAGAGCGATGTAACAGGACCATAAATATCTTCGGCAATTTTTGCAATGGTTCGAGCCGTACGCTCTTCTCCATTATGGTAGTGAACAAAAAAATGTTCAGTCTCTAACGTATGCCAATTCAACTCGCCGTGATTGTAATGGTTTTCCTGAGATTGCACCATGGTGATAAAAATGAAGCTTAGCAGAGCTAAAACAGGAATTTTTAAATTCAGGAAGTTTTTCTGAATTCTGAATTCTGAATTCCGCTTTCTATCAATCATTTCACCACCGCAATTTTCACAATCTGGCGTTGTTCGTCTCCGCTGCCACTGGCAATAATTTCAGCAAAATAAATTCCGCTTTGAATTTTAGAAATATCCCACGGCACTTCGTTGTCGAGCCCCGGGTAACTGGTTCCTTGTAATTCATCAACTAGTTCACCTGCCATGTTTAAGATTTTAATTTTTACTGCTGCTGACTTCCCAAGAAAATATCTGATGTTGGTTTTGCCGCTGTACACAGGATTGGGCCAATTATAGGCAAGCGATTTAGGAAGAAGTTCTGAAGACTTAGAAACAATTGGGCCCGTGTTTATTACAAAGTTTGCATGGTAATTATTAGCTAAAAAATTTCTCCACAATACTCTTGATGTGTCAAAAAGATTTCCCGTTCTCCATACATAAATTGAACTATCAGACGATGCAACAGCAAGTTTATCTCCCCATAAAGCAGGAGAAGAAACAATTCCCCCTGTTTGTAATGGAAAACCAGCGATCAATTTTCCCTTTGCAGTGTACGCATAGAGTTGACCATTTGTACTTCCGAACAGAATGGCTGTTTCGTTTGAGCCAGTCATTTTCACGGCAATAGGGCTGCCGACGACTTTTCCACCATCAGTGACTTTTAAAGGGAAGTAATCTTTTATTACACCGTTCTCATTTACAGCATATAATCCATTAGAGGTTCCTATTAAAAAATCCAAAATAGAGTCGTCATCAATATCACACACTGCCAGGGAGCCGGTTAATTCAACTCCCAGTGATCTTTCTTGGAATGAAATACCATTAGTAAAGGAATTATTGTCGAGTATAACAAAAGGATAAACAACATCTTTTATTCCTTTTTGAATTGCAATCGATGCATTCAAAATATTTGGTGTAAAAGATTTAAGCAGTGAGTCTGATAGTAAACCAAACATTTTATCCGTTGAAAATAAAAATGAAGAGCCAGGTTTATATGAAATTATTTTGGGGATATCAAAAGTCGGAGATTTGATCACTTCAACAATCTTCCTGGTTGTAAAAATGTATTGCAGTTCAGAAATTGCTTTTTCTGCTAATCCTATACGAAGAGTTCCAAAACTACCCCAACTGTAGTCCACATAGACTAACGGAGCACTTACATTTGAAGATAATTGAAATGTCGCTACCGTATCGGCAATGCTTTGAGAAAGCACTTTGGTATCAAAAAGAGAAATCCTATTTCCTTCAATACCTATTATACCATTGTAACCAATAGTATCCCCTGCGCCTGAACCACCAAATGCATTTACAACTAAAGGCTGAAACCTACCGCCCACTGGTGAAAACAATCCCGTCGTGTTATTCAAAAACGGAGTGAGATCATCTTTCAAGACATAAATTGAATCGCCGCTGGTATAAATTAATTCATCTTTCCCGTCCCCATTAATGTCTGCGGCAATCGGTGCATCATTATTATCAAATTTTAAATTTTTTCGTTTAATCACTTTCACCAGCTTGATACTTGCATCGCCAATCGCCGCATCAACCGTCATCGTAGGAGACGACGCGGAAAAGTTCTTTAACGTTACATGAGATCGTGCCAAACTGTTACTGAGTGAATTCGGGTTGCTCGTTTCAGAAAATTCATTTTTATAGACCGGTGAAATATTTCCTTTGAACCAATAATCGATCGGCGAGCCGTCTTCACTCCCCGAACCGGGTTCTACAATATCATAGGTCTGTCCAATATCCTGAGATCCATCTGCCTCTTCCACATCAATGCCGCGATGATTTGGATCTGCATTAATGGTATTGCTTGCAAGATTTTTTTCAATGATAGTTTCATCGATATGCCAAATCAGGATGCCCCCTTTGTAAGAATTATTCGCATTGATCAGTCCGGGCAAACTCCAATCCAATTCATCAACATCAACTATGTTGCCGTAGACTGAATCGATGTTCGTATTTGAGAAATAATCTTCATCCTGCTTAAATGTTTTTTGAATAAGCTGACCTTTCCATTTCATCCAAATAGTCTGATCATTTTGCTTTGCATCGCGCTGACGATTCTCAACAAGAAAATATTCCTTTGCACTGATTGGAACTCGGTAAACAGTATCACCACCAATGGATTGCAAACCGACCGCCGGCACGCTGAGTGTGGTGTTTCCAAAAACTTCAATCGGCGTTGTCCAGCCAAGATATGCTTTTTCCCATGCGCTTGGTTCGGGGGGACATATGCCTGAAAAACTAAAAATAGATTGCCCATCCATCAGACCGAATCTTCCAATGGCGGTTCTCCCGGTTTTTGTGTCGAACAAATCAGGCAAACCAAGATGACTTGCGATGCTGGAAACTAACAAACCATTGATGCCCAATTTTAATGTAAAGTCGCCGCCAACCGATGGGAGAAGACGCACTTCGGTTTCAGGAATTACGATAGAGTTTTGAATTTTGAATGACGAGTTTTGAAGAGAAATTCCGTTGAATGTTTCTCCTAATATTTTTTTGAAAGCTGCCAAATTAAAATACAATGTGGGAATGTCGTAGGGCGTAGGATCGTACCCAAGAGTCCCCCGCAAATCAATATCCTTTCCAACTCCTGCATGAACGACAACAAATACATCAAATTTTTGGAATGGAAATCCGGGATTCAAAGAATCGGCTTTTGCCCAAGCTTCTTCTAACATTTGCGCCAGAGGGAGGTTGTCACTGACCGGCGCGTAATCTTTCATTTGCTTAGACAACGTGATTACATTGCCAAGCACGGTTGATTTTACATGCTGTTGACCTTTAGACGCCTTTGAAAAATAGTTTTCAGCAAATAAAAAATGATCGGCAACATACGAAGAATCATGCGGCGGTGCATCAATAATTGGTGAGGTTGGAGTGCTTAAATCAAATTTCCCGGTCCCTGACGTACGTGAATCATTGTCATCTTGAAATTGGACAAGGATTGCAAGGATATGCAGCGAATCCGTTGTTGAAATTTTTGCGCTCTTGGCAACTGAACCGACGTGAAGTGCATGATTCAATTTTTGAGAAAAGAGAACGTGAAACAGAAGAACGAAAAAAAATAAAAATTTTGTTTTCATTGACGGTAATGAATTAAATACGGAGGCACAAAGTTTATTGCCTTTGTGCCTCGATGAAGAACGGGAAGCAACCTACAGCAATCCTCCCCAAATTATAAGAAGTGTAAAACGAAGAGTATCAGAGAGCGGACTGTTTTCTTCTTTTGATGAAATGTAACTAAAATCAAATCCGTAAATATCGTACCGAAGACCGGCTCCAAACGTCATAAAGTTTCGGTTGCCGTTGCTCGGATCTTCGAAGAAATATCCCCAGCGAAGTGCAACTTTCTTATCGTACCAGTATTCAAGTCCGAGCGAAGTATTCACTAATTTCAGATTTCGTTGAAGAGAATTATTGGTAAATGATGTGACCAACGATTTCGGCAACTCGTGCGATGCTCCATTAGGTTCGCGGTACACAAGCAGTTTGCTGAAATCCAATGCAATGGTCAGACTATTAAATTCATCTTTCAAAGGAACGATGCCAAAACCAAGGCGAAGCTGCGTCGGAAGCGGGTCAGCCTGAGCGGCATCAATGTAAATTACTTTAGGTCCAATGTTGGATAAATTCACTCCTACGCTAAACCGATCACCAATATCTTCATCAATAAATGGAAGAACGAGAGATTTTGGCCTGTATAAAAACGCAAGATCAAAGCTAAAATCATTGGCAATGCCATTCCCTTTTTCGTTCGCTGTTCCGATCGGAGACAAACTGCTGTTGATGTACCGAAGATTTGTTCCTATACCAAGCTCATCAGTAATAAGAGTTCCATATCCAAGTGTTACAGCAACTTCAAATCCCTTGAACGTGCTGATTGGCGTCGGATCTTTTTCAGAAGTCACAACAAATTCACCAAGATTTAAATACGTTACACTGGCACCAAGTGTTCCGCCATAATCGGGCATCTCTTGTTTAATATTGAAGTAATCATAAAACAGATCCGACAAATGGAATTGCGGGAGCCAATTTGCGTGTGTGATGCTAATCTCGCCACCTTTTTGAAACGCCAGACCGGCCGGATTCCAATGCATAGATGCCGCGTCATCGGCAATTCCTGTTCCTCCTTCACCCATTCCGCTGGCACGCGAATTTGGTGCAATTAAAAGAAAGGGAACGGCTGTCGTTCCAACTTGAGCGGAGACAGTTTGTGTAATACTCGCTACCATCAATACAGCGCCAACGGCACAGAAAAACTTTTTCATTATCACTTACTCCTTGACTTTGTTTCTAATAAAATATAATTAATAAATTTCTGTGAAACCACTGATGAGCTACCGCACAATAGCCATTTTCCCGATAGCTTCGCTGGTGAATTTACCATCGATAGTCTTGGCAATCACTTTATAGAAGTACACGCCATTGCCGACGACATCGCCGTCGCGGTCTCGTCGATCCCACGCAATTTTTACGAACCGATCAGTAATTGCATACCGATTAATTGTGTGAATTTTCCTACCTGATACTGTAAAGAGATCAATTTGAACGTCAATCGGTGTCAGTTGATTTTGCTGAAAAGTAAATGCTGTCGTGCTCGATACCGGATTAGGAAAATTATATAATTGTTGAATAGATAAACCATCGCTCGCTGCTACGGTAAAATTCACTTCAGCACTTGATGAATTATTATAGACATCCCACGCACGGACTTTCAGTGCATGATTTCCTGAAGAAAGATTTGTCATCGGGTATTCAACCCTGCCTTGCTGATAACTATCTGTTTTTCCTTTATAGAAATCTGTCAGATCAATACTCTTTGCACTTTCATCCAACCAAGCTTCTATGCGGTGGCCGATGGCGCTGCCTGATGAATTTATTCCGCTGCTGTCTTTCAAATCAACAAGTAACGTAGGTTGGTCGTTCACAACATCGCCGGACCGAAATGAAGTATTATCAAAATAGATGGAGATTTGGGGGCCCGAAGAATCCGGTTTTGCTTGAAGGTTTGATCCTCCCACTGAAAAATTCGTAGTGAATCCTCGGCCGTCAGTCGACGTGTTCGAAAAATATATTGACATACGTCCATTTTTATTTTCATAAGAAATATCTTTCGGTACTATGAATGATGCCTCCATCTTTCCATTCTTTATCGAGTTTTCTCCTTTGTAAATAACAGGGCCATTAGTATAATAATCTTGTCCCGATTCAGAAATTATACGGTGCTTGTCGGCATCAAAAACAGTTACCAATGCAATTCCGTTGTAGTTACTGCTCAGAATATTACTGGTATCACGCACGGCGGCTTTTATGGTCACCTTTTCCAACGCCCGAAGCGTGTCAGAAATTGTCACCGATAAATTATTAATTGAGTCGATTCCAATTTTCATTGCGGGGTTGGCTAACCGCATCGTCGGATCGCCGAGTAAAAAATATTTCTGTTTATTAATATCGTTACTGACAATAGCGTTCTTCGTTAACATTGTAACATCGCCCAACGGAAGCGATTGGTTCGATCCAAAAAGATTTGAATAAAATTTCTGATTTGTTTCAGCATTGAAGTCAGAATAGACTGCACGGGTAGCACTAAACACTCCCACGGCACCGCCTTTCCGATTAACAACAACTTCTTCTGCCGAACTTTGTTCGCCTGCTTCATCAAATCGTCCCCAATCACACGTTGCCGCCACGATAAAGGTAAGTTTGGCGTTATTAAAAAACTGCGTTTTTACATCATCATAGGTTAAGATACTTTCATGCGCCCATACTTTAGGGTTTCCATGACCCGTAAAATTGAGAACTAACGTGCCTTGGTTCACCTGGTCAATAATTGCCAGACGAGCGTCTGGTTTTCTCCTTCCGGAAGAAGCAAAAACAGTCGGATATTCCCCGATATAAATTTTTTTAATTTCAAAATCTTTTGGCGTATAATCTGTTGCCAAAACTTCCGCCTGTTCAACATGGTAGGTTTCGTTTGTACTTTCAGCGGCATAAATGTCATCGGCAACGATCGTCACTATATTTTTCCACGGCGAAAAGAATTGTTTCGATTCATACTGGATAATCCGGTCAACTAAAAATTTTGCATCATCTTCAGAGCGGGGACACAATCTTCCATGGGCAATGGAAACTGTGGCAGTGGACAGAGGGTCTAGATATGCCAGAAAATCATCATAATTGTAGGAATTAATTTTATCGTTTGATTCTGACGATTCAAAAGTCGGCACCCATGATTTATCATTACCTAAAATTGATTTATAGTCATAACTTGCATCGCCAAAAAATAAAACATACTTCGGCTTGATGTTCCAATTCTCCGTTGCATATTTCAAAAAATCTCTCAGTGAAACCGGATCGGGCATGCCTATGCCAAATTCATTGTAGATTGAATCAACATCAACGACAATAGTTGTAATCGGTTTGGGCAAACTTTCTTTATGAATTTTCAATCGTTCCGCTTGACTCTTGAATTCACTGTGGGTCACAATAATAAAATCAGAACCGTTGTACCCGTGAAGGTTTGTATTTGGAATTTTTGTGAAAGATTTAGGGTAAAAATATTGAGATGATGTTCCAACCCAGTATTTTTTAGGAACGCCGTAAGACATCGTATCTTTAAATGACAAACTTCCGGTAAGCTGACCCATTTGAGTTATAAGTTTACGCATCCCGTTGGCGTTAGAAACTTCAAAAACATTTACATCATTGTTAGAATACCCTGAAAGTGCAAACTCAATAAGACCTGTTGTATCCGGTGAATCAAATTGAAGCTGATCATTGACGGGTAGAAGGTTGTAGGTATAAAAAATTTCCAGCCAATCAATGTACCCGTTTGCAACGGTTCCGGCAGAGCTATATGTAAACTTCACATTACTTCGGTCATCGGTTAGATTAGGAATAAGAGCCGCTTGCTCTCGACCATTGGAATTTGCAAAAGAATTTACCGGATCATTCAATGCATCATCAGAAAATCCGCTAATGACAGAAGATGCCATCGGCTGCCCGGATTCTTCAAGAGTAAATGTTGCAGCAGCATTCGCACGAGAGTACAAATAGTATTTGTATAAAACAGTCGTACCCGGTACCCTTCCGTACAGCTTATTGCTGATTACTCTGCTGTCGCCGGAATTAAACGGCGCGCTTACCCAATTCATACCTGATTGATTAAAATTAATTCTCTCTTCGTCAAAGAACATCTTTCCAACAGTGCTTGTTATCTTCCCGCCAGAAGATCCCCCCACAGAAATATTTTCTGCCTTCTTTATCTGAACATTGGCAGCAATACTTAAAAAATAATAATTGCTGTTTGTGTACGGGTTGGTATAATGGATGTACGTTTTCTGGGCAGCATTATAATTCCAGCCGGTAATTCCCTGGCCAAAAAATAAAATATAATCGTCAGTGTCAAATTTTGCATTACTGTTGTTATCAACGTACTGCACTGCCATTTGTGGAAGATCTGTTGGACGGGTAATATTCAAATCCTCTGGAATTCTTCTTCCATCGGCGCCGAAGATTTTAATATCATAGATAGAACTCAGTGAAGCAGCATCAACCCCGATAGATCGCAAATAATTAGCATCAATCTTATACATACCATCCTGCACTACTTCCATTTTAAACCACGTTCCTGTACTTAATACAGAACTTATTGCTGTGCTTTTTTTCAGCACAGGTACTCTCATCCACTGTATTGCAGCAGAATAATTGAGTACCGATGCCTGTGCCCATTCATCATTATCCGATTTTTCAAACGTTGTTTTTTGGGCACCATAATCCACACGAATAACGATGCGAGTATACTTCCGCAGTGTTTTGGTCATCGATTGAAATTGGTACGGCGCAATGATAAGATTACCGACAAGTATTCCTTTTACCAGCGAAGGATTTTCAATTGAGGCGACGGCAGTCGGAAAGAAATCTTGAGGCGCAGAAAAATTCGTTCTATAAGCTTTCTTCACTGTACCAAGATTATCAACCATGTTAATTTCAGGAACAGGTGCGAGAGAAAAACCAGTAACATTTTCGAAATCAGATCCAATGATAGAAACAGTATTCCCTGTTCTTCCACGTAAGGCTAATTGCAAGACGCGAACGCGAATATCTTCTTTCCCTGCTGTAGAATTACCCGAAGTAAGCCCAAATTGAAATCGCGGCACTTCATAGGTATTTCCATCGGCTGATATTTTTTCATTCGAAAAATACTTGGGCCGAAATTCAATAGTGATTCCTTGGGCATCTGTCTGCAACACCTTAACATCAGGGTATGCCATTGAAGGCTGAGCAAAGCTTGGTGCTTGAAGGAAACATACGGCCAAGAAAATTTTTGCGATTGATTTCATTATAAATAAAAAAACCGAACGTGAATTAAGGATCATCCTTCAAACGTTCGGTACACAAAAAAAGCAACGAGTATAAACGTTAAAGGTGTTTGTTGAACTCCAAACTGGATCTTAACCTTTAACAAAAAATCTATACTTATTGCTCCTTATAAGTTTTATGTGAATTTCTATACCAAATATAGAGAAGCATTGCTCTTTTGTCAACACATTTTTTCCCTGAAAAACACTTGCCTGCATCTTTCATATTTTTTAGATTGAATCGGCAAAGTCGGTGCTCACAATTCATCACCATAATATTTTACCATGCATAAAATTTTTACCTGTTTCTTTTTCGCAATTACTATGACCTCAGCCCAACCTTCAATCCGATATACCTTGTCAATGAATCACCCTGAAACTCATTTATTTGAAGTTGAAATGCATGTCGATGGAATGATATCTCAAACCGTTGACCTGCATATGCCGGCATGGCGCACTGGACGATATGTGATCTTTGATTTTTCCGGAGGGGTGCAAGAATTTTGTGCCTGTGATGAAAAAGGCGACACGCTTCCGTTTAAAAAAATCAACAAGGATACATGGCACGTTGAAAAAGGAAAAGCAAAATCTATTGTCGCAACCTACAAAGTGTACGCCAATGAATTTAACCAACGCACTCGAGAATTAAACGACGAACATGCTTTTCTCGACCCTGCAGCTGTCTTCATGTATGTTGACGAGCTAAAGACACTCCCTCTTGAATTAAACGTTATTCCCCACGACCAGTGGCATGTTACAACAGGGCTTGATGAAGTTGAGGAGAAAAAATTCACATTTGCTTCGCCGAATTTTGAACACTTCATTGATTGCCCTCTTGAAATCGGAAATCAAAAAGACTTTCAGTTCACTGTGGACGGAAAGCAACACATCCTGAGTATATACGGAAATGGAAATTGGAATGCCGACACCCTGATCACTGACCTGACCAAAATCATAATGGCCAATAAAGAATTTTGGGGAGAACTTCCGTATAAAAAATATATTTTTCAGATTCACTGCCAGCCAAATGCGGGGGGCGGAACAGAGCATATCAATTCCACCATCATCGGCATTCGTCCGTTCGTCTTTGTCAATAAAGAAAGCTATAAAAATTTTCTCGGGCTTATCTCGCACGAATATTTCCATACGTGGAATGTGAAACAATTGAGACCGAAAGCATTTGCTCCGTACGACCTTTCAAAAGAAAATTATACCGAAGAACTTTGGATTTCGGAAGGAACAACATCATATTTTGATGAACTTCTTCTTGTCGATGCCGGTTTATTGCCATCAAAAGAATTTGTTGATAAAATTCCTCAAATGATAAACAACGATCGTTCGCGACACGGCAACTCAATTCAACCCTTAAGTGAATCAAGTTTTGACGCATGGGTAAAATTTTGGCGGGGAAAACAGAATGCTCTTAACGCACAGAGCGATTACTACGGCAAAGGTGCGGCCGTAAGCCTGCTGCTGGATTTAGAAATTCGCCATCGTTCTCAGAATAAAAGTTCGTTGCAATCTGTGATGAAAGCGATGTTTCATCGGTACCCGATGACAAAGGGATTCACGAATGCAGATTTCCAACACGTGTGTGAAGAGTTTACCGAAGGAAGTTTAACAGAATTTTTCCGTGATTATCTGTACGGAACAGCGTCGCTTCCATGGGAACGTGTTTTGGATTACGCCGGCTTCACTGTCACGGTGAAAGATTCCACGAAAAAAATCGGGCTTGGCATTGCACTGCAAGATGTGAATGATAAAGTGCGCATTACAAATGTAACTCCAAACTCCCCCGGCGAAAAAGCCGGCCTTGATATCAATGATGAAATTGTTGCACTCAACGGCTATCGGGCCCGATCATCGGAAATTAATGACCGAATTTCTGAATTGAAAGCGGGAGATGACATGACTTTTACGGTTTTTCGAAATGATAAACTGATGGAAAGAAGAGTGAAATTGGAATATTTTGGAACAGCTGCGTACGCCGTACAAAAAAAGGTCAACCCAACGGCTTTACAGCGAGCCATCTACGAAGGATGGCTAAAAGAAAAATTCTAAGTAAAAAATATTCAAAGAATCTCACTCTCATCTCAGCACTACTTCAATTATTGTAAATTCCGCAAAATTTTAGTACCTTTGTGCAGTTCAGTTTATTCTTCCATAACACAAAGGTAGTATGTCGAAACCGCTTAATATCCTCTTTGTTACCAGTGAAGTAGAACCTTTTGCAAAAACCGGTGGATTAGCAGACGTCTCTGGAGCACTTCCCCAAATCATTAAAGAGTTAGGACATGAAATCCGCATCATGATGCCGCGATACGGCACCATCAGCGAACGGAAATTTAAACTGCACGACGTTATACGTCTTCGTGAAATTTCTATTCCCTTTGGGAATGAATCGAAAACAGGCCACGTAAATTCTTCCTTCATCTCCAATTTGAAAGCAAAAGTACAGGTATATTTTCTTGCAAACAGTGATTTTTATAATAGAGCAGGACTATACACAAACCCCGATACAAAAAAAGATTACTCGGATAACGACCTTCGCTTCATCTTCTTTTGCCGCGGTGTTCTTGAAACATTAAAAAAACTCGGATGGCAGCCGGATATTATTCATTGCAACGACTGGCAGACTGGATTAATCCCGGCATATGTGAAAACGATGTACAAAGACGATCCATTTTTCAAAAATGTCAAAACAGTTTTTACGGTTCATAACCTCGGCTATCAAGGATCATTCCCTGCTCAGGCGTTTGATAAGACAGGGCTTCCGGGGAAAGTCTTTACGATGGACGGCGTTGAGTTCTATGGAAATCTCAATTTCATGAAGGCAGGTTTAGTATACGCAGATGTCATTACAACGGTAAGTGAAAAATACGCCGAAGAGATAACGACTTCACCGGAATACGGCTTCGGAATGGAAGGCATTTTAAAGAAGCGAAAAAAAGATTTGCACGGCATTATTAACGGCATTGACTACAATGTATGGAATCCTGAAACTGATCCGCATGTTGACCAGCGGTACGATATAAAATCGCTCGAAGGAAAAGAACAAAACAAAATAGCACTCTGCAAAAAATTCGGATTGGAGTATCATGCCGGGACGCCAGTGATAGGCTGCATCACACGCTTGGTCGATCAAAAAGGTATCGATCTTATTAAAGAAATTGCCGACGACATGTTGAAAATGGATATTCAATTTGTCATGATCGGCATTGGTGAAAAGAGGTATCACGATTATTTTGAGTCTTTAAAGAAAAAATATCCCAAGAAAGCCGGAATCGTCTTTGGCATGAGTGAAGAAATTGCGCACATGATTGAAGCAGGCAGCGATATGTACCTTATGCCGTCGCGCTATGAGCCGTGCGGCCTGAATCAATTATACAGCTTGAAATACGGTACGGTTCCCATCGTTCGCGCTACCGGCGGATTAGATGATACAATCCAGGATGTCACCAGTTCCGGGGGCGGCACAGGATTCAAATTCAAAAAATACGACAGCAAAGAATTACTGAAGACAATTCATCGTGCGGTAAAGACGTACAAAGATCAAAAGACGTGGCAAAAAATAATGCGCAACGGTATGGCAAAAGATTTTTCATGGGAGTCTTCGGCAAAGAAATACATTAACTTATATCGCCATTTATTGAAGTAACGGAGACCCGGTGCAGAAAGATTTTGCGGTATTTGTTGACCGAGACGGAACAATTAATGTCGATGTAGATTTTCTCTCGTCACCCAATCAACTTCAACTCATTCCCCGTAGTGCGGATGCCATACGCGAATTGAACGATCTGCATATTCCGGTTATTGTCATTACAAATCAATCCGGAATAGCCCGAGGATTGTACTCTGAAGAAGATCTTGGCGTCGTGCATCAAGCTCTGGCTGGAATGCTGCACAAGGTTGGTGCTTCAATCTTAGCGTATTACTATTGCCCACATCATCCTAAAGAAGGTGTGAAACCGTACATTCAAGACTGCGAATGCCGTAAACCGAAACCGGGCATGCTGCACAGTGCACAAAAGAAATACGGATTTAAACTTGAACGCTCATTTGTTGTCGGAGATAAGTGCATTGATATGCAAACGGCTCGTGCGGTCGGTGCAACTGCTATTCAGGTTGCCACAGGATACGGCACGGGTGAAAAAGATTTATGCGTTTCTGATCGAGATTACTTTGCGACAGATCTGTATGACGCAGTCCAAATTATTAAACGAAAGATAGCGGAACGAAATTAACATGATGAAAAAACTCTCTCTCTTCTCCTGCATTGCATACTTCAGCTTCCTTCTTCTTGGGTGCGCTGAAAAACCTAAAGTTATCGGCGGAGGATTGGTTGACCCCAACGCAATTTTTACGACAGCAGAATTTACAACGCTGTCACAAAGTGATACAACCTACAAAACATCTATCACCACGGGATTTTCAAACAGTAATCTTACCGGCAGAATAAACGCCAATGAGGAACTGGTTTCGATGTTCAATTTCATTCCGGCAGTGATTCTTGATTCGTTGAAGGGCGCCAGATTGGATACAGTTGAGTTGCGATTGACGGTGAACTATCAGATGATCCCTTCCGCACCGCCTATTGTTTTTGAAGTGCATGAAATAAAACAATCGTGGTCTGAGAGTTCTTTCAATTCAGATTCATTGACCACATCGACCTTTGGCTCAGCTGTTGTTGCCACCTTTTCCGATTCAATGAATTATTTACAGCAAGTGAAAACAAAAAACCTTGACACCGCTGTTGTTCGCCGCTGGGCTGAAGCCATTTATGACACATCGAAACCAAAGTTTTATGGATTTGCTCTCCAAGCGACGTCGGGCGCCAATACAGGGATCATCGGCTTTTCAACTTTTTCTGGTACATCAGGATATACGCCGACATTAGTTATCAAATACACAACAAATTATAATACGCACGATTCGCTCATTATTGCCTCAGGTCAAGATTCGTACGTTGGACATTTCCTTACCCCGCCGGTGTTGTCAAAGTTTGAAGTTCGCGGCGCAATTGGCGTTCGATCAAAAATAAAATTCGATGTAAGCAAACTGTTAAACAAGCCCATCGTCCACAAGGCAACTTTAACTTTAACTGTCGATACTGCATCAAGCATTCGAAGCGGATTCTCGCCGGATTCTGTTGTTGCTTTGCTGGCATTATCAAATTCGGTGATTGATTCAACTTCCGGCAACATTTACGATTACGGGATAAAAAAAATAAACGGCGGTGGTAATCAAGTGTATGAATTTACGATAACAAATGTTGTCCAACGCTGGATTAATGGTATTAATTTAAATGAAGGATTGGCATTACGCTGGGCGGCAGAATCTGGTACAAGCGACAAAGTTGTTTTCTACAGAAGTTCTGATGCCGACAGCACCAAACGCCCGAAACTGTACATCCTGTATTCAAATAAATGACTATGAAAAAAATTATAACCTTGCTCCTTCTTTTTTCCGTTTCGGCCTTTGCCGGAAAAGGATCAATCTATTCACGCTTCGGTATCGGTGATATTAACCCATTGGTCAGCGGAAGAACTGTTGGCATGGGAAATACAGGCGTTGCATTGCTCGGAGATGGGTATATCAATGATTTGAATCCTGCCGCATTAGCAAATATATCACACACTGTGATCACCGCCGATTACCAATTTCAAAATCTAACCGCAGCCGATCCGGGCGGAACATCCATCTTAAACAACGGCAACATCAGCGGCTTTTCTTTAGCGTTCCCTGTCTATGCTCCAAAGAAAATGGTTCTCTCCCTCGCAGTGCTTCCGTATTCATCAGTCGGATATGAGCAACAACAATCTCAAAATGTTGGGAAAGATGCCGTTACCATCACACAAATGTATGAAGGACGAGGCGGCCTCACATCAGGTCAACTCAGTCTTTCCTATGCACCATCTCCGAATTTTCTGGTAGGGGTGACAACACATTATTTATTCGGCGCAATATACAGCGACCAAACAATCAACTTTGACTCTCCGGATTTTTTTGGCGGCTCGTATAACCAAACGATGTCGATGAGAGGATTTGGATTTACTCTCGGCGGAATTTATTCCGGCATTGATAAAGCTCTCGGACTTTCCGATGGACATCATCTAAATCTCGGCGCAACATTTTTTACCGGTTCTTCCCTCACTGTGGATGACGAAACACTAAGAAACTTTTCTTCAAACCGTGATACCGTTGCCGCAAAGAATCACTCCCTTGCTTTGCCATTCGGATTTTCTACAGGTCTTGCCTATCTTCGGAATAACATTGTTTATGCTGCCGACGTCCATTTCCAAAGTTGGGACAATTACAAAATTCGAGGCGTCCATCCTGCTGAACTGCAAAACAGTATTCGGTTTGGTGCCGGAGCAGAATTCCTGCAAGCCAAAGAATTTACGGATTCATTTTGGGAAAAACTTGCCTACCGAATCGGTGGGTATTACGACCAAACAAATTTGAAAATCAACGGCCAATCAATTAATGGAATCTTCGGTACCGCTGGCATTGGATTCCCTTTCAGCGGCGATTCGAGACTAAATATTGGTATTGAATACGGCATCCGAGGTACACGAACGGCATCACTGATCGAAGAAAATATTTTTAGAATGACGTTTTCATTGTCAGCATCCGAAACAATGTTTATCCAACCACCAGTTGAGTAAATCATGATCGCCCTAGCATCCGACCACGCCGGCTTTCTTTACAAAGAACATGCAAAAGCTGTTCTTAAAGAAATGAAACTTGAATTCAAAGATTTCGGCACTCACTCTGCCGAATCGGTGGACTACCCCGATTTTGCCCACAAGGCGTCGGAATCAATTTCAAAAGGCGAATGTGAGTTTGGAATTTTGGTGTGCGGGTCAGGTATCGGTGTTTCCATTGTCGCCAACAAACACAAAGGTGTTCGTGCAGCCGCCTGCGAATCAGTTACTGCCGCTCAGCTTTCACGGCGGCATAACAATGCCAATATTCTCTGCTTCGGCGAACGTCTTGTCGGTTGGGGTGTTGCTGAAGGAATGATTCGAACATTTCTTTCAACAAATTTTGAAGGCGGACGGCACACACGCCGAGTAGAGAAAATTCATTCGCTTACTTCATGTTAGTCAAGAAGCAGCGTCATATTCTATAACCTTACTTTTTTTGCCATGAGCCATATTCAACAATTTGACCCTGAAATTTATCAGGCGATTAAAAATGAACAACATCGACAGAACACGAAACTTGAATTGATCGCGTCGGAAAATTTCGTTTCGACTGCGGTACTTGAAGCTGCCGGAACCGTTCTGACCAACAAATATGCTGAAGGATATCCCGGGAAACGATATTACGGCGGATGTGAATTTATTGACGATGTAGAAAATATTGCACGCGACCGTGCAAAGCAATTATTTGGCGCTGAGTATGCAAATGTTCAGCCTCATTCCGGTTCGCAGGCAAACATGGCAGTCTATTTCACATTCATCAAACCGGGAGATAAAGTTCTGGGGATGAATCTTTCGCACGGCGGCCATTTAACGCACGGCTCTCCGGTAAATTTTTCGGGGCAGCTGTACAACTTTTCTGCCTATGGAGTTTCAAAAGAAACAGGCTACATCGACTACAATGAAGTAGAAGATGTTGCGAAACGTGAACGGCCGAAACTTATCACCGTCGGGGCAAGCGCTTACTCTCGAAACATCGATTACAAAAAATTCCGTGAGATTGCCGATAAAGTCGGTGCATTTCTTTTTGCAGACATAGCCCATCCGGCCGGGCTCATTGCGTCAAAATTGTTGAATGACCCTCTTCCCTACTGTCATGTCGTAACATCTACCACTCACAAAACTTTGCGCGGACCACGCGGCGGGCTTATTCTTGTTGGAAAAGATTTTGAAAATACGTGGGGATTAAAAG
>JAQUOA010000175.1 GCA_028749215.1 Bacteroidota bacterium
GCAATTGTCTGTTCTAAAAGATCGAGGATTTTTCCTTTGATAAATTTCTCAGAATTATATGTTGACACAATTGCTGAGACAAGCGGTTTATTATCCATACACTTACTTATTTCCTAATAAAGATAGAATCCGCCTGCAAAATTCGTCCATCTCTTGCATCATAAAGTTGCTCAAGGCTTCCGAAATATTGAAAACCACGCTGAGACAAAAAGGTATACATATCATCAAACAACGGTTGATTCTTATATAATTCAAAGAAGCTTGTTTCGGTAAGAATGACGTCGACTGCTTTTAACGTTCGTTCTGCTCCGCGCAAGACATTTAATTCGTATCCTTGAACGTCAATTTTCAATAAAATCTTTTTGTTCAAATTTAAATGCGAAGCAATATTATCAAGCAATCTAATCTGGATTTTTTCTCCAACAACATTCTCCGTCATTGGAAAAGCTTCTTTGTGCAAGTCAGTTAATGGCAGTAACGAAGAACTTGGTGAGTAATCATTACGATTAATGATTGAATCTTTTTCTTCATCACCTAGTGCAAAATTAAATAAAGTGATCTTTTTATTGGCAGAATTATTTTTCTGTAACTTGGTAAACGATTTTTTTAATGGTTCAAACGCATAGAAATATGCATCGGGGAAAATTCTTGAGGCTTTTGATAAAAACTGCCCTTCGTTAGCTCCAACGTCAAGAATAGTTTGAATGTCAAGTTCCTGAAGCCATTTAAAATGGCCTGACGCAATCTGTCTTTTAGAAAAAGGAGCTTTACGTAATTGGTAGCCAAAACTGCTCAGGACGTCATTGATATATAATTTAATTTTATTCAAAATTAATTCTTTTCGTGATTGTCATTTTCTAATGAATCGATTTCTGATTTTTTTAACTATTGTTTTGAAATCATCTTTCCGAAGGTCACGTGGTTGAAAATTTTCTTTTTTAGTCCAGAAAGGAATGGATCGTTCCTGAGCATATTTGACTAAAATAGATTTCAATGGTTCTTTATCAGGAATAATAAAAATGATATCATCAATAATTTGAATAAAAGGCCGTGCCTCCCTTTCCGACATAGCATCAATTATTTCTACTATGGTCGGCCATTCAGCCGGTTTATGAGGCTGAGGAGGTGCCGACAAAAAGAGTCTTGCATCATCAATTAAAATTATATCATTCTTACGGCCTGATAAAATCGCAAGCTCGTTTAAAACCGGACATTCATCATCCGCACCGGCCGTTTCTCCTCCGGACCAATGTCCATCCAGCCAAAAGATTGATTTCCGGTCTTTTATTTCTGCAACTACCTTTGGCAACACAGTTCGAGAATCACCCAAAAGTGGTTTAACGCCTTTAAGTTTAGACAGCTCTGCGGAGTGTAAATTATAGATACTCTCAGCTCTTTCTATAGTAAACACTGTATCAAAATACTTTGATGCCCACCTTGTCGTTTCACCGCGAAATGTTCCTGTCTCCACAAAAACCGTAGCACCATTAAGTTTGGCAAGTTTTAGAAGTATGTCGCTTGATGGTCCTAAGGTTACTATTCCCATGGCAAATCTCTTTTTATTTCAAATTCACTACTCAATCGCATTGAATCTTTCCACACTCTTATATGGAACCAGTTTTTGACAATACTGGAGTTTGTTTTTTTATTAGGTTAACAAAAAATATTTTTTCATCCGGGGGAAGAAAATATCGCCAGGCAAAAAATAAGAAACCAACAAGTATCCCCATAGCAAAAACAACCTTTACCAATAGATCACTTGACACAAATGGCACGACTACTGCAACTACTATAAAAATTAACCAAAACATTCCAAGTTTGTACTCAAATGCAGATGCAACCAATTTATTAACAATATAAATTTGAAGTATTGTATTGACTGTATTTAACAAGAGCAGCACTAAGGCAGCTCCATTGATTCCAAATATTTTTACTGCAAACCACATTGTGGTGATGTAGAGGGGCAGTTCTATTAAATTAATTTTTGCAGGAATATCGGGTCTTCCAATTCCTTGCAAGAATGAGAATGGAACATAGGCTATGCTATTTAGCAAAACTCCAATGACTAGCAATTGTAAAACTATCGAGCTATTTTCACCAAATCTTTTCCCAACCCATATCGTTAATATTTCATTTGAAAATATTATGGTCAACATTACAACCGGAAACAAACACAAAAAAATATACTTACTGCTTCTTTGTAATAATTTTTTTGAAAATTCAGGGTTATTCATTGAACTGCCGGAAAACACCGGGAACAGAACTCCAACAATTGCTGACGGCACCAAAAGCAATTTTGTTACAACTTCATACGGAGTGGCATAATAGGTTATTGCGATTGCGGAAATTAATGCACCAATTAAAAACCGGTCTAGATACGTGATCAACGGCCCAACGACGTTTGACACTGTCATCCAACCGCTTAATTTGAGAACCGGTCTTATTAGAGTCGAATCAAATTTAAAATTTCTTCTTATCTCACCATTGATTTTAAAGCATTGTAATAAATAAAGATACCAAACAATTACGCGCACAAGAATTAAAAAAACTACTATCCAAAATAAACTCTTTGTAAAAATTAAACAAAACAATGGTCCAAGAAATGTAAAAACACCCAGAATAATTTTGATCACATTTGCTGTACTAAATTTTTGATAAGCCTCCAAAACGCCTCTTAATCCTGCAGTCGTCGTTACAATTGGGATTGAGAAGGCAAGGGCATACAGGGTGTCTGCCGTCTCGGGTTGCAGTTCTTGAGAAATATGGAAAAATCGGTTGACTAATGATGGAGTTACAATAACGAGAATCAAAGTTCCTATAAGACTCACGACTGCCATCAAAAAAAAAGAAGTCCAAAATATTCCGGGAATATCTTCTAACCGGTTTGTCCCTATTTTTTCGGCAATGATTTTGGTCAGGGACCTTCCTATTCCAAAATCAAAAAAACTGAAATAGCCTATGACAACCCACGCTAAATTTAAAATTCCAAATCGTTCTTCACCAAGTCCCTTTATTAACGGTGGAATCAGCACGACGGCAACAACAAGAGGAATTCCATACCCAAGCAAATTATAAACAGTATTTTTCGCTACTGCTCTTCCGCTGTACAGTGAACTGACATCTTTAGATTTCGGCGATGGCATTGTTGAATTTTTAATTACCCTGCAGAACGGTGTGACGGTAATATCTTTGTAAAATATTTAGAAACGGGTTTAATAGCGTTTAAGAGGTAAGAGTATTTTTGGGGATTAATTTGTTGAAGCTTCTTCAATAGTTCGGCTGTAAATATGATAAAGAGACCCAAGACAAAGGAGACAACGAATCCTATCAACGCGTATAAACTTATTTTAGGTTTTGCCTTTCGTTCGGGGGGATACGCTTTATCTAAGATCAAAACCGAAGGAGTGTTACGAATTTCTTCAATTTTTGATTGCTCATACACCGGGGTGATAAACTCAGCAATTTTGTACTGAATTTGTAAATTTTTATAGATATTCCAATATTTCCCGATTAAATCTGGAGCGATATTTAAAGGAATTAAAACTTTAGGATTAGCAGTAATCTCGTCGCCTTGACTTAGCTTGTTGATGTTTGCTTTTACTTCCTGCAATTCTATTTCTTTCGATTTTAATATTGGGTTATCTTCACCCACAGTTTTCCGCAATACGTTTAACTTGACTTCCTCCCGTGCCAAATCTACATACAATTGAGAAATCGATTTAACTGTCGCTTCAACTTGTTCAGGGACGGCAATCACACCGTACTTTTCCTGAAACTGTTTCATCTTGATTTCTAAGTCTGTAATATCCGCTAAATTTTGAAAATACCTTTTTTCGACAAATTTTCTTGTGGCCGTTGCGTTGGTCACGCGAAGCGTAGTATTCACTTCATTCAAAAGGTCCACCAAATAATTTGCAATCTCGGATGCTAATTTTGGATTTTCATCGTAAACATTTACGACAAGGTTCCCTTCGTCTTCTATCTTAAATTCCATATTGTCGGATAGTTCTTTTTCAACTTTCCACAACGGCTGGTTTTCCAAATCATACACTTTCCTTAAATTAAAATTATCAATCACTTTATGCTGAACAGATTTACTCTTTAAGATAGCGACATATTTGCTGATTTCATCTGTTCCGGCGATCGAGCTTAATCCTTTAAAAGGTGAAAAGGATTTTGCTAATGATGTTATTCCCGACAGGCTGCTTAAGACGTCGGATTGTTCAGCCGGTAATACGGACGCTGACGCTTTGTATTGTTTAGGGGTAAAAAGAGCAAGAAGGATAGCAAGACCGGTAATACAGGCGATAAAAATAAAAAGAAATTTACGAGCTTGAGCGACGATAAATAAAAAATCTAATAAAGACGAACCAACAATTGTAGAATCGCTGTTGCCTTCTTTTACAATATTTTCATCCATTTGAAATAATCCTAATATAAAGGTGCATCATAGCACAAACTCAGCACGCCACAAATTTATTTTATGGTCCTAATTAATAAATACAATGTTGCAACTGTTCCAACAATGCCTAAAATCTGGCTATATAACGTAGTATAATACGCAAACGGCCTGTATGTCTCCTTCGGCACCCACACATAATCTCCTTCTTCAATATTCGTATCACTCGGATCAAGCCATTGACGTGACTTGGCCTTTATGATTTTAATATCTCCTTTGATAGCATATTCAGTAAGACCGCCTGCTTGTTCTATGTAATAACGATAATTCTTATTAGGAACAAAAAATACATGGCCGGGGTTGAGAACCTGCCCGAACACGTACACTGTGTTTTTCTTTTTCGTAATCCTAATGAGATCTCCATCCCGTAACAGTATATCTTTTGTTGTATCATGCTTTTCAATCAGATCGGTAAAATCCGTTACGACTAGTTCACGATTTAAATGAACATTTGCTTCGAATTGATAGTAGGCATCCTCTTCTGGAGCAATGGTTGCACGAGTGTTTGCGGTCCGCTCAATATAAAGGTCTGATTGCAAAACCGTCCGTCTAAACAATTGAGAAGTCGGCAAGAAAGCATCTTTGGTAATGCCTCCGGCAAGCTGTATGATCTCACCAAGGTACGTCGAGTCTTCTGTTATCGGGTATTGACCGGGAAACCTCACTTCTCCTTCAACAAATATTTTTGAAGTTCTATGCTGGTTATAATTTTCATAAACAACAATTCTATCACCTCGCTGCAGCAAAATATCGGATTGTTTCCCTGAAAGAATCTCTTTTAGGTTTATGTTGATATAAGAAAACTTACCGAGAGTCGACATCCTTGAAATCACTACTTTGTCACTGTCAGCAATCGCTGTAAGTCCGCGGGAGATTTTCAAAGCAGTTGACAAGCTATCTCCTTCTACATATTCATACTCTCCCTCACGATTTACGGCACCGTACACACTAAAAAAATCTTTTGTAATATTTTTATTAGGAACTGTCACCACATCACCGTCCTGCAACAGTGGATTGTATAACGTATTGCCTGTTGCAAAAAACTTTTCTATATCAGCATGCCCAATCGTGCCGTTCTTATGCTGAATAATGATTTTCCGTTGTGCTGTCACCGAGTCAATAACCACTCCACTAGGAGGATACGATATTTGCTGCATACTTGAATTCTGTTGCTGTGTCATCGGGGGCGCGACCGGCGGATGATAATTAACAGCTGCATCAACTCGGTATGTTGCTTGAACTGAAAAAGTCCGTTCGCCGCTTACAGCTCCCTTTACGGTGACGAGAAATGTTCTGGGATTGAGTAAGGTTACATAAATTTGAGACGCTAAATACTTCCGTTTGATTTCATTTATAATTATTGTCTTAACGTTGTCTAACTTCATATCGGAGACATACAGTGAAGCGACCGTAGGAATAACTATTGTCCCTTCCGGCGTTACAGGTATTTGAAGATTTATTGGCGCAGCAGCCGATACATTAATTCCAAAAACATCCCCGGGACCAACAATATATTCTTTCGGATCTACAGGACCATCTTGAATTACTGATTTGATAGTTTGTTGTTGATTTATTGCGGTCGACGATGAGCTTGATTGGTTTGAAGCTTG
>JAQUOA010000176.1 GCA_028749215.1 Bacteroidota bacterium
AAATTTTTAAACTATGGCGCGGGTTACCGAGCAACATTTAATGATAATTTCGTCGTGAACACGCATGCCGGTATCAACAACAGCAAATATCTCACGGCAGGATTGGGAGTTGGAATGCAGATCTCGAAGTTGGAGTTTGTTGTGGATTATGCGTATGTGAATGAGCCAAGTATCATCTTTGGTCAAAGCCACAGGGTGGGATTAAGTCTATCTGGTTTGTAACTCATAGATTCAGGAAGAACCAATTTAAATTGAGAAGGAGTCCATCTTTGCGGTGGACTCTTTCTTTTTTCAGTCATCTTTTTGTTTACTGCTGCATTGATTTTTCATCATTTCTTTTATACTTTCCACAAGCAAATTTTTCATTCTCAACCAATCGTTCTTGCGATATGAAAGCATTCCTTAGTTTCTACAATTCATCTGTTGGTAGGAAAATGACAATGAGTTTGACCGGTCTTTTCTTAACCATCTTTCTCATTGAACATCTTATCGGGAATCTTCTCGTGCTGCTACAGGATGGCGGCGCGGCGTTTGAGACCTATTCAGAATTCCTGACTTCAAATCCATACGCGTACTTGCCGCTCCGTTTCGTTGAGGCCATCCTCTTTGCCAGCATCATTCTTCATGCGTGGAGCGGATTTACAGTGTGGCTTAAGAATAAGCGTGCACGTCTGACCAAATACAAAGAATATGGAATTGCGGAGAATACAAAATTTGCTTCACGGTGGACGGCAGGGACTGCTTTATTAGTGTTTCTCTTTCTGGTAATTCATCTCAAAGCATTTTTCTGGAATATCCGGCTTAGCGGTGAACATGTTTCCGGCTATACCATAGCGCACCAAACATTTTCAAACCCGTACTATACGTGGTTCTATGTTTTTTCCTTTATTGTTTTAGGATATCATTTGTACCACGGCTTTCAATCAGCATTTCAAACTCTCGGATTAAAAACAAAAAAATATTCTACGCTTATCGAAACAATAGCAGTGGTGTTTTGGTGTATCATACCGCTCGGGTTTGCACTCATCCCGATCTATATTCTTTTTCATCCCACCACGTTAGCGTTGGCAAAATAAAAAGTTGGAAGTCCTATGACACTCAATTCAAAAATTCCCGAAGGGCCGCTTGAAAAAAAGTGGTCGAATCACAAGTTCAATATGAAGCTGGTCAATCCGGCCAACCGGCGTAAGTATAAGATCATTGTTGTTGGAACAGGATTAGCCGGAGCATCGGCTGCCGCTTCGCTTGGCGAACTTGGCTATAATGTGCATTCGTTCTGCTATCACGAATCGCCCCGGCGCGCGCACAGTATTGCGGCACAAGGAGGGATTAATGCCCCCAAGAATTATTCCAACGACGGCGACAGCATCTACCGGTTGTTCTACGATACAATTAAGGGAGGAGATTACCGCGCCCGTGAGGCAAATGTCCATCGCTTGGCAGAAGTGAGCGGAAATATTATTGATCAATGCGTGGCGCAAGGTGTTCCGTTTGCACGCGATTACGCGGGATATCTTGATAACCGTTCCTTTGGCGGCGCGCAGGTTGCCAGAACATTTTATGCACGCGGACAAACGGGACAGCAGTTATTGCTTGGCGCGTATTCGGCGCTCAATCGCCAGATCGACGCCGGCACAGTAAAATTTTATGATCGTCATGAAATGTTGGATTTGGTTGTTGTTGACGGCAAAGCTCGCGGCATCGTAACACGCAATCTTATTAATGGAAAAATTGAATCGTACACTGCCGATGTGGTTGTTCTTGCAACCGGCGGATACGCCAACGTGTTTTATCTTTCAACAAACGCCAAGGCAAGTAACGCCACGGCAATCTGGCGTGCGCACAAACGCGGTGCGCTGTTCGGAAATCCATGCTACACACAAATTCACCCGACATGCATTCCGGTCAGCGGTGATCACCAGTCGAAATTAACATTGATGAGCGAAAGCTTGCGCAATGACGGACGTGTGTGGGTACCAAAGAAAAAAGGGGACGACCGTCAGGCGAATCAAATTCCTGAAAATGAGCGGGACTATTATCTGGAACGATTGTATCCGTCCTTTGGAAATCTTGTCCCGCGCGATGTTGCATCGCGCCGCGCCAAAGATATGTGCGACCACGGTTTTGGCGTCGGCGCATCAAAGATGGCGGTCTATCTTGATTTTGCCGATGCAATCAAACGTCTTGGACGTGAAGCAATTTTTGAGAAGTACGGAAACCTGCTTGATATGTACAAACAGATTACTGGCGAAGATCCGTATCAAGTTCCGATGCGCATTTATCCCGCTGTGCATTACACTATGGGCGGATTGTGGGTTGATTATAATCTGATGAGTTCCATTCCCGGACTCTTCGTTCTTGGCGAAGCAAACTTCTCCGACCATGGTGCCAATCGTCTCGGGGCAAGCGCACTGATGCAAGGTCTTGGTGATGGATATTTCATCGCTCCGTACACCATCAGCGATTATCTTGCCAGCAATAAATTTTCACCGGTTGATGCGAACGGAGGAGAATTCAAAGCTGCTGAAAATTCCGTGACCGCATCGGTCAATAAATTATTGAGTATCAATGGAAGCAAGACGGTTGATGAATTCCATCGTGAGTATGGAAAAGTGATGTGGGATTATGTCGGCATGGGACGCAATAAAGCCGGATTACAGAAAGCTTTGAAACTTCTTCCTGAAATTCGTTCACGGTTCTGGAAAGATGTGAAGATCACCGGCAATGCGCTTGACATCAACACCGAGCTTGAGAAAGCGCAGCGCGTTGCAGACTTTATGGAGCTTGGAGAATTGATTGCCATTGACGCATTGCACCGTGAAGAATCATGCGGAGGCCATTTCCGTGAAGAGCACCAAACGGAAGAAGGCGAAGCAAAACGCAATGATAAGAAATTCTCGTATGTTGCCGCATGGGAATATACCGGCAAGACAGGCAACCCGAAACTGAACAAAGAAAAATTGGAATTTGAATCTGTTCACCCCTCACAACGAAGTTATAAGTAAGGAGTTCAAGAGAATGAAATTGACGTTGAAAGTTTGGAGACAAAAAGACCGAAACGATGAAGGACGATTTGTCGAATACATTGCCAATGAAGTATCACCCGATATGTCGTTCCTAGAAATGCTCGATGTGGTGAACACCGATTTGGTGAAGAAAGGTGAAACGCCGATCGTGTTTGATCACGATTGTCGCGAAGGGATTTGCGGAAGCTGCGGCATGATGATCAACGGCCGTGCTCACGGACCGGGAAAAGGAATTGCCACATGCCAGCTGCACATGCGAAGTTTCAGCGACGGCGACCAGATTGTTATTGAACCATGGCGCTCGACCGCATTTCCTGTCTTGAAAGATCTTATGGTTGATCGAACTTCATTTGACCGCATTATGCGCGCTGGTGGATACACATCCGCAAAAACGGGCGGTATTCCCGATGGCAATTCGATTCTCGTCCCCAAACCGGTTGCCGATGAAGCGTTTGATGCCGCTGCCTGTATCGGCTGCGGCGCGTGCGTTGCGGCGTGCCCGAATTCTTCTGCAATGTTATTCGTTTCGGCAAAAGTTTCACAATTGGCTTTACTGCCGCAGGGGAAAGCAGAACGCGTGGAACGGGTAACACGAATGATTGCACAAATGGATGAAGAGAAATTTGGGAGCTGTTCAAATACGTATGCGTGTGAAGCGGAATGTCCGAAGCAAATTTCTGTGACTCACATTGCCCGATTGAATAGAGAATTTGTTGCTGCTCAATTTTAGATTTACTCTATAACCCAATCCGATTGTACGTAGCAATCGGATTGGCGGAATTAACCCATCACAATCTTTTCTGAAATAAATCTCTTTACTGACCATCCGCTTCCGATCAATCCCAAAAAGATTCCGAACAGGATCATCGCAGCATAGAAATAAATTTCAACGGTAAAAAATTCTGAAAGATCGTTCCCGACGAAATGTTGTGCGGCAAATATTATTCCGTAAATTAATCCTGCGGCAAGTGCTCCGCCGATGAAACCCTGCAGCATCCCTTCAATTAAAAACGGCATACGGATAAAACCGCGCGTTGCACCGACAAGTTTCATGGTGGTGATCATTTTCCGTTTGGCGTAAATGGTCAAACGGATGGTATTTGAAACAAGAAATATTGCCGCAATAAGCAATGTCAGGCCGATAGCAGCGCTTGCACCGACAAATGTTTTTACCCTTCGATCGAGGATTTCCAGCAATGCTTTTCGATACACAACATCGTCGACACCCCGGATTTTCATCAGTGCATCATGAATCACTTTTGCGCTGTCGGAATTTTTATAGTCGGAGGCAAACTTGAGCTTGAACGACGCCGGGAGAGGATTAAAATCCAACACTGCGGTAATGTCTTCCCCGAATTCTTTTTTGAAAATTTTCGCGGCATCGTCCTTCGAAATGTAGGATGCGCTGACGATTCCCGGCATATTCAAAAATTGCATTTTCATTCCTGCCGAAAGAGAATCCGTCACTTCAGCAGAAAGGAAAACTTCCATTTCCACTTTGTCGCGAAACGCCTGGATGAACTGGTTCGTATTGCGGTAAATAATGACAAATAATCCCAGCAGCAGCAGCGAAATGGTCATCGTAAAAATGGAAATGATACTCGATAATCGTGCGCGTTTGAATCCGGAGAAGCCTTCTTTAAGAATGTAGAACACTGCCATATTATTTTACCACTTTCCCAATTTCATATGATCCGAGGATTTTCAAAAAGGATGTCAGTTTTTTTATTTTCTTTAATGCTGTAACAAATTCCGGATGCTGTTGGTATGATTCAACGTCAACAAAAAATAAATATTCCCACGGCTTTCCGATAAATGGGCGCGATTCGATCTTCAATAAATTGATTTTCTGTTCTGCAAATACTGACAGGCAATGGTAGAGCGAGCCGGGAATATTTTTCGTGGCAAAGATCAACGACGTTTTTGCATGGCTTTTCGGCTGAACCTGTTTTTTTGAAAGGACAAGGAAGCGTGTAAAGTTTCGATGATCTGTTTCGATGCCTTTGTGAAGAATCTTTAATCCGTAATGCTGAGCGGCTTGTTCGCTGGCAATGGCGGCGGCATCGGCGCGCTGTTCTTCGGCAATCATTTTTGCCGCACCGGCAGTGTCATAAAATGGATGATGAGAGACATGGTGAAGCGTACGAAGAAATTTATCCGATTGCCCTAATCCCTGCGGATGCGAAAAGACATGATGAATATCGCTGATTTTTGTTGTCGGCAGCGCCATCAAATTCATCTTGATGCGAAGCTTCAGTTCTCCGACAATGAACAGCGGATATTCTAAGAGCAGGTCAAAATTTTGGCTGACACTTCCGAACAGAGAATTTTCAATAGGAACAATGCCGAAATGCGAGGCATTTTTTTTTACATCATCAAACACATCGCGGAAATTCTCGCGAGGTATTGGTTTGCTTCTGGCGCCAAAATAGGCAACGGCCGCTTGTTCGCTAAATGCGCCGTATTCACCTTGAAATGAGACCAATAAGTTTTTCTTCATCATTTAAAAATTTGATTCGTCGCGCCAGCGTGTAATGCGCCATACATCCGATTCGCGTGCGCGTTCCAGTGTTAAATTTGCATAACCGTCAACCCTCACAATATCGCTTGGGCTGAATGTCACCGTCAAGTTAAAATTTCGTGTGACGCTTTGTTTAAGGCTGTCTCCTGAAGCAGAGATGATTGTGTTCCACACCAGATCCAACCGTTGAACATTTTGGAACAAACCGTACGTTGTTCGAACGTCATCATCATGCCCCCAAAATACATCCACACCTTTGTCGTAATCACGATACACAAAAAGAAAATTCGGTGCAAGAAGCTGTCCGTAGATCGTTGAATCACGAAATGCGTACGCCTGTTTGAAATTTTGAAAGACGCCGTCAATGGATCTCTGGTCGCCTAAGATGGATGTGTTCGATTCTGTGGACGTATCAAGTTTCGGTGCAAACGGATTACTGCATCCAAGAAGAAGAACGAACGCTGTGAGACATGTCCACTGCTTCATTTTGCAAACTGTCCTTTCAGCTC
>JAQUOA010000021.1 GCA_028749215.1 Bacteroidota bacterium
TATTTTTATAGTTCTCATAACAACTCCTTGGTATGACTATGAAAAATATTACTGAAACAAAGTAAGGCAAAAACAGGAGAGAGGCAATTGAAGATTGTTTTGCTTCTCCGCATTCATTTGGTTACTTTTAGAAAAATTTTAGACGAAACAACATGCACCTTTATCAAGCTTTACATGAGTTAGTCACACAGTGGCGAACTAAGAACTATAACAATTCGGATTATTCATCAATTAGTGAAATTCTTGAATGGGCAAAAGAGCCGGAAGGCTCCGGGTTCTTACTTCGTCAATCGCAATTTAGGGCATTAGAAACATACTGGTTTCTTCGTCTGCAATGTAAGACTCCTCATATTTTTGAATTGTACAAACATAGCTTTTCATCCCGGACAGAGTTATTAAAAGCGTTAGGAATCTCAAGCCAAACATTTGAAGCGGCAGACTTTGATGAAGAAAAACTTTGGCAGAAAATAAAATCTGATGACTCATTTGCCGTCAAGCATAAACTTGATGCCATAAAAGAAACGCTTACTCTTGAATATCCAAGTTATATTTTTGCATTAGCGATGGGTGCGGGAAAAACTGCACTCATTGGTGCAATCATCGCAACAGAATTTGCGATGGCAGATGAATATCCCGAAGGTCCATTTATCCAGAATGCTCTTGTGTTTGCACCGGGAACAACCATTATTCAATCATTGCGCGAAATTGCTTCTTTACCATATGATCGAATTCTTCCTCCGCGTTTCTTCAAACGGTTTTCTGCAACCGTGAAATTGACATTCACGCGTGACGGTGATCCTGATATTCCCATTATTCCAAATAGCAATTGGAATATCGTCGTAACGAACACGGAAAAAATCCGCATTCAAAAAGAAACTATTCGTAAGTCAGATTTAGGTTTGTTTGCGCCTGCCGAAAAAGAAGAAGAAGCACGAACAGATGTTGCAAACCGACGTTTGCAAAAAATTGCATCGCTTCCGCATCTCGCCGTCTTTTCCGATGAAGCACATCACACATACGGTCAGGCATTGGGAACAGAACTAAAGCGAGTACGTCAGACTGTTGATTACCTATATCACAATAGCCCGAATCTCATCTGCGTAGTGAATACCACCGGAACTCCCTACTTCAAAAAACAAATTTTACGCGATGTTGTTGCGTGGTACGGACTTTCCGAAGGCATCCGTGACGGTATTCTTAAACAAGTTTCGGATAATATTCATTCGTATAGTTTCGGCAGTCAGAATACTGATAAATTTATCTCTCAAATAATAACAGAATTCTTTTCAAAGTACGGAAACGTTTCACTGCCAAACGGAGCGATAGCAAAACTAGCTATCTATTTTCCCCAAACTGACGATTTAAAAGAACTGCGCCCTGTTATTGAAGCAACGCTTGTTCAACTCGGATATTCGCCGACAATTTGCCTTCGCAATACGAATGAATCGACCAAAGATGAAATAGATGCATTTAATCGTTTGAATGATCCTGCATCGACGCATCGAGTGATACTGCTTGTGGGAAAAGGAACTGAGGGATGGAATTGCCCAAGCTTGTTCGCTTGTGCACTTGCCCGACAAATTCGGAGCAGTAATAATCTTGTATTGCAGGCTTCTTCACGCTGTTTGCGTCAGGTTCCTGGAAATGAAACGAAAGCATCAATTTATCTTTCTGAAGATAATCGTACAACATTAGATGATGAGTTGAAACAGACATATGGAGAGTCGATAGCAGACCTGAACAATGCGACTTCAAAAAGCAAATGGTCGAGAATAGTATTGCGTAAAGTAGACATACCGCCGATCAAACTCCGACGACTTGAAAAAATTATCGTAAAAAAAGAACAACAATCTATTTCAATCTTATTAGTTAAACCGGATATTGTTCCCGAAGCAACAATTGTGCGAAGGTCATATCGTGTTGTCGAAGGCGGTTCGAACACGTTGGAGCAAGTAGCTGATCCCGGCGTTGTGGTGAAAGATATTCCAATGCGCAGCGTGTATGATGTTGCAATAGAATGTTCATCGGTGTATCGGTTGGATGTTTGGACGATTCATGATGAATTGCAAAGGTTATATGGCACAGAAGTGCCGGAGGCGCATATTGAAAATCTACGACACCAAATTGAACAACAAACAAGTTCATACTCCATCGAAGAAATTATTCGTGAAGATGCGCTAGCATTGATAAAGAAAGAAGGATTTACAGAAGAAATTTCTGCAGATGGTGCTGTTTCGTACGTTGCCGAAATTTCTTATCCCATTAGCAAAGAAGAATTGCTGACATCGTGGGAAGAATGGCAGGAGCGAAACAAGAAAGATTTCAGTTTCCATTATTCGCCGTATAACTTTGATTCAACGCCGGAGAAAAGTTTTTTGGAAGTGCTGCTTGGACACTTGGATATTGAAGCGTCTCACGTCGAAGATATTTTCTTTACCGGTGCCATTAACGATCCGAAGAAAACAGATTTTTCCGTGGACTACAAAGGCAACGACAACAAATGGCATAAGTACACGCCCGACTTTATCGTAAAACGTAAAGACGGTAAGTGCATGATCGTAGAAATTAAACAGGAAAACAAACGGGACGATTTGATAGACGGCGAATGCGGAGCGAAAGCGCTTGCTGTTCAGGAGTTAAAGAGTTTGAACCCCGATATGCTTGAATACCAAATGATCTTTACCTCAACGGATGAAATTTCTTTTGACAAAACAAAAGAGGTGAGGGAGTTTGTAAAACATGGGCACGGCACGCCCACGTAATTTGAACGTGGGCATTAATCCCCTTTTTTTGCCCTCGTTTTTAGCGCATTAGAATAGCCAAAGTTTGTGTAAAGTGTACCATATACAAAAAAGTTTGAGTAAAGTATAAACGGTTTTGCTTTACTCAAAATAATTTATGTATATTCTACTTACCACAAATACAACAACCTAAACATTGCAGTATGCAGCCATATATCCCTCAAAAATTGCCTATTTCTGAAATAAATTGGGAAAGTTTAATTCCTCTTATTGGAAGAGCAAACCGTTCCCTTGCATACTATGATGGTATTTTACACGGCATTGTTAATCCGGCACTTCTTCTTTCCCCGCTCACAACACAGGAAGCAGTGCTCTCTTCTAAAATAGAAGGGACGCAAGCGACGCTAGGCGATGTCCTAAAATTTGAAGCAGGAGAAAATCCTGCAAAAGAAGAACGGAAAATTGATATTCAAGAGATTATGAACTATCGCCGTGCGTTGTTGACGGCAGAAAAAGCACTCAAGGCAAAACCGTTTCATTTAAACTTTATGAAGGAGTTGCATCGCACTCTGCTTGACAGTGTGCGTGGTGCCAATAAATCTCCGGGCGAATTCAGAAAAATTCAAAACTGGATTGGAAAACCGGGAACACCTATTGAACAGGCAGAGTACGTTCCTCCGTCTCCGGCAGTGATTATGGAATGCCTGGACAATTGGGAAAAATATTATCACTTAAACCGCCCCGATCCGTTGGTGCAATTAGCAATCATTCATGCCCAGTTCGAAATGATCCATCCATTTTTAGACGGGAACGGAAGAGTGGGGCGAATGATCATTCCGCTTTTTCTGTACGAAAAGAATATTTTAACCCGTCCGATGTTTTACCTTTCAAAATATTTGGAAACGAACAGAGACGAATATGTAAGCCGATTAAAAGCGTTAAGCAAAGAACCATCTCAATGGAATGAATGGCTTGCATTTTTTCTTCAGGGAGTTGACGAACAAGCAAAAGAGAATGCTACGACCGTACAAAAGATTCTCGCCTTGTACGATAATTTGAAAGAACGTTGCATTGAATTGACCCACTCTCAATTTGCCGTTCCATTGCTTGATCAGATCTTTAAGAAGCCGATCTTTCAAAGCTCTCATCTGTTTGGTAAAAAGGGGTTGCCAAGCAAACCGATGATGTCAACATTGCTGGCAAAACTGCGCGAGGCGGGAATTCTAAAAGTGCTCAGCCAGGGAAGCGGAAGACGTCCGCAGGTGCTTGTGCTTCCAGAGTTGATTAATATTACCGAAGGCAAAAAAGTATTTTAACTGTTATGGCAAAACAACAAAAGAAAAAAAATAAGAGTAGCGATAAAAGCGCTGCGGTCTATAAAAAAGTCCGTAAGACAAAAAAACAAACTGCGGTTAAATCTTCCGTTCAACAACCGCAGAAACAGACTACCATAGAACTTTCCAAAGCAAAAGGACGCCCGATGCTGGTGTGGGTGGGAAAGAAACCACTCGAACGCCTTACCGCGTTTCCGGCACAAAAAATTGAGGAGTTTACACCACCCGATACTCGTCACCCCGAACTTGTTTCGGGGTCTAAGATGCTGAAACAAGTTCAGCATGACGAAGTGTGGAACGACTGGAGCCCGCACTATCCAAAAACCGGATTGCTCTTTCACGGCGATAACAAAGAAGTGCTCGCCCACTTACTTGCTAACGGATTTCGCGGCAAAGTAAAACTGATTTACATCGACCCGCCGTTTGACAGCGGTGCGGATTATGTGAGGAAAGTAAATTTACGAGGGATGAAAGCATCTTCCAAAATTGATGCAGCAAACTATACACTTGGAGAACAAACACAGTATACGGACATATGGACGAATGATTATTATTTACAATTCATGTATGATAGACTGTTGCTTTTAAAAGAACTATTATGTGAAGATGGAAGTATATATTTACATTGTGATTGGCACATGAGTCATTTTTTAAGAAATTTAATGGATGAAGTATTTGGTTCTAATAATATACAAAATGAAATTGTTTGGAAACGAACTTCTGCTAGAAGTGATTCAAAAACTTTTAATCATATACATGATAGCATTCTTTTCTACTCCAAAGGTGATGGATTAGTTTTTAATCAATTATTGGTTTCACATGATGAAGATTACCTTGAGCGATACTATATATATAAAGAACCCGATGGTCGTCGCTTTGCAACAATAGATGCAACTCAGTCAGGAATAACTAAATCGGGTGAGTCGGGAAAGCCATGGCGGGGATTTGATCCTTCTTCTAAAGGAAACCATTGGAAATTTGGTATAAGCGAATTACAAAAACTTGAAAAGGTGGGAAGAATATATTGGCCCGAAAAAGAAGGGGGTTGGCCTAGATTAAAAAGTTATCTAGATGAAGTAAAGGGAATGTATATTCAATCTATTTGGACAGATATTAAAACTGTAAATAGCCAAGCGGCCGAAAGAGGTGATTACCCTACACAAAAACCTGAAGCCCTATTAGAAAGAATTGTAAATTCCTCTTCTAATCCAGGTGATATTGTTCTCGATTGTTTCATAGGCTCCGGCACAACAGCGGCGGTTGCGCAAAAACTTGGCAGGCGCTGGATTGGCTGTGATATCAACAAAGGAGCAATACAAACCACAAGCAAGCGTCTGCAAACAATTATTACTGAGCAAATTGAAGAAGAGAAAAAGAAATCTCACCAAGGGAAGCTTGAACTTGGTGAAGATAGTAAAACCCAACCAATTCTCCCCGCGCAATATTCGTTCTCGGTATACCGAGTAAACGATTATGATCTACAAATTCAACACAACGAAGCGGTTAATCTTGCGTGTGAGCATATCGGTATCACTCGCACAAAAACAGATTCATTCTTTGAAGGAACTCTTGGCAAAAAACTTGTGAAGATTGTGCCATTCAATCATCCCGTTACGCAGTTGGATTTAGAGCAAATCAAAAATGAATTGAAGGTTCGTCCAAACGAAACACGTGATATTACTGTCGTTGCCCTCGGAAAAGAACTTGCCACCGATGCGTGGCTTGCCGAGTGGAATAAAATGAGAAAGGCAAAGGAGTTTCCGAATAAAATGGAATTGATTGAACTTCGTACTGACAAAAAATACGGCAAGTTCATTGAGCACAAGCCTGCCAGTGCAAAAGTCTCCATCAAAAGAGAAAAAGAGAAAGCGAAAATCGTGATTGAAAATTTCATCTCGCCCGCAATTATCGAGCGGTTAGGCCAGCAGGAAGGACCGCTTCGTCCGCAAATTACTGATTGGCACAGTATGGTTGACTGCGTGATGATTGACCCGAACTATGACGGCAAGGTATTTACCATTGCACTTTCCGATGTGCCCGAAAAGAAAAACGATTTTGTTATCGGAGAATACGAAATTCCAATTGCAAAAAACAAAACAACTGTGGCGGTGAAGATTATTGATATGTTGGGAGAAGAAGTGATTGTAGCGGAAGAAGTGTAAACAAAAAAGCGCGAACAAGGATTGTCCACTTTATGTGGGTGGAGTTGGTGAAGTGAGAGAAGATGAATTATAATAGCAATGGAAGAAGTTTCTCAAAATAATAAAACAGAAACCCATCATCGCTTTCTTGATGAAGCAGGGGACACAACATTCTTTGGAAAAGGGAAAATCCCCATTATTGGAATAAAGGAGGGGGTTTCGCTTTGCTTTATTCTTGGTATGGTGAAATTTAAAACACCACTTGCTCAATTGCGAGACAGTGTGCAACTATTACAACAGCAAGTTCAAAAGGATTCGTATTTCAAAGATATTCACAGCGTCCAAAAGAAAATTCAAAATGGTGGATTCTATTTCCATGCATCAGACGACATACCCGAAATACGAAAAATATTTTATGAGTACATCAAATCCATTGATTGCAGTTTTGAGGCTGTCAATGGAAGAAAAATTCCTGAAATCTATTTGCGAAAGCATAACAACAAAGAAGCTGAATATTATGCTGATCTTCTTTCCCATCTCCTCAAAAATAAATTTAAGGGCGGTGAAAAATTAATTCTTCACATCGCAGAACGCGGAAACACAACCAAGAATGCAACTCTTGAACTTGCACGACAAAAAGCAATGCAACGATTTCAAAAGAATAAACCTCGTAAGGAAATAACAACAAATATTGTTTTTGATGTTCAAAACCATAAAACCGAACCGTTGCTGAATATTGCAGATTACTTATGCTGGGCAGTTCAACGCGTCTTTGAAAAAGGTGAAATGCGTTATTACAATTTTATTGAAGAGAAAGTATCACTTGTTGTGGATATTTATGATACGGCAAATTATGAAGGGAACAAACATTACTACACTTATCGAAATAAATTAACCTCTAAAAATAAATTAAGCCCGCCACTATACTAAGAAGGATACCCTTCAACGACATGAAGTCGGAATTCATATAATGCAGGCAAAATTTATTCGCCCAGAAAGCCCCGTCATTTCTGACAACCGATGAAAGGTTTCCCAGATATCATCCGGGTGTTTGGCTTAGAGTAGCGTTGTTTTAATATATGAACGTTTATTGGCGTAAGCAAGTTTCAATATTCTCAAAATTTTCTCTCATCAGTGACGTACACCTTTGGAAGGCAATAGAAGTTTAAGCGTTTTGGATTACAAGATTGCTGTCGCTGAGTGATATTTCTCTATCATAGATCCAACTGAATTGAGCGCTGCCGGAAATTTTAATGCGCTCGGCAAGTTTCGCATACCTCTCAGAAAGCGTGCATAGATAGTCCTGCGCTTTCGCCGTTGCATCGGACAGGCCTTGCAAACCGGCAATCTTCCATTCTTCTACAAGGTGTTGGATGATTTGTGAATAATCGGTTACTGTGTACACTTCAATTTTTTGCGCCACGTTTGAAAATTTGGAGTAGATGTTCACGTCTTTTCCGTCGAACATCAGCGTGGCAGGCATGGTCACTTTCTGCTTCATCATCTTTGCAAAGGCAAGAATGGCATTCTTCGGATCAAGCTCAAAAATTTTAGACATAAAAAGTTTATAGGCTTTTTCATGTCGCGCTTCGTCGCCGGCAATCAGTCCGCACATTTTGTGAAGTCTTTCTTCGCCCGCTTTTTTTGCCAACACGCCCACATTGCGGTGAGAGATTTTTGTTGCGCGTTCTTGAAACGATGTATAAATAAATCCTAAGTACGGATCGTTGCCTGATTCGGTATTGAATCCGCTGTTGATGAGATAATGAATTGTTCTTTCCACCGACTGCATATCCACTCGGCCGGTGAGATACAAATAACGGTTGAGGATATCGCCGTGACGGTTTTCTTCCGATGTCCAACCACGGCTCCACTTTGCCCATCCGGTTGCATCGGTTCCTGTCTTGTCATTCACTCCGGCAAAACGATTGAGCCATGTTTGGTAACTTGGCAATGCTTCTTCTGTGATCATATCTCCGACAAGCACCACCAAAACATCGTCAGGTAATTCCTGAGCAGGCTTTCGAAAATTTTCTAATTCTTCTTTCCAATTACCTTTGCTCATATCGGGGAAGAAATCCGCAGGCTGCCAACTTTCTTCTATTGGCTTCAAGAGCGTAGGAATATTGTCGCTGACAAATTGCTCCAAGCTCTTCACCACTTCAAATTGCGGCGAAGTTACGTTGACTTCAAGACTGTTTTCGTGCATAACGAATCCCCAATAATTGACAAAAGTATAAGCAAATATGCAGAAAGGGAGAAGGAGACACAAGCAAAAAGATAAAAATGTCCGATTTACGGCGATATTTCCACTTTCATTTCAAACAGAACGAATTTACTTCTTAAAATTTTTCCACATCATAGATTCAACCGGCTTGATGGTTCTTCCGTTGTACTTTGCGTTCTTCTTTTTATTGTAAAGCACTTCCACATCGCCTTCAATAACAAAATAAATCAGTTGGCCGATCGGCATGCCGGCGTATACACGGACAGGCTGACGTACAGAAATTTCCAGTGTCCATGTATTGCAGAAACCAACATCTCCTTTGCCGGCCGTGGCGTGAATATCAATGCCCAACCTGCCGATAGAACTTTTTCCTTCTAAGAAAGGCACGTGAGCAAGCGTTTCGGTGTATTCTTCCGTGACGCCAAGATACAGTTTGCTTGGGACGAGGATGATCCCTTCTTTTGGAATCTCGAAGTGCCGTACTTTATTATGGATCTTTGCGTCGAGAATTTCATGTTCATACATTGCTAAATATTTTCCCAGATGCACATCATAGCTGTTGGAGCCGAGAAATTTACGGTTAAACGGCTTGATGATAATGGTGCCGTTTTTCATTTCTTCAAGAATTTTTTTGTCGGAAAGAATCATAAAAGCAATGTATAATTAATAATGGATAATGTTTAAAATAATATACGAAAAAGGAGAAAGATTTTTCCAGTGCAAACTAATCACTGCTTTGCGTTGAGTCCGGTTTCAAATAAAAGAGCAATCCAGATGCAACAACTAAAGAGGCCGTCTGTACACCGAATATTAATTCCGTATCCCAAGACAGTGCAGATTGATCAAGGGTAACGATATAATAGACAAAAAGTCCCAACGTGAAAAGAAAGAACACTCGAAACGCAGTCATGACCTTGGTATTTTTTATCTGTTCAGGCTCGAAGAACACAAGAAAGATTAATCCGAGTGATGACACCAGGAGAGGGAACGCAAATTTTTGGGCAGCAATAAATGACGGAAGATATTTTCCATGGAACTGCTCAAACGACGTTACCAGCATCACCAAAACAGTTATTGATGAAACGAGAAGATTGACGATTGTAATGATTTTTGTCGAAAGTTTCATGAATGAATATATCGAATATTAAAGTAACTAAAAACAATCAGACCTGTTTATCTAATGCATGGTTAATCTTTTGTTGACATCCCGGCAAAATTAGAATAGCTTGTTACGTATTTATCGACAAACAATAGTGATGACATGAAAAAAATTATACTTCTGGCGGCCTTGATTACTCAATCAATGGTATCTCAATATCAATTCAAATCACAGTACCTGCAGACTCCGGAAATGAATTTCGGTTACGTTGACAGCTGTGCAAAGTTCTGGATGAAAGCATACGAGCCTACATACGGAGGATTTTATGTTAACATCAATCAAGTGGGAAATCTTTCCGGTTCTACCATTAAGAACACATTAAACCAATCGCGCGATGCGTATGGCTTTACCCGCGCATTTCAAATGACCGGCGATACGAGTTATCTTCGCTATGCCCGATATGGATTAGATTTTATGTACAAATACGGGTGGGATAAGACGTACGGAGGATGGAATAATGATATCAGCAGTATAGGAACGGCAACAAAGCTTACGTCAAATAAAACTGCATACCATCAGGATTATGCAATGCTGGGTATCGCAGCAATGTATGAAGCAACTCGTGATACGAACGATTTTAACTGGCTGATGAAAAGTTATGATTACAATGAACAACATTTCTGGGATTCAAGCGCAATAAATTTTGGATATTACGATTCCGTGAAGTTCGATGGCACATCATCCTCAGGCAAAAGTTTTAATGCAACGGTTGATGCTGTTACTACCCACATGCTCCACCTCTATTTAATGACAGGGGAACAAAAATACAAAACTCGGCTGCTACAACTTGCGGATAATATGATCAATCATCTTGCAGCAAGCGCGGCGTCGCAACAGATCGGTTTTGCGGAAAAATACACGACTACGTGGCAGATTAAGAGCAGCAACAGTAACGATGAAAAAAGAACGATCATGGGGCACGTTTTAAAAACAGGATGGTGTCTTGCACGTATTTATCAATTGGAAAAAAACCCGCTTTACCTTTCCACCGCAGAACAGCTTGTGCAGTCCGTGCTCGATAAGGGATACGATCATCAGAACGGCGGACCGTATAAGGATTACGACCGTACAACCGGAGTGATGATGATGTATGGACAAGATACGGCAAAAGCATGGTGGCAAATGGAACAAGCCGTTACGTCGGGATTGATGTTGTATCAATTGACCGGGAAAGAAAAATATTTGCAGATGGCAGATGAAACGCTCGACTTCTTTATGAAATATTTTGTTGATCATGTGTACGGAGATGTTTTTGCGGATGCAAATAAATATGGCGGAAGAATTGTTGCGTGGGGAACAACGAAGGGGAACGATGGAAAAGCAGCCTATCATTCCATTGAAACAGGCTACTATTCATATCTGTACGGTAAATTATTAGTAAAGAAAGAACACGCTGTACTATATTATCGTTTTAAGGCAGAGAATGGTGATCGAACACTTGCGCTTCGCCCGATCGGTCTGCCGAGTGGTTCACTAACGATCAGCGGAATAAAAAAAGATGGCGTCGTGTACAGCAATTTTTCTTCCGATCAATTAACAATCACCCTTCCCGCAAATACCGGCGGTCTGTTTGCCATAACGTATCAGCCGCAGATTGTGAATAGCATTGCTTCATCAAAAATAGATCTTCCAACCAATTTTGCGTTGATGCAGAATTATCCCAATCCATTCAATCCTTCGACGGTGATCAGCTATCAAATACCAGGCACCAACCATGTTTCATTAAAAGTATACGATGCGCTCGGAAGAGAGATGGCAACGTTGGTGAACGAAGCGAAAGAAGCAGGAACATATTCCGTACAGTTTAATGGATCGCAACTTTCTTCAGGATTGTACTTTGCACGCTTAGAGTGGAATGGAAAACAGCAGCTAAAGAAGATGATGTTGATAAAATAATTCCCAACAAATTAAGAAAAAGTTTATGGTTCGAATGCGTTCATTTATTGTCATAGTTGCCGCGTTATCGCTTTATTTGAATCAAAATGTCCGGGCACAAGTCATTGGGAATGTCACAAAAATTCAGATCGCTGACAATGCATTGATCCTGTCTGCAGACACAAACGTTGTCGTTTTTAAAGTATGTGCCGACAATATCCTGATGGTTCATTACCTGCCAAACGGAAATCATGATCCGCATACACTTGTTGTTGCCGAAACATCATGGACTGCAACAGGTGCAAACATTGACACTTCAGGTGATTTGCTCCGAATAACAACTGCAAACTTCAGGATAGATATTAACCGCAACCCACTCCGTTTTCACCTCCATAAAATAAGCGGCCCGTTGCTTTGCGAAGAACCTGCTGTTGGCGGCCTTCAGCAAAACGGCATTGTTCTTACGACATCGGGCGGAACATTTTACGGAGTGCACAATAGATCGCAAGGAGATTTACCGACTCAAGATCTTACCAACATCTATGCGGGAAACCAGGGACAGGCGGGCGGACCGTTTGCATGGACAACGAAAGGATGGGGATTTCTTGCCGATGCCGATGGTGGTTCAATCAATATAAGCGGAACATCGTTCTCTTTTTCCCGATCCGGATCTCCACTGAAAAGAGATCTTGAATTGTATTTCTTTGTTGGATATCCGAAAGAAATCATCCGAGGAATGCATGAAGTAACCGGTTTCCCTCCGTTGTTTCCAAAATACACGCTCGGATTTCTCAACACCGAATGGGGAATTGATCAGGCTGAATTATACAGCGACATTCGGACATACCGGGAAAAATTAATTCCAATCGATGCCTACATTCTTGATTTTGATTGGATGGATTGGGGTAAAGATAACTACGGCGAGTTTCGGTGGGGATCGAAATTTCCCGACGGTCAATCTGGAGTCATAGTTGATACGTTGAAAAAATACGGCATGCACCTGATGGGGATTCGCAAACCGCGAGTGCAGATGAATACAGTGCAAGGATTGTTCTGTCAAAACCATAATTTTTTTGTTGACTACGTAACAGATTACTTTAGTGGACAACAGGTTGGTCGTCTGAATTTTCATAATCCCGAAACCCGTACATGGTTTTGGGAAAGTTTTGCCGTGCAGGGAAATTCGTACACAAAAGGAATGACCGGCTACTGGAACGATGAAGCAGATGAATACGGCGGCAACTTGATGTTTATGCAAATGCAGCGAAGTCAATATGAAGGGCAGCGAGCATTCAATAATAATCGCGTCTGGTCAATCAACAGAAATTTCTATACAGGCGCCCAGCGATATGCGTACGCATTGTGGTCGGGAGATATTAACACCGGTTTTCAATCTATGGCAGATCAGCGCTTGTATATGATTTCAAGTCTCACGCTCGGCGTTTCGTGGTGGGGAATGGACATCGGCGGATTTTCAGGGTTACCGAATTATGAAAATTATTTTCGCTGGATTCAATTCGGCGCATTCGCTCCGGTGTTTCGTGTTCACGGAACAAATGGACAAGAACGTGAACCATGGAATTATGGAACTGAAGGAGAAGCTATTGCCACAAAGTACATTCGTCTGCGGTACCGATTGATGCCGTACATTTATTCCGCTGCACACGAAAATCATGTAACCGGTGTTTCAATTGTTCGTCCGCTCATTATGGAATATCCCGACGATCCCACGATGACAAATCTTTCTTCCGAATGGATGTTTGGTAACAGCCTTCTTGTTTCTCCCGTTGTGAATGCAGGAGCAACGCAACAAACGGTGTATCTGCCTGAAGGGAATTGGTATGACTTCAATTCAGGAAAATATTTTGCAGGGATTACATCGTACACTGTTCCGGTGACGAGATCCGACATTCCAATTTTTGTAAGAGCAGGTTCCATTATTCCGATGTCTCCTGTCGCACAACATGTTGATGCACCTGAAGCGCAAAAGACTTTGATCCTCAGCAGTTTTCCTGGGGGAAGCGGAGGGTGCACGGTATACGACGATGATGGCATAACGTACGATTACGAAAAAGGAATTTTTAGTACCGAAACAATTATGCATGACCGTACTGATCAGCGGGCATTGATTACCATTGGCACCCGTTTCGGTACGTATGCCGTGCCGCAGCGCGATTGGCTTGCTGAATTCAATTGGGTTACCTCGAGCCCTGACAGCGTTGTATTGGATGGCAGTCGGTTACATGCAGTGACTTTTGATTCCATTCAAACCTTTACTGCAAAAGGGTGGGCGTTCGACTCTCTTTCAAAAAAATGTTTTGCAAAGTTTGCCGATAACGGTTTGGCGCATGTACTTGCGGTTTATTTTAGTCCGGCCACTTCTGTAAAACTTACGGGAGACAATCTTCCTCTAAAATTTCAAATAGAACAAAATTTTCCCAATCCGTTTAATCCTTCAACCGTGATCAGGTACCAATTGCCTGAGGCCCATCACGTGGTATTAAAAGTGTATGATGTTCTTGGAAAAGAAATAGCGACATTAGTGAATGAAGTAAAAAAGGCAGGAACATATTCTGTTACGTTCGATGCATCACATCTTTCTTCTGGAATGTATTTTGTCCGTTTAGAATGGAACGGAAAACAGATGATGAAAAAAATGGTCATGATAAAATAAGAGTCTATCGAAAGCCACTCGCCTCTTCACTGTGTAGGGAGAGGGCGGGTGATTTTTTTTCTTATTTTCTCCTTTTCAATCACACCCACGCTGTTCCGCCATAAATCAACGCTTATTGTTACGAATTATCCACCTAAAACATTCCACCGCGAACCGTGAACATCACCACCATTATTCCAATCATTGCAATCGCGCCAAGCACGGTATACGTCTGGGTTGAACTTCCCATGCCCATCATCCCCATTGAATGATCGGAAGAGTTTGATCCGATATTTTCAGTGAAAGAAAATTTAAATAGATGTTCACCACCGATGGTAATTATGAATTGATACGATCCTTTCATTTTTAACGTGAAATTTCCTTCGTATCGCTGCCCTGATGAATCGAGTGTTAATGCAATTACCTGTGGATTCATTGCATGATTATCGTCGTGTTTCATTTCCCTATGTCCGATGTGAGAACCATTCATATACATGAAAACAGTTGCTTCAACGGATTGTGCTGTAAGGTTTTGTTTTGTGCTTGCATTCAATATTTCAATAACAATTTTGGATTGCTTTTCTGTAGTAAGTGTTGGAAAAGTAATAGTAACGTCCATGCTATCATTTGAAAAAACTTTTGTTGTCAGCATCGTGTGATCTGAATGTGAATGGTTGTCCGACATCATCAAGTGCATGCAAGAACTCAACAATACCATCAACACACCGGCAATGATGAACAGCAGGCTTTTACTTTTTATTGTACCCATAAACATTCTCCTTATGATTATTGATGCTGATGACCGCTTGCGGAATTTCCGGTCTTCAACTGACTTTCCGAATCGAGTAAATATCCTCCATTAATAACGATGTTTTCCCCTTCTTCCAATCCCCATGTAACTTCATATTTACCCCCAAATTTTACGCCTAATCCAATTTCCCGCGCTTCAAAATGGTTTTCGTGCCCCACTTTTACATACACAAGATTTCGTTTTCCGGTTTGAAGTACAGCCGATGCAGGAATAGCAACGCCTTTTCCTTTTTGTAATTGGAATGTTGTTTCGGTGTACATATTAGGCTTCAATATTCCGCTTTGATTGTTAACGGCAATCCGCACTTTCACTGTTCGTGTTTGTTGATTTACAACAGGATACACGAATGTCACCGTTCCTTTGAATGATTTTAAATTTGCATTGGCAATTTTTATATCGACCGTTGTTCCAATTTTTATGTTTGGCAGATCGCTTTCATACACCTCGGCAATATCCCAAAGCGTAGAAAGATTTGCGATCTCAAATAATGCTTGTCCTTCGTTAAAGTATTGTCCCTCGACAATATTTTTTTGCAGAACAATTCCTTTTGCCGGCGAGTAATATGTCATCGTGGTTGGTACATCAAGTGTTTGTTCCAATTGCGATATTTGTTTTTCTGTCAGGCCAAGCAGCATCAGACGTTTTTTTGCCGACTGTTTTACCTCGTTCGATTGTAACGATTGATCGCTGCTGAATGTGAGAAGATATTCTTTCATGGCGTGAACAAGATCCGGGCTGTACACATCAAACAACGGTGAGCCTTCGTTTACAGAAAGACCGGTTGCATTGGCAAAGAGTTTTTCAATTCTTCCGTTAAACTTTGCGCTGACCGTTATTTTTGCCGTTTCCGGAATTTCGAGTGCCCCATAGGCCCGAGTTTCAGCAATAATAGGAGCAGTTTCTACGACCGATGTCGCAACGTTTGCAAGAATTGTCTCGCGGCCGGTTAAACTCAACATGTCATTCATATTTTCAGTGCTGTCAGATTGCTCGGCACGTTCACGAGAAACCTTTACCAACGTCATTTGGCAAATCGGACAGATCCCGGGTTTATCGGAATGTATTTGCGGATGCATCGGACATGTGTATATTTCTTTTTCAGCTGCCGATGCAGTGTTCTGATGTTCGTTGTGCGTTTGATTATCTGACTTCGTGCAACCAACAATCATCAACGCAAAGAAAAGTGAAAGTGCTATTATTACGTGTTTCATATTTTTAATTCTCCTTAAATTCTTTTCCAACCATAAATTCAATATCGGATGCTGCCATGTGAGCATCAACAATAACCATGGCAAATTCTTCTTCACGCATCGCCAGCATTCTCATGGCATCAAGAATTGTTGTAATGGGAATCTGCCCTGATTGAAATGATCCTGATAAGGCGTCCACGGTTTTGCGGGAAAGCGGAAGGATATCGTTCTGATATTTTTCACCGCGCCGTTGCGCTGATTCATATTTCACATACATTTCTTGGATTTGCGCGGTCATTATCCTGCTCATATTCAATCGTTCGAACTCGATACTTTGATTTGATGCTTGCAGTTCGTCTTCTTTTGCCGCGTACCGAGCAGAAGACCACGGCGCAAAAGGAAGCGTAACCGAAAACATCACACTATACATCCAATCTGGTCCATTCATTGATGCAGGAGTCATCGCAATGTTGCGTTGAATAACATCGGCAGTTATTTGTGAACCAGCGGTGAGCAGCATTCCCTGCGGCATTCGCATAATCATTCCCTGCACCATCAAGTCGGGATATTTTTCCTTCTGTGCAGCAGAAATCTCTGCTTGGTTCATGCTGATCATGGAATTCATTTCAGCCAGCGAAGGATTATTATTCAGCAATGCCAGGCTCAATGCTTCTGCGTTCGGCACTGGTTGAACTGGAGCCAGCACTGAATCAATCACAATTTCTTGCGCCACATTGTTGCGGCCGAGAAGAACGTTCAGTGAATACAGATACGCTTTCTTTTCACTTTCCAATTGAAGTAATTTTGCTTCCCATGTTCCTTTCTCTGCCTGAAGTGCAAAGGCATCGGACTGGCTGTAGTGATTCACTGAAACAAGCCCTTCGACAATCGAATTCAATTTTTGCAGAATGTGGAGGATGCGCCGCTGAGTTTCTAACTTTCGATCCACAAGCCAGAGTTGAAAATATGTTTGCTGCACTTGGTTGCGAAGCTGCGTCAGCGTTGTTTTCATTCTGCTGCGTATGACATCTGCACGTTTTTGTTCTGCTTCAGACATGGCTCCGAGTTTTCCCCCGAGCATAAACATTTGTGAAACGGAAATATTATTCGAGATTGCTCCGTTCACCACATTCGCACTGGATGTTGGTATTTGTGAAAACTCAACTCCAACACTCGGGGGAGGAAGTGCTCCGACTGATTCTGCTTTTCGCTCTGCCGCAGTGATTTGAAATTCCAGTGAACGCAATTGTGGATTATTTTGTAACGCTTCATGCACCAACGAATCGATAGATTGAGCGTGAAGTTGGGAAAGTTGAAGAGCGATGAAAGTTATTGTGAAAATATTTCGTTTCATTTATTCACCCTCCTTTATAAAATCTGCCATCTTTGAAATTTCAAGTGTTCCTTTTTTCAAGGCGCGCTCTTTCATCATCACAAATAAAATCGGAGTCACGATCAGCACGTGCACGGCAGAAGTAAACAAACCGCCGATCATCGGCGCGGTGAGCGGTTTCATCACATCCGCACCGACACCTGTTGACCACATCACCGGCAACAGTCCGGCCATGGCGGTAATGACGGTCATTATTTTCGGACGCAACCGAAGTACTGCTCCTTCAACAGTTGCATCGTAAATATCCTGCACCGTTATTGGTCCGCGTTTTCCTGCTTTGTGTTCCTTCAATCGTCGGTCGAGTGCTTCGTGCAGATACACGACCATTACAACACCGGTCTCAACGGCAATTCCATAAAGCGCAATAAATCCGACCCACACGGCGACGGAAAAATTATATCCGAGCGCATAGATCATATACACACCGCCGATGAGTGCAAACGGAACTGACAACATCACGACAAACGCTTCCGTGAAATCTTTGAATGTGAAATAGAGCAGAACATAGATGAGCAGAAAAACAATTGGCATAATGAATGTGATCGTTTTTTGCGCGCGAACCTTATGTTCGTATTGACCGCTCCATGTGTACGAATAGCCGTATGGAAGTTTCAATCCATCGGCGATTGCTTTCTTTGCATCTTCCATGGTGCTTCCCATGTCGCGCCCGCGCACATTTAAATACACAATTGCTCTCAATTGTCCATTTTCACTGCTGATCATCGGCGGGCCTGTTGTAATCTTGATATCAACAAGCTGCGATAATGGAATGAAGGTAACATCGTTATTGGGTTGTCCAAAAATGGATGACTGTGATGGCGTTGTCTGCGGAGTGCGTTGTTGAACTTGCGTGCTGCTCATTCCCGACGGCATTGCCGATGGTGATGATGATTGCGATCCGCCGTCACTCATGCTTTCTGTCGTGCTTTCAGAAATTGTTCCGCTGGAACGGATAGGAACAAAAAGATTTTTCAATTCTTCAATATTGTCCCGGTACTCTCGTTCAAACCGCACACGAATTGGAAAACGTTTTCGTCCTTCAATCACCGTTCCAAGATTTTGTCCGCCGATAGCCGTGTTGATAATGTCCTGCACATCGCCGATACTCATTCCAAAACGGGCAAGCATTTCTCTTTTCGGAACCATATCAACGTAATAGCCGCTGCCGATTCGTTCGGCAACAACATCCGCTGCACCGTTAACTTTTTTCAGAATCTGTTCAGCTTTGATCGAATAATGTTCAAGCGAGTCTAACCGCTCTCCAAATATTTTAAATCCGATGTCTGTACGAACGCCGGTAGAAAGCATATTGATACGATTGATGATCGGCTGAGTCCAGCCGTTACGAACACCCGGAATTTGTAATTTTGCATCGAGTTCTTGAATGATGTCGTTCTTCGTGATTCCGGGCCGCCACTCATTTTTCGGTTTCAACATAATAATGGTTTCGATCATGCTGGTCGGCGCATTATCGGTTGCTGTTTCTGCGCGTCCCGCTTTTCCAAGCACATGATGTACTTCCGGCACAGTACGAATGATGCGATCTTGAAGCGACAATATTCTTGCCACTTCTGATGATGATGCATTTGGCAGTGTGACCGGCATATAGAGCAGCGAACCTTCATCAAGCGGCGGCATAAATTCTGAACCGATAGATGAAATCATCGGCACGGTAATGAGCAGTGCAAGAATGTTGAGTGCGATTGTCGTTTTTCTCCAACGTAACACTGTGTGAATGACCGGTTCGTACAGCTTGTTGAAAAACCGTGTTACAGGATTCGCATTTTCCGGTTTAAAGTTTCCGCGCATCAACATTGTCATCAAGACAGGAATAAGCGTAATAACAATGAGTGCCGACGAAATCATCACGAATGTTTTTGTGTAGGCCAGCGGATGAAACAATTTTCCTTCTTGTCCTGAAAGTAAAAAGACCGGAAGAAAACCGACGAGAATGATCAATTCCGAAAAGAAAATTGCTCTGCCGACTTGCTTCGCCGACATAATGGAAATAGATTTATATTCCTCTGTGGTAAGATGGCCTTTAATGGAAATGGCGTGGGCAATATTCCGGTAGGAATTTTCCACCAGTACAATAGACGAATCCACGATCACTCCGATGGCCAAAATAATTCCGCCGAGCGACATAATGTTTGAGGTGATGTTAAAGGCATACATCAGAATAAAACTCATGAGCACCGAGACAGGAATTTCGATGAGGATCCGAACAATGGAACGAAAGTGAAGAAGAAAAATTGTCACGACAATGGCAATGACGATGCTTGCTTCAATCAATGTACGTTCAAGAGTTCCGACTGCCGCTTCAATCAATGTTGATCGGTCGTAGGACGAAACAATTTCCACACCTTCCGGCAGTCCTGATTTTATTTCTTCAATTCGCTTCTTCACCTTTTGAATGACTTCGCGCGCATTTGCATCGCTTCGCATGACGACAATGCCGCCGACCGCTTCACCTTTGCCGTCCTTTTCTAAAAACCCGCGGCGAATATCTCCGCCAAGTTGAACAGCGGCGACCTGCTTCAGTAAAATAGGAATCCCGTTGTCGGTTTGTTTGAGAACAATATTTTCAATATCACCGACCGACGAAATATATCCCTGTCCGCGGACAAAATATTCGGCATTGCTGATTTCAATCAACTTGCCGCCGACTTCATTGTTATTTTGCTGCACGGCGCGCACAACATCGGCAACGGTAATTCCATACGCACGCATGTTCAACGGATTCATATCCACTTGATACTGTTTTACAAACCCGCCGATGCTCGCGATCTCAGCAACACCATCGACGGAAACAAGTTTGTAGCGCAGATACCAATCTTGAATTGAACGCAAAGTTGCTAGGTCGTAATTTTTTCCTTCCACCGTGTACCAAAAAATGTGACCAACGCCCGTTCCATCAGGACCAAGAACCGGTGTAACGCTTGATGGAAGCTGTGCACGCACTTGCGCAAGTTTTTCCAATACACGGTTGCGCGCAAAGTAGAGATCGGTGTTGTCTTCAAAGATCACAAACACGAACGACATGCCGAACATTGATGTTGCACGCACAGCTTTTACATTTGGCAGCCCTTGCAATGCGGAAGAAATAGGAAAGGTGATTTGTTGTTCAACAATTTCCGGCGAACGTCCCATCCATTCCGTAAACACGATCACCTGGTTTTCTGAAAGGTCAGGAATTGCATCGACAGGAAGATTCGCCACAAAGTAAACGCCAAATCCGCTGATGACCACATACACCAATAAAACAGTGAAGCGGTTTTTCGCGCTCCAATCAATAATTTTTTCAATCATAATCTCTCCAAAAGAATTTTGCCCTGCTAAAGCGTACGGTTACCGGAATAATGATTGGTAACCGCACTCTTTAGGTTGCGAGAAAAATCAGTGCTTTGTACTTTCGCCGCGATACAAGCAACAGCCGGGCAGTTCGTTGTACACTTCATCGGTCGCTTTGTATTTTTCCGTATCGTGTCCGACAGATGCAACTCGTTTTTGGAGAGAATCAAGGGTGATGGCCGATGATTGATAGGCGACGGAGAGAATTTTTTTCTTTACATCCCACGTGGCAGATTTTACTTCGTTAATTTTCAACGCGCCTTCAATGCGGGCTTTGCATTCTGTGCAGTTGCCGAAGACTTTGAATTTTGCTTCCGTAACTTCATCGCCGGCAAAAGCAAATGCAGAAAGGAGAGAAAATGTAATAATGGATATGAGAAATTTCGTTTTCATAGTTTTTCCTTATGTAAAATAATCTGTGAACTTGTCCGCCGTGGCGGATCCGTGGTTTAAAATTACTTCACCGCAGAGAACGCTGAGTTCGCAGAAAATTTAAATAAGGAAAATAGAATTGGAGATTTGGAAATCTTTATGTGGAGGAGGAGAGATATCGGTTAAAATGACGAATGACGAAGGCTGATTGTTCAGCGGGGAAACATTGACAACCGGAACTTCGATTGTTGCAAGAAGTTTTTCTTCAACAGCGGAAAGCGAAACTTTTTGCGAATCGTCAAGTTTCACAGTCTTTAATTCTGTCGTGCAGCACATGTCTTGCATTGGCATACCATCGCCGCACGGATCTTTTGCTTCCGATGTGACCAACAAAGCTTCCGAAGCACCGCCGCAGGTATGAATTGCAATGTTCACGCCGACATTGAGCGCCAAGTAGAGAAGCAAAAATAATATGATAAACGGTTTCTTCATCAAGTTTAATATACTCATCAATATTAACACAAACCATCAGATACTTCGTTCCCCATAATTGTTGCGATGACTGTCACCTTAAAGGTGACGGTCATCTGCCGTTAATTGTGAGGAACCTGAACATCTTGTTCATGATGGGGAAAATTGAACATGGTCGATGCCAGATACCGATATGCGGCTCGCCATGCTTCTTCGAGCTGAGGCGTAAATTCTTTCCCAAGCATCGTGCGCAGTGAATAGATGAGCGCTTCGCCAAAAGATGTATAGTGATGTGCTTCGATGCCGTAGGAGTGATGAATCATTCCTAACGTGTACAACTTGGGCTGAATAAGCTGAGGGTCGTTGATATCGTCAACGGCAATGTGCAGCATCCGTATCAACCGCTGCTCTTGGTCTTTCATATCGCCATGAAAGAGTACTTGGGTTTTTGGTTCAAGTTCAAACAATTTTTTATACAGCAGGTCAGATAAACGATCTGTCTGGTTGTGCAGTGAAGCAAAACTGATTTGCACTAATTTCTTCTGTTCTTGGGTCATGGTCTGCTCTTAATGGTGACTATTACACTTCGAATATCAAAAAATCGTGCCGAAAAATATTGCCAAAAACACCAGAAAAATTGGTGAAAATCTTGTTATGTGCGAGAAAGACCCGAAAAGAATTGCATAAATAAGAAAGCATTCTTTACACTTGGCATAATTTTTCAGTACCTTACTACTGGTTAGAGAGATAAGATTGGCTCTCTATTTTTTTGAAACATACGTCCTGACTATTACTCATCAAACCTTCTGAACGTACTCTTCTTATGAAATCACATCTGCATCTGCTGCTGATCGAAGATTCCGAAAACGATCAAACCCTGATTTTGTATAACATCATTCAAGCGGGTTACAACGTCAGTGCCAAAAGAATTGAATCTTCGCAAGAATTAGAAACAGCGTTAAAAGAAGAGACGTGGGACTTCATCATTTCGGATTACCAGCTTCCCGAATTTAACGGACTTGAAGCATTACACATCCTTAAAAATACGGGGTTAGATATTCCATTCGTATTTGTCTCCGGCGTGGCAGATGAAAAAATTGCCCTTCAAGCAATGAAAGAAGGGGCGCAGGATTATTTGTTCAAAGATAATCTCAATCGTCTGCCGATTATTATTGAAAGGGAATTAAGAGATGCCGAAATGCGACGGACTCAGCTGGAGAATGAACAGGCGCTGATTGAAAGTGAAAGGCAATTTCGGTCGCTGGTAGAAAATTCGTTGTATGGTTTTTTTATTTTCCAAGACGGCAAAATTGTTTTTGCCAACAAAAAATATATTGAAATGGTGGGGTATACTTCGCTGGAAGAAGTGCTTGCCCTTACGCCGGAACAGATTATTGAAACCGTCCATCCTAATTACCGCGAAACCATCGTAAACAATATGGCGCGGCGGCTGCAAGGCGAATCGGTTCCAGGGCAGTACGAATTTGCAGTGTACGATAAGCAGCAAAAACTTCATTGGGCAGAAATTTCTGCCGTCCTTTCGGAATTTCACGGCAAGCCGGCAATTGAAGTTATTGTCGTTGATATTACCGAACGAAAAACAAAAGATGAAAAATTGCGCGAGCAGGCGAATCTTTTGGATCAAGC